>NZ_JBJGZW010000020.1:0-86605 GCF_054050695.1 Blastococcus sp. SYSU D00820
CCCCCCCCCCCCCCCCCCCCCCCCCCCCCCCCCCCCCCCCCCCCCCCCCCCCCCCCCCCCCCCCCCCCCCCCCCCCCCCCCCCCCCCCCCCCCCCCCCCCCCCCCCCCCCCCCCCCCCCCCCAGGGCCAGCGGACGACGCCGGCCTCGACCACCGCACCGTCCGAGGGCCGGTGCGGGGCCAGCCGGCCTGCGGGCATCAGGTGGCCGACCGGCGTTCCCCGCGCCAGGACGACGACGTCGGCCAGCACCCGGCGGTGGCAGCGCCACCACACGCTCTCGCTGCACATGACCGCGACGGTCGCGCCGGCGGCCTCGGCCAGCACCTCGTCCAGGGCGGCGGTGAACTCCGGCGTCCGGGTGTGCGCGGCGTAGGCGGCGAACTGCGCCACGGTCCACCAGCCGTCGGCGACCGGCTCCCCGGCCGGCAGCCGGCGCCGGCCGCCGAGCCGCTCCTCCCAGCGGTAGCCGATGCCGGCGGCGGGCAGCCACCCGGCCAGCTCCTCCCGGCGGACGTCGGGGTTGCTCCGGCTGCCCGGGAACCGCCGCACGTCGACGACCAGGTCGACCGACGCCGCGGCCAGCCGGGCGCCCAGCTCCGCCCGGCGCTCGGGGCCGTGGCCGACGGTCAGCAGGGGCACGCCGCCGTCCCTACCCCGGCGTCGGGCGCCGACCGCAGGCCGGTCATGCTCGGTGCCCGGGCCGCTCGGGCCCGGGGGAGGCGGTGCGCGTGGACGGCGGGACGACGGGGACCAGGACGTCGCTGCTGGCGCTCCCGGCGATGCGGGCCCTGCTGGGGGTCACCGCCCTCGGCTTCGCCAGCTACTGCCTCACCCTGGGCTCGCTGCCCACCTACGCCGTGCAGGGCGGCGCCGACGCCAGCACCGCCGGCGCGGTGACCGCCGTCTTCCTGGTGCTCACCATCGTCTCCCAGTCCTCGGTGCCCGCGGCCACCGCGCGCTTCGGCACCGGCCCGGTGCTGGTCGCCGGGCTGCTGTGCATCGGCGCGCCCTCCCCGCTCTACGTGCTGACCGACGACCTGGTCGCCCTGTCGGTCATCTCCGCCGTGCGCGGCATCGGCTTCGGGGTGATCACCGTGCTCGGCGCGCTGCTGGCGGCCGCGGTCGCCCCGCCGGAGCGGCGCGGCGAGGCGATCGGCCTCTACGGCCTGGCCATCGCGATCCCCAACCTCGCCGCCGTCCCGGCCGGGGTGGCGCTGGTGCTGGCCGGCCACCCCGGCTGGCTGGCGTGGCTGGCCGCCGCGCCGCTGCTCGGGCTGCCGTTCGTGCGCGCGATGGTGCGCACCACCCGGCGGCCGTAGGGCGCGCCGGCCCCCCGGGGATCCAGCCCCGCCGCGATGGGTGCGGTGCTCGCCCCGTCGGCGGTGCTGCTGGTGGTCACCCTCGCCGGCGGCGGGATCGTCACGTTCGTGCCGATCGAGCGCCCCGACGGCTCGCTGGCCACCGTGGCGCTGCTGGTCTTCGGCGTCACCACCGCGATCGTGCGGTGGCGGGTGGGCGTGGTCGCCGACCGGGTGGGCACCCGCGTGCTCATCCCGGCCTCGCTGCTCCTCTCCGCGGTCGGCATGGCGCTGGTGGCCGCCGGCCTGGACGGTGCGGCGGCGTGGGTGCTCGTCGGCGCCGCGGTCTTCGGCGCGGGCTACGGCGGCGTGCAGAACCTGACCCTGCTCGCCGCCTTCGCCCGCGCCGGGACCGCCGGCGCCACCACCGCCAGCGCCGCGTGGAACGCCTCCTTCGACGCCGGGACGGCGATCGGCGCCCTCGCGCTCGGCTTCGTCGCCGCCGGCATCGGCCTGCCGTGGACGTTCGTGGCCGTCGCCGCCGTCCTCGTGCTGTGCCTGCCCCTGGCGCTGACCGCCGGCCGCGTCAGGCGAACATCCCCCTGAGCTCACCGGCCGCCTCGAGGTACTCGCTGCGGCGGGCGAACAGCCCCGGCACCAGCGCCCGCACCCGGTCGACCAGCTCGCCGAGGTCGGCGGTGAGCAGCCGGCCGTCGCGGACGACCACCTCCCCGGCGACCATCGTCAGGGAGACGTCGCTGCCGCGGACGGCGTGCACCAGGTTGTGGTGCACGTTGGCGTAGGGCCCGTCGGCCAGCAGCGGGGTCATCCGCGGGGTGTCGGAGCGGACGGCGACCAGGTCGGCCTGCTTGCCCGGCTCCAGCGACCCGATCCGGTCGGCCAGCCCCATCGCCGCCGCGCCGCCGCGGGTGGCCATCTGCAGCACCTGCCAGGAGTCCATGGCCGCGGCGTCCATGTCGCGCAGCTTGCCCAGCAGCGAGGCGACCTTCATCTCCTCGAACATGTCGAGGTTGTTGTTCTCCTTCTCGCCGTCGGTGCCCAGCCCGACCGGCACCCCGGCGGCGAGCAGCTCGCGCACCGGCGCCATCCCGCTGGCCAGCTTCATGTTGCTGACCGGGTTGTGCGAGACCCCCACCGTGCCGCGGGCGGCGATCAGGTCGACCTCGCCCTGGTCGAGCCAGACCGCGTGCGCGAGCACCACCCGGGGCGCCTCGAAGAAGCCCAGCTGCTCGAGGGCGTGCATCGGGCGGGCGCCGGTCCGCTGCAGGAAGTCGCCGACCTCGACCTCGGCCTCGCTGCAGTGGGTGTAGAAGCCGGTGTCGTACTCGCGGGCCAGGTCGATCGCCCGCTGCTGGCCGGCGCGGTCGGCGTAGAAGGGGTGCTCCAGGCCGACCCACGGCACGATCCGGCCGCCCGCGGCGCCGGACCACTCGCGCAGCATCCGCTCGTTGTCGGCGAGGGTGTCGAAGTAGTCGTGGTCGGGGTGCGCGCCGACGTAGTTCACCGTCACCAGCCGGTTGCCCAGGGCGGCGGCGGCGCGCGCCGCGCCGTCCATGTACCGCCACATGTCCACGACGGTGGTGGTGCCGGCCAGCAGGCCCTCGGCGTAGCAGAGCCAGGCCGCGGCCTCGGCCTCCTCGGCGCGCAGCACCCGGTGCATCGGGTCGATGTGCAGCCGCAGCCACTCCCACACCGGCAGGTGCTCGGCGGTGCCGCGCAGCAGCCCGGAGTGGTGGTGGGCGTTGACCAGCCCCGGCAGCAGCACGTGCCCGGGCAGGTCGATCCGCTCGGCGCCGGGGTGCTGCGCGGCCAGCTCGGCGGCCGGGCCGACCGCCGTGATCGTGGTGCCGTCGACGAGCACCGCGCCGTCGGGGAGGACCGAGAGCGCGTCGTCCATCGGGACGACGTGATCGGCGGTGACAAGGCGGGGCATGGGTCTCTCCTCGGTCGGGGGCTGTGAATGTAGGGCCGCCCGAGCGCGCTCTCGACCCCCTCGGGAAACCCCCGAGCGGGGGCCGTGGCCCAGGTCACCGAGCGCGGGACGAGCTGGAACGCACCGGAAACGCGCACCTCACGGGGCGGTCACGTCCGCGGCAGAGAGTGCTCCTGCCGCGCCCCTCCCGGACGTCCTCCGGCGGGCGGCCGGCCCACCGAGAGGAGACCGCCCTGCCTCCGCTGCTGCCCGTGACGGACACCGCCCCCGCGGTCGACGAGCGCCCGGCCCCGCCCGCCTCCCCGGCCGGGTCCCGGCTGCGGACCGCCGCCGGGCGGCTCACGCCGCTGACCGGTCCGCTGGCCGTCCTCGCGGTCTGGGAGGTCGCCGGGCGCACGGTGCTGGCCGGCAGCTACGCGCTGCCCGCGCCGACGCAGATCCTGGCCCGCTTCGTCGAGGACGCCTCCTTCGCGCTCCCCAACGTCATGACGACGGCGTCCGAGGCGGCGCAGGGGTGGCTGTGGGGCAACCTGGTCGCGGTCGCCGCGGCGGCGCTGTTCGTGCTGGTCCGCCCGGCCGAGGCGCTGCTGTTCCGGCTGTTCGTGGCGCTGTACTGCCTGCCGATCGTGGCGCTGGCGCCGATCATCGGCGCGGTCCTCTCCGCGCCGCGGGCGCAGATCGTGATCTCCGCGCAGGGCGTCTTCTTCACCACGATGATCGCGGTGCTGCTGGGCCTGCGCAGCGCCTCGACCACCAGCCTCGACCTGGTCCGGGTCTCCGGCGGCGGGCGGCTGCGCCAGCTGCTGCTGGTCCGCGCGCAGGCCGCGCTGCCGTCGCTGTTCAGCGGCCTGCGGATCGCCGCGCCGGCCTCGGTGCTCGGCGCGGTGGTGGGGGAGTACCTGGGCGCCCGGTCGGGCCTCGGCGTGGCGATGGTCTACAGCCAGCAGTCCCTCGACGTGACCCGCACCTGGGCGCTGGCGCTCTACACGACGCTGCTGGCCGCCGCCTTCTACCTGGTCACCGTGCTGGCCGAGCGGCTGCTCGTGCCGTGGATGAACCACCAGACGGGCATCCAGCCGCTGCCGGCGCCGGCCCAGCGCCCGGGCGGGCCGCTGCGCCGCGGCGTCCTCGCCTCGGGCTCGGCGCTGCTGAGCGTGCTGCTGATCCTCGTCGTCTGGCACGTCGGCGTGCTGCTGTCGGGCCTGTCGTCGTACTTCATGAAGACGCCGGTCGACGTCTTCGGGCACCTGTTCACCGACCCGGACGCCGCCGCGCACCGCGCCGAGCTGCTCGCCTCCCTCGGGACCACCGTCCGCGACACCCTGCTCGGCTACCTGTCCGGCACCGTCGCCGCCCTCGTGCTGGCCACCGGGATGGCGGTCAGCCCGGCGGTCCGCCGGATCGTGCTGCCGTTCACCATCGCCATGCGGGCGGTGCCGCTCGTGGCGCTGACCCCGCTGTTCGTGCTGCTCTTCGGCCGCGGCCTGGGCGTCGTCCTCTTCATCGGCGGCCTGGTCACCTGCTTCCCGACCCTGGTCACCGTGGTCACCGCGATGGACCGGACGCCGCCGGCCGGGCGCGACCTGGTCACGGTCAACGGCGGTGGCCGCTGGCAGGCGGCGCTGCGGGTGCTGCTGCCCACCGCGCTGCCGGCGGTCCTCGCCTCCGCCCGGGTGGCCGCGCCCACCGCGATGCTCGGCGCGCTGCTGGCCGAGTGGCTGGCCACCGGCGAGGGGCTGGGCTCGGACATGCTCCGCGCCGCCGCCGGGGCCCAGTTCGACTTCGTCTGGTCCGGCGTCGCCGCCATCACCGGTGTCGCCTTCCTGCTCTACGCGCTGGCCACCGCGGCGGAGTCCGCGGCACTGCGCCGGCTCGGCGGCTGAGCCGCCCCTCCCGAACTCCTCGCGCCGGCGACCGCCGGCGCGTCCCGCACCAGTGAAAGGGAACGCCCATGACCTCCCTCCCCGGGACGCAGCGTCGCCGGCACCGCATCCGGGGCTTCGCCGCGATGCTCCTCGCGGCGGGCCTGGCGGTCAGCGCGTGCGGCGGCGAGTCCGAGGCCGGCGAGCCCTCGGCCGACTCCCCGCAGGAGCTGACCTACCAGCTCGGCTGGCTGCCCACCGTCGAGTGGGGCGCGCACTGGATCGCCGACAGCGAGGGCATCTACGAGGAGGAGGGCGTCGCGTTCGACTGGCTGCCCGGCGGGCCGAACGTCAGCCCCGACACCGTCGTCGCGGCCGGGACGGCGACCGTCGGCAACGCCAGCGCCGAGGTGGTCGCCGCGGCCATCTCCGAGGGCGCCCCGCTCAAGATCATCGGCGCCGGCTTCAAGCGCAGCCCGTTCAGCATCGTCAGCCTCGCCGGCACCCCGATCGAGACGCCCGAGGACATGATCGGCAAGCGGATCGGCGTCGCGGCGGCCAACCAGACGCAGTTCGACCTGTTCCTGGCCATCAACGACATCGACCCCGACGAGCTCACGATCGTGCCGACCCAGTTCGACCCGTCGCCGGTCGCCAACGGCGAGGTCGACGGCCAGGTCGTCTACTCGATCAACGAGCCCGGCCAGCTCAACGTGCAGGGCGTCGAGACCCACACGATGCTCTTCGCCGACTTCGGCTTCGACGTGCTCACCGACGTCTACTTCGCCACCGAGGAGACGATCGAGAGCAACCCGGAGCTGCTCACCGCCTTCCTCCGGGGCACCCAGCGCGGCTGGGAGGCGCTGTTCGAGGACCCGCAGAAGGGCGTCGACCTGACCGTCGACGAGTACGGCAGCGACCAGGGGCTCAACCCCGAGCAGCAGCTGCTCGAGGTGGCCGCGATGCAGGAGCTGGTGCTGCCCGAGGGCGCCGACGAGGCGGTCACCATGACCGACGAGGAGATGCAGGCGACGGTCGACACGATCGCCCAGCTCGGCATCGACATCGGCGTCGAGGACCTCTTCGACACCTCCATCCAGGACGCGCTGTGAGCGCCGGCATCGCGATCTCCGGGCTGACCAAGAGCTTCCGCACCGGCCGCGGCACGGTCGAGGCGATCGGCTCGGTCGACCTCGCCACCCCGCAGGGCTCGTTCATCTCGCTGCTGGGCCCCTCCGGGTGCGGCAAGTCCACGGTGCTGCGGATCCTCGCCGGGCTGGAGGAGCCCACCGCCGGGCAGGTGACCATCGGCGGGCGCACCCCGCACCAGCTGCAGGCGGCGCACTCGATCGGCATCGCCTTCCAGGAGGCGGCGCTGCTGCCGTGGCGGACCATCGCCAAGAACATCCGCTTCCCGCGGGACGTGGCGGGGGAGAAGACCCCCCGCCGGCGGATCGACGAGCTCATCGAGCTGGTCGGCCTGCGCGGCTTCGAGGACGCGCGGCCCTCGCAGCTGTCCGGCGGCATGCGCCAGCGCGCGGCGATCGCCCGCGCGCTGGTCAACGACCCCTCGGTGCTGCTGCTCGACGAGCCGTTCGGCGCGCTGGACGACATGACCCGCCAGCGGCTGAACTTCGAGCTGCAGCGGATCTGGATGGAGTCCCGGCCGACGACGCTGATGGTCACCCACGGCATCGCCGAGGCGGTCCTCCTGTCCGACGTCGTCGCGGTCATGAGCCCCCGGCCGGGCCGCGTGGTCGAGGTGGTCGAGATCGACCTGCCCCGGCCGCGCACGGCGGAGACGCTGCGCTCGCCGCGGTTCCACGAGCTCACCGACCACCTCTCCTCGCTGCTGTTCTCGGCTCCGGTCCCCGCCGGGGTGCGATGAGCGTCGGCATCGGGCCGCTCGGCCTGCGGGACGGCCGGGCCGACGCCTTCCTCGAGGGGCCGGCCAAGGGCCTGCTCATCGACGGGGCCGAGGTGCCGGCCGCCTCGGGGGAGGTGTTCGCCACCGTCGACCCGGCCACGGGGGAGGTGCTGGCGCAGGTGGCACGGGCCGGCGCGGCGGACGCGGCGGCCGCCGTGGCCGGCGCGCGGCGGGCGCTGCACTCCCCGGAGTGGGCCGGGATGACGCCGGCCGCCCGGGCGGCCCTGCTGTGGCGGGTGGCCGACCTGATCGAGGCCAACGCCGACCAGCTGGCCCAGCTGGAGACCCTCGACCAGGGCAAGGCCTGGCGCACCGCCCGGTTCGCCGAGGTGCCGGCGGCGGCCGGCCAGTTCCGCTACTACTCGGGCTGGCCGACCAAGATCCTCGGCCAGACCATCCCGACCTCGCTGGCCCGCACGCCTCCCGGCCGGGAGGTGTTCGCCTACACCCGCCGCGAGCCGGTGGGCGTGGTCGCGGCGATCGTGCCGTGGAACTCGCCGCTGCTCATGGCCGCGATGAAGGTCGCGCCCGCCCTGGCGGCCGGCTGCACCGTCGTCCTGAAGCCGGCCGAGGACACCCCGCTCACCGCGCTGCGGCTGGGCGAGCTCCTCCTCGAGGCGGGCCTGCCGCCCGGGGTGGTCAACGTGCTCCCCGGCTACGGCGCGGAGGTCGGCCAGGCGCTGGTCGACTCGCCCGGCGTGGCCAAGGTGGCCTTCACCGGGTCGACCGCCGTCGGCAAGCAGCTGGTCCGCGCGGCCGGCGGCGACCTCAAGCGGCTCACCCTCGAGCTCGGCGGCAAGTCGCCGGCGATCGTGCTGCCCGACGCCGACGTCGACGCCGCCGTGGAGGGCATCGCCCGCGGCATCTTCGACAACGGCGGGCAGGTCTGCGTGGCCAGCGCGCGGGTGTACGCCCACCGCGACGTCCACGACCGGCTGGTCGAGGGCCTGGCCGCCTACGGCCGCGGGCTGCGGCTGGGCCACGGCCTGGACCCCGAGACCGACCTCGGCCCGCTGGTGAGCGCCGCGCAGGCCGAGCGGGTGAGCGCGTTCGTCACCGAGGGCGTCGCCGAGGGCGTCGAGGTGGTCACCGGGGGCGGCCGGGACGGCGCCCTGGGGACCTTCGTCGAGCCGACCGTGCTCACCGGCGTCCGCTCGGAGATGCGGCTGATGCGGGAGGAGATCTTCGGCCCGGTCGCGGCGGTCATGCCCTTCGACGACCTCGACGAGGTGCTCGACTGGGCCAACGACTCCCGCTACGGGTTGGCGGCCAGCGTCTGGACCGAGGGGCTGAGCAGCGCGCACCGCGTGGCGCGCCGGCTGGAGGCCGGGACGGTGTGGATCAACTGCCACTCCTTCCTGGGCCCCGAGCTGCCCAAGGGCGGCCACAAGGAGTCCGGCTGGGGCTACGAGAACGGCCCGCAGGGCCTGGAGAACTACCTGGAGACCAAGACCGTGGTGGCGGTGATCTGAGTGCCCAAGGCGATCGCGCTCGGCGCGTTCGAGATGATGAACCCCAGCGTCGGGATGCCGACCTGGACCCATCCGCTCGGCAAGGGCGACCGCTACGACTCGGTCGACTACTGGGTGGAGGTCGCCCGGCTGCTGGACGGCGCCGGCTTCGACTTCCTGTTCTTCGCCGACACCTACGGCTATCCGACCGTCGACGGGCAGTTCCCCGACGCCGTCGCCGCGCACGGCATCCAGTTCCCCGGCTTCGACCCGATGCTGATCATCTCGGCGCTGGCCCAGGCCACCGGGTCCCTGGGGTTCGTGCTCACCTCGCCGACCACGGTGGAACGGCCCTACGCCACCTCCCGCCGGTTCGCCAGCCTCGACCACTACACCCGCGGCAGGATCGGCTGGAACATCGTCACCGGCAGCTCCCAGTCGACGACCGACTCGCTGTTCGGCCTGGCCGACGCCAGCACCCACGACGGCCGCTACGACGCCGCCGACGAGTTCGTCGACCTGTGCCTGGCCTTCTGGGAGGGCAGCTGGGAGGACGACGCGCTGGTCCGCGACCGGGCGCGCGACGTCTTCGCCGACCCGGCGAAGCTGCACCGCATCGAGCGCCAGGGGCGGTACTTCTCCGGCTCCGGGGTCTTCGCCGTCCCGCCGTCGGTGCAGCGCAGCCCGGTGCTGTTCCAGGCCGGCACCTCCGGCCGCGGCCGGGCCTTCGCCGCCCGCAACGCCGAGGCGGTGCTCATCCAGGGCCAGTCGATCGCCAAGGCCGGGGAGACCGTCGCCGACATCCGCGCCCAGGCCGTCGCGCACGGCCGGGCCAAGGACGAGATCAAGGTGCTCACCGGGATGACGGTCACCGTCGCCCCGACGCGGGAGGAGGCGCTGGCCAAGCGGGCCGAGCTCGAGGCGCTCTACACGCTCGAGGACGCCGCGGTCATCTTCGCCGGGTTCACCGGCGTCGACCTCACCGCGCTGGACCCCGCCACCCAGCTCACGGACATCCGCAGCGACCAGGGGCAGACGCTCATCGATCGCTTCGTCCGCCCCGGCGCCCCGGTGCCCACGGTGCGCGACGTCCTCGACAGCTTCCGGGTCAAGGCCAACCGCGGCTTCCAGGTGACCGGCTCCCCGGTCGAGGTGGCCGACGAGATCGAGGCGATCGTCGCCGGCAGCGACGTCGACGGGCTGATGCTCGAGCCGACCTTCGGCGGCCCCGAGGTCTACGCGGAGTTCGCCGAGCTCGTGCTGCCGATCCTGCGCGAGCGCGGCCTGTGCGCCGAGCACCCGGCCGGCACCCCGCTGCGCCAGCGGCTCATGGGCACCGGCGGCGGCCGGCTGGCCGACAGCCACCCCGGCGCCCGCTTCCGGCCCTGACCTCCCCGTCCCGAACCCCCGCCAGAGAAGGAGAACCATGCAGGCCCAGGCGGTCGACGCCGTCCTCAGCGGGTTGCGGAAGGCGGGCGTGAGCATCGCGACCTACCTGCCCGACTCGCTGCTCAAGGAGCTGTACCCGGCGCTGGACGCCGCTCCGGACATCCGCACCATCCCGGTCACCAACGAGGGAGAGGGCGCGGCGATCGCCGGCGGCGTCTTCCTCTCCGGCAAGCGCGCCGTGCTGGTCATGGAGAACTCCGGGCTGCGCGCGGCCACCGAGCACCTGGCCCGCATGGGCCTGGGCGCCGGCATCCCGGTCGTCATGATCATGAGCTACCGCGGCGACCTCGGTGAGAACAACTGGTGGGCCATCCCGCACGGCATCACGATGGAGCCGCTGCTCCAGACGCTGCGCATCCCCTACCGGGTGGTGCGCCGGGTCGACGAGATCGAGCGGGCGGTCACCGACGCCTACGACTGGTCCTACAACGCCTACCACCACTCGGCGGTCGTGCTGGCCGGGGAGCTCGTCCGATGAGCATGAGCCGCTACGCCTGCATGGAGCTGCTCGGCGCCCGGCTGTCCGACGCGCTGGTCATCCTGTCCCTCGGCGGGGCCGTGGACGAGTGGTACGACGCCGCACCGCACATGCGGGAGGGGAGCCTGTTCCAGCAGCAGCTGGGTTGCGTGACCGGGGAGGCGCTCGGCCTCGCCGTCGGGCTGCCGCACCGGCAGGTGGTCTCGCTGGACACCGACGGCGGGCTGCTGTTCAACCTGGGCATCCTCGCCACGGTCGGCAACGAGCAGCCGGAGAACCTGTTCATCGTCGTCTGGGACAACGAGCAGTACCAGTCGATCGGCGGCCCGCGCACCCACACGGCGTCCGGGCGGGTGGACCTCGCCGGCATCGCCCGCGCCAGCGGCATCGAGCAGGCGTACACCGTCGACACGCTCGAGGCGTTCGACGAGCACTGCGCCAAGGGCCTGGCGGCGGCCGAGCCCTACGTCGTCGTCGCCAAGACCGACGGGGTGCTCCAGCCGGGGATCCGGCGGAAGCACTCCGACGGCCGGGAGGACAAGTACGTCTTCGTCCGGCACGTCGAGGCGACGGAGGGCATCTCGATCATGGGGCCGAGCGAGCACAACTGATGACGACGTCCCCGACCCGGCCGCTCGCCGCCTCCTACGACCTGGTGGTCGTGGGCGGCGGCGCGGCCGGCTGCGTGCTGGCCGCCCGGCTGTCGGCCGACCCCGCGTGCCGCGTGCTGCTGGTCGAGGCCGGCCCCGGCTCGGAGGGCCTGCCCGAGCTGGTCGACGCCGCCCGCTGGGCCACCCTGCTCGGCGGCCCGTACGACTGGGGCCACGACTACACGCCCACGGAGCTGGTCGACTCCCGGGTCATCGACATCCCGCGCGGCCGGGTGCTCGGCGGGTCCAGCAGCATCAACGCGATGCTCTGGTACCGGGGGCACCCGGCCGACTACGACGCCTGGGAGGCGGCCGGGGCGACCGGCTGGAACTGGGCGACGCTGCTGCCGTACTTCCGGCGCAGCGAGGACTGGGAGGGCGGGGCCTCGGAGTACCGCGGCGCCGGCGGCCCGATGCGGATCGAGACGTCGAGGGCCCCGCACCCGGTGGCCGCCGCGCTGCTGGAGGCCGCCGCGGAGCTCGGCCTGCCGGTGGTCGACGACCCGAACGGGGCGAGCAACGAGGGCGCCGCACTGGCCGCCTTCAACGCCACCACCCGGCCCGACGGGGTGCTCGAGCGGTGGAGCACCGTGCGCGGCTACCTCGAGCCGGTGCTGCACCGGCCCAACCTCACGGTGCTGACCGGCAGCCCGGTCGTCCGCGTGGTCCTCTCCGGCGGGCGGGCCACCGGCGTCGAGCACCTGGTGGACGGCGTCCCGACGGTCACCGGAGCCCACGCCGGGGTGGTGATGACCGCCGGTGCCATCGACTCCGCCCGGCTGCTGCTGCTCTCCGGGATCGGCGACCCCGGCGAGCTCGGTGCCGTCGGCGTGACGCCCCGGGTGCCGCTGCCCGGAGTGGGCCGCAACTACCAGGACCACCCGCTGCTCATGGGCATGAACTTCCGCGCGCGGCAGCCGCTGGGCCCGGTCCGGGACAACGGCGGCGGCAGCATGCTCAACTGGCGCAGCGCGCTGGCCGGCGCCGGCCCCGACCTGCACGCCTTCGTCGTCCAGGGGCCGCACGCCGGCGCCGAGGTCCGCGCCGAGCACGACCTCTCCGGCGAGGTCTTCGCCGTCTCGCCCGGGCTGATGCGCTCCCGCAGCGTCGGGCACGTGCGGCTGCGCTCGGCCGACCCCGCTGCCGCGCTGGAGATCCAGCCGAACTTCCTCGCCGAGCCCGGGGACCTCGAGGCGCTGGTCGAGTCGATCGACACGGTGCTCGACCTCGCCGCGACCGGGCCCTACCGGGCGCTGACCACCGGGCCGGTGTCGCCGGCCGGGCGGCTGGACCGGGCCGGCAAGGTGCGCTTCGTGCGGCGCAGCGTCGCCACGTTCTTCCACTCCTGCGGCACCGCCGCGATGGGGACGGGGGAGGACGCCGTCGTCACCCCGGACCTCGCCGTCCGCGGGGTCGACGGGCTGTGGGTGGCCGATGCCTCGGTGATCCCGGTCATCCCGACCTGCAACACCCAGTGGCCGGTCATCGCCGTCGCCGAGCGCGCCGCCGAACTGGTCGCCGCCGCCACCGGCGCGTCCCTCGTGGGGGCCGCGCACTCCTGACCTGCCCGCTCCCGCTCGCTCCCGCGATGACGATCCCGGCCTCCCGACGAGCCGGGGACAGGGACCCCCTTCCGCCCCCGGTGCGCCGGGAGAACGGAGATCCCATGTCCGCGGACCTGCTGATCCGCAACGCGTCCCACCTCTACCTCGACGCCGGGCTGGAGGTGGCCGGCGGCGGCTGGCTCGCCGTCACCGGCGGCCGGGTGAGCGGCTACGGCGGCTCGGCCGACCCGGCGCCGGAGGCGGCGCGGGTGCTCGACGCCGGCGGCCGGCTGGTGACGCCGGGGCTGGTCAACACCCACCACCACGTCTACCAGAACCTCACCCGCTCGTACGGGCCCGCGGTGAACGGCGACCTGTTCACCTGGCTCACCACGCTGTACCCGATCTGGGCACGGCTGGACGAGGAGGCGGTGTACACCTCCACCTACGTCGGCCTGGCCGAGCTGCTGCTCGGCGGCTGCACGACCTCCACCGACCACCTCTACGTGCACCCCCGGCCGAACCTGGTCGACGCCGAGATCGCCGCGGCGCAGGAGATCGGCTTCCGGTTCGCGCCGACCCGCGGCTCGATGAGCCGCTCGGAGGACGACGGCTACCTGCCGCCGCGCTCGGTGGTGCAGACCGCCGACCAGATCCTCGAGGACTGCGAGCGGGTGGTCGCGAAGTACCACGACCCGAGCCCGGGGGCGATGGTGCGGATCGGGCTGGCGCCGTGCTCGCCGTTCAGCGTGGACGACGGCCTCATGCGGGCCACCGCGGAGATGGCCGAGCGGCTCGACGTCCGGCTGCACACGCACCTGGCCGAGGCCGAGTCGGAGATCGACTTCTGCCGGGAGGTCTACGGGCGCACGCCGGTCGAGCACTTCGAGGACGTCGGCTGGGCCACCGGCCGGTCGTGGGTGGCGCACTTCGCCTACCCGAGCGACGCCGAGGCCCAGCGGCTGGCCCGCGCCGGGGTGGGGGTGGCGCACTGCCCGAGCTCGAACATGCTGCACTGCGGCGCGACGGCGAAGGTGCAGCAGTACCGCGGCTGGGGCGGGCCGGTGGGCCTGGGCTGCGACGGCTCGGCGTCGACCGACGCGGCCTCCCTGTGGATGGAGGCGCGCGCCGCGCTGCTGGTCGGCCGGCTGCTGGGCGGCCCGCCGTCGATGACCGCCCGCGATGCGCTCGACGTCGGCACCCGCGGCTCGGCCCGCTGCCTGGGCTGGGACGACGAGATCGGCCACCTGCGCGTCGGCGCGGCCGCCGACCTCGTGGTCTGGGACCTCGACCCGGTCTCCCTCGCCGGCGCGCACAGCGACCCGGTGGAGGCGCTGCTGCGCTGCGGCCCGGCGCGGGCGTGGACGACCACGGTCGCCGGGCGGGTGCTGGTCGACCAGGGCCGGCTCACGCTGCCGGCGCTGGAGGAGCAGCTGCGGGTGCACGACCGGGTGTCGCGGGCGATGCAGCGCCCGCTCTGACCTCCTCGCCCGCCCTATGCCTGGCCCGCGACGGCGTCGGCGGCGGCCTGCAGCTGCCGCAGCAGCTGCACCTCCTCGCCGGCCCGGCGCAGCCAGGTCCGCAGCCCGGCGGGGTCGTTGCGGTTGGCGTCGCGCAGCGTGCCCAGCCGCACCTGGCGGGTGTTGGCCTGGGCGCGCTGCGCGGGCGGCAGGCCGCGGGCCGCGGCGCGGGCGACGGCGGTGATGCCGGCGCCGAGGAACACCAGCTCCCGCACCTCGGTGAGCTCCTCGAGCAGGGCGGCGGCGGCCGGCTCGTCGGTGTCCAGGAGGCGCAGGAACTCCTCGGCGCGCTGGCGGCCGGCGGTGGCGTCGTCGGGGGTGGTCACCCCTCCACTGTCGCACCGCCGGCCGCGGGCTCAGGCGTCCCGCCGGGAGAAGGCCACCCACGCGACCCCGAGCAGCACCGCCACCTCGGCGGCGAACACGGCGAACCCGGGCCACGGGTCCAGCAGCTGCGGGTTGAACGACACCGGCGTGGCCACCGCCGACCCGGCGTTGCCCGGCAGCAGCTTGGCCACCCACTCGCCCCACTCGCCGGGCAGCAGGAAGGCGGTGCTGCCCACGACGAAGACGACGGCGAGCACGATCGACAGCGCCGCGGCGGTGTGCCGCACCAGCAGCCCGGCGGCCATGGCGAGCAGGCCCAGTCCGGCCATGTACAGCCCGCTGCCCAGCAGCGACCGCAGCACGCCGTCGTCCGACAGCGACAGGCCGATGCCCTCGGCCGACAGGAACGCGTTGCCGCCCAGGAAGCCGGCGACGGCGGTGACGGTGCCGGCCACGAAGAGCGTGCCGGTCAGCACGATCGCCTTGGCGGCCAGCACCGCCCCGCGCCGCGGCACCGCGGCCAGGGTCGCGCGGATCATCCCGGTGCCGTACTCGGCGGTGACCACGAGCGTGCCCAGCACGATGGCGGTCACCTGCGCGAACATCAGCCCCCAGGTCACGAACGCCGCCGGCGACTCGTCGGCCTCGCTGCTGGCCAGCCATCCGGCGCTGGTGGCGCAGACCAGCACGGTCAGCCCGGCACCGAGGGCGAACAGGGCGACCACCGACCAGGTGGTGGAGCGCACCGACCAGAACTTGACCCACTCGGCGCGCAGCACGTCGGGGAAGCCCGGCCGCCGCGCGGCGACGGGCGAGGTGCGGACGGCGGTGGCGGCGGTCATCGGGCAGCTCCGGCGGGGGTGGCGCCGTACTCGACGCTGTCGGCGGTCAGGGACATGAAGGCGTCCTCGAGCGAGGACCGGACGAGGGTGAGCTCGTGCAGGTGCAGCCCGTGCGCGCCGACCAGGTCGCCGACCGCGGCGGTGTCCATGCCCTGCACCCGCAGCTCGTCGCCGGCGACGGTCACCTCGGCGCCGGCGCGGCGCAGCACGTCGACCACGGCGGTCGCGTGCGGGCTGCGCACCCGCACGGAGGAGGTGGCGTGCCGGGCGATGAAGTCGGTCATCGGGCAGTCGGCGAGCACCCGGCCGCGGCCGATGACGACCAGGTGGTCGGCGGTCAGCGCCATCTCCGACATCAGGTGGCTGGACAGGAAGACGGTGCGGCCCTCGGCGGCCAGGTCGCGGGCCAGGGTGCGCACCCACCGGATGCCCTCGGGGTCCAGGCCGTTGACCGGCTCGTCGAGGACGACGACCGGCGGGTCGCCGAGCAGCGCGACGGCGATGCCCAGCCGCTGGCCCATGCCGAGGGAGAACCGGCCGACCCGCTGCCCGGCCACCGCCTCCAGCCCGACGAGGCCGAGGACCTCCTCGACCCGGGCGGCCGGGATGGCGTTGCTCGCGGCCAGCCAGCGCAGGTGGCCGCGCGCCGAGCGCCCGGGGTGCACCGCGCGCGCCTCCAGCAGCGCGCCGACCTCCCGCAGTGGTGCGGGGGAGTCCTGGTAGCGGCGGCCGCCGACGGTGACGGTGCCCGAGGTGGGCCGGTCCAGGCCGAGGACCATGCGCATGGTGGTGGACTTCCCGGCGCCGTTCGGGCCGAGGAAGCCGGTGACCCGGCCGGGCTCGACGGTGAACGAGACGCCGTCGACGGCGAGCCGGGAGCCGTAGGACTTGGTGAGGGCGGAGGCGACGATCACGGGGTGACCGCCTCGTGCGCCGGCGGGATGCTCATGGCCGTCGATGCTGTCGGCGGGCACCCGCCCCCCACATCGGGGAGCGCCCGGAACGCACCCTGATCCGACCCCGAGGACCTCCGGTCAGCCGCCCCGCGGCAGGCCCAGCGCGGCGGCGATCGTGGCGGCCGAGCGCTCCGGCGGGCTCGCGTCGGTGTCGACCACCAGCTCGGCCGGCACGGCGAGGCCCGCGGCGGGGACCAGGGAGCGGAGGACGCCGACGTCGGTGAGCTTGCCGAACGCCGTCCGGTCCGGGGCGGCCAGCCGGGCCTCCTGGACGGCCGGCGAGACGGCCAGCTCGACGAAGCGAACCCGCCCCCCGGCCTGCTCCACGGTGCGCCGTACGCGGTCGGGGAAGCCGGCCGGCACCGTGGGCTCGGGCGCGAAGGTGAACACCAGCGACCGCCCGGCGCCGGCGGCGGTGGCGAAGGTGCGCAGCCAGAACTCCTCGCGCAGCGCCACGAACTCCGGGCTGCCGAACGGGAAGACGGCCAGGAGCGCGTCGACGACCAGGTGGTTGTGGAACAGCGGCAGGCCGGTCAGCGCGGCGAGGGCGCGGCCGGTGGTGAGCTTGCCCGAGGCGATCGGGCCGGACAGGAAGACCAGCTGCGCGGGCACGCCGGCAGCCTGCCCGATCAGGCGGCGCGGCGGGTGACCGGGCGCAGCAGCCGCCGCAGCTCCCGCGCGGCGGCCTGCCCGGCCCGGTTGGCGCCGATCGTGCTGGCCGAGGGGCCGTAGCCGACCAGGTGCAGCCGCGGCTCCCCGGCGACGTGCGTGCCCTCCAGCCGGATGCCACCCCCGGGGGCACGCAGGTGCAGCGGGGCGAGGTGGGCGACGGCGGCGCGGAAGCCGGTGGCCCACAGGATGGCGTCGGCGCGGACGAACCGGCCGTCGTCCCAGGCGACGCCGTCCGGGGTGATCCGGTCGAACACCGGCAACCGGTCGAGGACGCCGCGCTCGCGGGCGGCGCGCACCCACGGGGTGACCACCAGCCCGGTGTTGCTCACCACGCTGCCCGGTGACCGGCCCTCCCGCACCGCCGCCTCGACGCGGGCCACGGCCGCCCGGCCCTCGGCCTCTCCGAACGGGCCCTCCCGCCAGACCGGCGGCCGGCGGGTGACCCAGGTGGTCGCGGCGACCTCGGCGATCTCGCCGAGCAGCTGCACCGCCGAGGCGCCGCCGCCGACCACGACCACGGACTGTCCCGTGAACTCCGCGGCGCTGCGGTAGTCGACGGTGTGCAGCTGGCGGCCGGCGAAGGTCTCCTGGCCGGGATAGCGGGGCACGAACGGGCGGTCCAGGTGCCGGTGGCGTTGACGACCGCGCGCGCGGTCCAGCCGCCGTCGTCGGAGTCGACGGCGAACCGGCCGTCCCCGGTACGGCGCACGGCCCGCACGCGCACCGGCCGGTGCACCGGCAGCGCCAGGCGCCGCTCGTACTCGGCGAAGTAGGCCGGCACCGCCTCGGCGGCGGGCAGCCCCTCGGCCGCGGGCCGGAACGGCAGGCCGGGCAGGTCGTGCACGCGGTGGGTCGTGCCGACGGTCAGCGAGGGCCACCGGTGCCGCCAGGCCCCGCCGGGGCCGTCGTCCCCGTCGAGGACGACGAACTCCTGCTCGGGCGCGAAGCCCTGCCGGGCGAGGGAGGCGGCGGTGGCGAGGCCGGCCTGGCCGGCACCGATCACGACGACGTCGACCTCGCGGGCACCGCTCACACCGGCTGAACACCGCCGGTGCGACCCGGCTTCCCGGCCCCGCTCCGGGCGTCGACGCAGGTCGGCGCATCTTGCGCCGTTCTTGCGGTTGCCTGGCGGGGCGCCTGCGGTTGGGCCGCCAGAGTCCTCTGTGTCGCCGGGAACGCCGGCGCGAGACGAGGAGGACCGCAGTGAGCAACCAGATCGCCCGGCGCGCCGACCGGACCCGCACCCGCGGCCGGATCGCGGCCTCCGTGGCCGTCCTGGGTGTCGCCGGGGCCGTCGCCGGTCTCGCCACCTACGGCACGTTCACCGACAGCACGGCGCCGGTGGTGACCACGACCGGCACGGGGGTGGTCTCCATCGACCTCACCAAGGCCGCCGGCGCGGCGTCGCTGTCGCTGTTCAGCAACGGCAGCTTCCTGGCCGGCGACTCGGAGAGCTCGCCGATCGACCTGGTCAACGACGGGTCCGCGGCGCTCGCCCGGGTCTCGCTGGCCTCGACGGCGACCACGTCCAGCGCGCTGGACGCCGACCCGGTCAACGGCCTGCAGCTCACCGTCCGCGACTGCTCGGTCGCGTGGAGCGGCTCGGCCGGCGCGTGGAGCTGCGGCGGCACGGTGACGACCGTCTACTCCGGCCGGGTCCTGCTGGACCAGGCGCTGCCGGTGACCGACAGCCTCCAGCCCGGCGGGGTCGACCACCTGCTGCTCACCGCGACGCTCCCGGCGGGCGCCAGCGACGAGGCGGTGGCCGGCGCACGCAGCGCACTCGACTTCACCTTCACGGCGGTCCAGCGGGACGGCCAGGCGAGGTGACCTGACGCGCCCCTCGCGGGCCCGGACGACCAGCACCTCCGATGCACGGGGGGACGGAGTGGCTGGCCGGGGGACCGGGCCCGCGGGGAGCGGAACACGACCGGCCGTCGCGGCCACGGGGGGACGCGGCGGCCGGGCGAGGGGGAGCGGACCCGGCGACGGGTCCGTGCACGAGGGGCTGGTGTGCCCTGCGGTCGTCCGGGGGGACGGGGCACGCCGGTCCACGGGGGAACGACCGGTGCCCCGCGGCCACGGGGGGACGCGGGCACCGGTGCACACGGGGGAGGGACCCGGCGACGGGTTCCGCACGACAGCCGGTGGACCCGCGGACGTCCGGGGGGACGGGGACGCCGGCGCACGGGGGGAACGCGAGGGGCCGGTGCGCAGCAGCGCACCGGCCCCTCCGCGCGTGCGGTGTGGCGAACGTCTCGCCGCCCGGCCGCGGCGCGGGCCCCGGAAACGCCGGACGGCCCCGCCCTGGGGGCGGAGCCGTCGAGTGGGAGTGGGTGCGCCATCAGGGACTCGAACCCCGAACCCGCTGATTAAGAGTCAGCTGCTCTGCCAATTGAGCTAATGGCGCGTGTCGCCCGGTGCGACCCGGCGACGGGGGAGAACGATACCAGCGCCGCGGCGACCGCCGACGGGCCCCCCGCGACCGCGGGAGCGGCGGCCGTCCCGGTTCCGGTTCCGGCGTGGACACTGGGGCCCGACGAGAGCCCCGGGGCGCGCGCGGGTGCAGCGGGGGATGCGAGGGGAGTCGGACCGGATGCGACGGACAGCCGCGGTGGCCATGGCAGGAGCGCTCCTGCTGCTGGCGGGGTGCCAGGACGACGGGGGATCGGGCGGCAGCCCGTCCGGCGGGGCACCGACCGAGGCCGACGCCGCGCCCGCCAGCGTCACGGTCTCCCCGGCCGACGGCTCGGCCGACGTCTCGCCCGTCGTCCCGCTGGAGATCACCGTCGACGGCGGCGAGCTCGGCGAGGTCACCCTGGTCGACGCGGCCGGCGCCCCGGTGCCCGGCTCGGTGGCCGACTCGCCGGAGGACCCCGCGGTCGACGTCTGGACGCCGGAGGCCGACCTGGCCTGGGGCACCACCTACACGCTGACCGCGACCGCGGTGAACGCCGACGACGAGCAGACCGAGGCCTCGAGCACCTTCACCACGGTCACCCCGGGCACCGTCTCCACGCCGTCCATCGGCCCGCTCGACGGCCAGACCGTCGGCGTGGGCATGCCGATCCGCGTGTACTTCGACGAGCCGGTCGCCGACCAGGCCGCCGTCGAGAGCCACCTGCTGGTCACCAGCTCCACCCCTACCGACGGCGTCTGGAGCTGGCTCAGCGACACCGAGGTGCACTTCCGCCCGTCGACCTACTGGCCGGCCAACATCGACGTCACCCTGGAGGCCGACCTCTACGGCGTCTCCTTCGGCGACGGGATCTGGGGCGAGAAGGACCGCACGGTCTCCTTCCACGTCGGCGACAAGCACGTCTCGATCGCCGACGCCGGCACCCACCGGATGCAGGTCTACGAGAACGACCAGCTGGTGCAGGACTACCCGATCAGCGCGGGCAGCCCCGACAACCCGAGCCACAACGGCGTCCACGTGGTGACCGAGCTCAACCGGAACCGGGTCATGGACTCCAGCACCTACGGCGTGCCCGTGGACGCCCCCGGCGGCTACCGGACGCCGGTCGAGTACGCCGTCCGCATCTCCAACAACGGCGAGTTCGTGCACGCCGCCCCGTGGTCGGTCGCGCAGCAGGGCAACAGCAACGTCTCCCACGGCTGCATCAACATGTCGACCGACCGGGCGGCCTGGTTCTTCGACTTCAGCCTCCCCGGCGACATCGTCGAGATCCGCAACTCCGTCGGCCCCGACCTCGGCCCGGCCGACGGCGACATCTACGACTGGACCATCCCCTGGGAGCAGTGGCAGGCCGGCAGCGCGCTGAAGTGAGCGCCTGACCGGCGGCGTTTCCCCCGGTGCGCGCGCGGGAACCTCCCGGGTCCCTGTCGCACACCATGGAGGACGCCGTGGACACCTGGGTCATCGTGCTGATCGTCGTCGCCGTGGTGGTGCTCCTGGCGCTGCTGGCGCTGGCGCTCGCCAAGCGCAACCGCATCGGCGCCGCCCGCAAGCGGGAGCAGGCGCGCGAGCACCTGCAGGAGGCGCAGCTGCGCGGCGTGCAGGCCGACAAGGAGCGCGCGGCGGCCGAGGAGCAGGCCGCCCGGGCCCGCCGCGAGCGCGCCGAGGCCCTCGAGCGGACCGCGCTGGAGGAGCAGCAGGCCCAGCAGCGCGCGGCCGCCGCGCACGAGCACGCCACGGCCGCCGAGCAGCTGCGGGCCAGGGCCGAGAAGCTGGCCCCCGGCCTCGCCGACGAGCACGCCACCCGGCAGCAGCACCCGGAGGGCGGCGCCTCCCGGCGATGAGTTCGGCCGTCCCGGCCGGTCTGTAGGTCAGGGCGCGGCCGGTCCGCGCCCGGACCCACCGGGAGGGCGCCATGACCGACCTGCTCGCCATCGGCACGCGCAAGGGGCTGTGGCTCGCGCGCAGTGACGACGACCGCCGCACCTGGACCCTCGACGGTCCGCACCTGCTCGCCCAGGAGGTGGCGGCGGTGTCGGTCGACACCCGCGGGCCGGTGCCGCGGGTGCTGGCCGGCATCCAGTACGGCCACTGGGGGCCGACGGTCATGCGCTCGGACGACCTCGGCCGCAGCTGGCAGGAGACCGAGTCCGGCGCCATCCGCTTCCCCGAGGACACCGGCGCCGCGCTGGCCCGGGTCTGGCAGCTGCGCCCGGACTCCGCCGACCGGCCCGGGGTGGTGTGGGCCGGCTGCGAGCCGCAGTCGCTGTGGCGCAGCGAGGACGGCGGCTGCACCTTCTCGCTGGTCCGCGGGCTGTGGGACCACCCGCACCGGCCCACCTGGGAGCCCGGCGGCGGCGGGGGAGCGGTGCACACGGTCCTGCCCGACCCGGCCGGCGACCGCGTCGTCGTCGCCATGAGCACCGGCGGCGTCTACGTCAGCGAGGACGGCGGCGGCAGCTTCGCCCCGCGCAACCGGGGCATCTCCGCGGTCTTCCTGCCCGACCCCGAGCCCGAGTACGGCCAGTGCGTGCACAAGGTCGCCGTCGACGCCGGCGACCCCGACCGGATGTACGCCCAGAACCACTTCGGCGTCTTCCGCACCGACGACGCCGGCGGCTCCTGGAGCTCGATCGCCGGCGGGCTGCCGGCCGACTTCGGCTTCCCGATCGTGTCCTCCCCGAGCACCCCGGGGACGGCGTGGGTGGTGCCGCTGGTCGCCGACATGGAGCGCGTGCCGCCGGGCGGCCGGCTGAGGGTGCACCGCACCCGGGACGGCGGGCAGACGTGGACCGAGCTGGGCGAGGGGCTGCCCGACGGCAACTGGTCGGCGGTCATGCGCGACGCCGCCTGCGCCGACGAGGGCGACCCGACCGGGATCTACGTCGGCACCCGCGACGGCTGCGTCTACGCCGGCACCGACGAGGGCGACCGGTTCACCCTCGTCGCGCAGCACCTGCCCGACGTCCTGTCGCTGCGCGCGGCCCGGCTGCCGTGAGCGCCGCGCTGCTGCTGCCCGGCGCCCTGGCCGACCTGGCCGGAGGTGCCCGGCGGCTGGAGGTGCCCGCCGGCGGCACGCTGGCCGGCGTGCTGGACGCCCTGGGCCGCCAGCACCCGCTGCTGGCCCGGCGGATCCGGGACGAGACCGGCGCGCTGCGCCGGTTCGTCAACGTCTACGTCGACGGGGACGACGTCCGCTTCGGCGCCGGTCTCGACACGACCGTGCGGGACGGCGCCGAGGTGCAGGTGCTGCCCTCGGTGGCCGGCGGCTGACCCGCGGCCCGGAGGGCTACAGGGCCGCCAGCTGCGCGCACTCCGGGCACAGCTGGTCGGGCTCGTAGCCCTCCGGGGGCCACGGGGTGTGCTCGTCGACGGCCACGTAGGCGCCGCACAGCGACTTGCGACTGCGGCCGTTGACCCGGCCGATGGTGGCGTGCGCCGGGCCGATCTGGCGCGGCTGCAGCCCGTCGGCGGTCCCCACTGCGCCGACCATCACGACCGAGTGCGCGGTCCCGTAGGCGTAGGCAGTCGTCATGTCGCCAGGGTCCGAGCCCGGCCCGGGTGGCGGAAGCACCCGAGCCTGCGTGTTCGGCGCAGGCGCCCCACCGGTCCCACCCGGCACGGGTCAGTGCGTCAGCTTCAGCCCGATGACGCAGCCGACGATGCCCAGCAGGAGGAACACCCGCAGCGCCGAGAACGGCTCGTCCCCGGAGACCATCGCGTAGCCGGCGGTCAGCGCCGCGCCGATGCCGACCCACACCGCGTAGGCGGTGCCGATCGGCAGGCCGCGCATCGCGTAGGCCAGGCCGGCCATGCTGCCGATGATCGCGACGCCGAAGACCACGCTCGGCGCGAGGCGGGTGAAGCCCTCCGAGCGGCCGAGGGCGGTGGCCCACACCGCCTCGAGGACGCCGGACAGGACGAGGACGAGCCAGTACACGATGCACTCCTGGAACGCCGTCTTGTCGCTGTCCGGGTACGGCGCCGCTCGTCCGGGGACCCGGGAGAGGGCCTGCTCCCAGGATCTCACAGGGGCAGCGGCCCGCAGCGCTCCGGAACGGACGCCCGCCGCCGGGCGCGGGCCCGCAGCGCCAGGCCGCCGAGCGCGGTGACCAGCGCCGTGGCCGCCACCGCCGGCAGCAGCGGGCTGCCGCCGGAGAGCAGGCCGGCGGCGAGGTCGTCCTCGTCGGTGACGGCGTTGAACAGCGCGTGGACCACGCCGACGGCCAGCACGCTGCCGCCGGTGCCGGCCAGGACCACCCCGGCCAGCACCCGGGTCAGCAGTCCGAGGACCAGCAGCAGGCCGACGCTGGTGGCCACCGAGGCCACGGTCACCGTGCCGGTCAGCTGCAGCGGCACGTGGAGGCCGGCGAAGGCGACCGCCGTCAGCAGCGCCGCCGGCCAGAAGCCGTGCCGCTCCTGCACGCGGACCTGCAGGAAGCCCGCCCAGACGGTCTCCTCCCACAGGTTGACCACCACCAGGGCGCCGACGGTGGAGACCAGCGCGCCGAGCAGCACCCCGCCCAGGTCGCCGGTCTCCAGCCTGCGGCCCGACGCCAGCCCGACCGCGACGGTGGCCACCGGCAGGCCGGCGAGGACGGCGACCCACCAGCCGGCGGGGAACCGCCAGCGGAACGCCCGGGCCAGCAGTGCCCGCACGCCGGCGCGGCCGTCGACCACCGCCGTCACCCCCAGCGCGGCCGGCAGCATCACCAGCAGGAGCGTCGCCAGCACGAACGGCTCGGCCGGCAGCGGCCCGCCGGGCAGCACCCCGTGCGCGGTCAGCGCCGGCACGGCCATCAGCGGCCAGCCGCCCGCGGTGACGAGCACGGCGAACGCGGTCAGCGGGCGGTGGGTGATCCAGCGACGGGCGGGGGAGAGCGCGGGCGACGGGGTCGCGGTGGCGGTCATGACAGCTCCTCGGGGTGAGACGGTGCGGGGGAGGGCAGGGCGACGGCGGTGCCGCTGACGCGGATGCCGCTGTCCGGTCCGGGCGGGACGGTGACGGTCAGCCGGCTGGGCCGGCCCATGTCGGCGCCCTGCAGGACGGTGACGGTGGCGGGGAGGGGGCCCAGGCCCTGCTCGCGGAGGTAGCCGCCGAGTGCCGCGGCGGCGGCACCGGTGGCCGGGTCCTCCACGACCCCGCCGGGCGGGAAGGGGTTGCGGGCGTGGAAGGTGGTGGCGTCCTCGCGCCAGACGAGGGCGACCGTCGTCCAGCCGCGCCGCTCCATCAGCGCGCCGAGGGCGTCGTGATCGTGGTGCAGGGCGGCCAGTCGCTCCCGGCTGCCCGCCGCGACCACCGGGTGCCAGGCGCCGGCGTAGGCCACCCGCACCGGCAGCGCCGGGTCGAGGTCGGCCTCCGACCAGCGCAGCGCGCGCAGCAGGCCCCGGCGGTCGCCGTCGGGCATGGCGACGGTCCGTGGCGGGACGCTGGTCAGCGTTGCCATCCAGGTGCCGTCCGCGGCCCGCTCCGTGGCCACCGGCACCGGGCCGGCCGCGGTGGCGAACAGCACCGGTCCTGGACCGGTGCGCTCGGCCATGGCGACCGCCGCGGCGATGGTCGCGTGCCCGCAGAAGCTCACCTCGGCGCGCGGGCTGAAGTACCGCACGTCGACGGTGTCGCCCCGGGGGACCAGGAAGGCGGTCTCGGAGAAGCCGACCGCCGCGGCGGTCGCCTGCATCAGCTCGTCGGTCATGCCGCGGGCGTCCAGCACCACGCCCGCCGGGTTGCCGCCGGACAGGTCGGCGCTGAAGGCCGTGTAGCGGAGGACCTCGGCAGGCCGGCGGGCCTGTCGGTCGACGTCGATCCAGTACTCGGTGATCCGCCCGTCCTCGACGAGGTAGCGGGCGCGGCCGTGCTCGAGGTCCGCGCCGGTCTGCCGCCACGTCACGTCGACGGTCCCCCCGCCGGTGGCGGAGACGTCGAGCACCTCGAACGTCCACGGGCCCTGGTCGCGCTGGAGGTCGCGCACGTGGTCGGCGTAGCCGTCGGGGGTCCGCCGGAGCACCTCCCGCTCGGCGCCGGGCCGGCCCTGGTGGGCCAGGACGTGCGGCGCGAGGTACCAGCGGGCGCGGTCGGGGTGCCGCCCCGAGCGCACGTCCCGGAGGAAGCCGCGGACGACGGTCTCGGCGGTCATCAGAACTTCGCCGCCAGGTCGCGGGCCGCCTCGTGCGCGCGGACCCGCGCGGCGTCGGCGTCGGCGGTGGCCAGGTTCGGGCGGAAGGAGACCTCCTCGACGTCGGTGACGCCGGCCCAGGCCAGCCAGTCGTGCAGGTAGGGGCCCTGGAAGTCCGAGCCGAAGGACGGCGGCCGGCCCGGGCCGTAGACGGCGCTGGTCAGCAGCAGCGCGGCCTTCCTGCCCTGCAGCAGCCCGGTGTAGCCGGCCTCCGGGTCGAAGCCGAACACCATGCCCGGCTGGCTGACCACGTCGATGAACTGCTTGAGCACGTAGGGGATGCCGGCGTTCCACATCGGAACGCTGAACAGGTACTTGTCGGCGGCGTCGAGCCGGCGGAACGTCGCGACCGCCCGGGACCACGCCTCGGCGGCCGCGCCCTCGGGCTCGCTGCCGGCGAAGACCGCCATCTTCGCCGCGGCGGCGGCCGGCCCGAACTCCGGCAGGGTGCCGTCCCAGAGGTCGAGGGTGTCGACGTCGTCCAGCGGGTTGAGCTGCCGGTAGGTGTCGAGGAACGTCGCGGCCAGCGCGAGGGACTCGGAGCGGGCGCCACGCGGGGACGCGGAGACGTGCAGCAGACGGGACACGGGGAACTCCTCGGTGTGGTCCGCGGCCCTGTGCCGCGGCTGCACCGACCGTCGTCCCGGCGCCTGTCACGCCCCTGTCGCGCGGCTGTCACGGGTAGCGTCCCCGCGTCGCGATCGCCCGTGCGTCGAGGAGCCGGCCGGTGGAACTCCTGGTGCTGGGCCCGCTGGAGGTGCTCCGTGCCGGCCGGCCGGTGCCGGTGCGCCGCGGCCGGCCCCGCCGGCTGCTGCTGGCGCTGCTGATCCGCCGGGGCGACCCCGTGCCGCAGGACGCGCTCGTCGACCAGCTGTGGGGCGCCGAGCCACCGGTGAACGCCGGCAACGCGCTGCACGTGCTCGTCTCCTACCTGCGCCGCACCGTGGTCGGCCCCGAGCTGGCCATCGAGCGCGCCGCCACCGGCTACCGCCTCGTGGTCGACCCCGACCGGGTGGACGCGCACCGCTTCGAGCAGCTGGTGCGCCGCGCGGCGGCGGAGGACGGCGACCCGGCCGGCCGGCTGGCCGACGCGACCGGGGCCCTGGCCCTGTGGCGCGGCCCGGCGCTGGCCGAGGCGGCCGACGACGCGTTCGCCCAGGCCGACATCGCCCGGCTCGGGGAGCTGCGGGTGCAGGCGCAGGAGGCCCGGGCGGCGGCGCTGCTGGACCTCGGCCGCCACGACGAGGCGCTGCCGGACCTCGGCCAGCTGGTGCGCGAGCACCCTTTCCGGGAGCGGCTGCACGGCCAGCACGCCCTCGCCCTGTACCGGGCCGGGCGCCAGGCCGACGCGCTGGCGGCCCTCGACCGGGCCCGGTCGGCGCTGGCCGAGGAGCTCGGCCTCGATCCCGGCCCGCACCTGCAGGACCTCGCCCGGCGGATCCTGCGCCAGGACCCGGCCCTCGACGCCCCGGCCGGTTCCGCGGACGTGCCGGCGGCCGACCGGTCCGCGCCCGCGCTCGTGGCAGAGCCGCCGCCCGGGCCCGGCGCCTCCCACGTGCCGGAGCCGCTCACCTCGCTGGTCGGCCGCGAGGACCAGGTGGCCGCGGTGCGCGGACTGCTCGCCGGGCACCGGCTGGTCACGCTGACCGGCCCGGGTGGCGCCGGCAAGACCCGGCTGGCAGCGGAGGTCGTGCGGGCCCTCGACGGCGACCCGGTGTGGTGGGCGGACCTCGGAGCCGTGCCGGCCGGATCCGCGGTGGAGGCCGCGGTCGCCGCCGCCACGGGCACCGGCCTGGCCTCGGCCGACGACGCCGCGGGCGAGCTGCGCCGGGCGATCGGCCCGCGTCGCGCGGTGCTCGTGCTCGACACCTGCGAGCACGTCGCCGACGCGGTCGCCCGGCTGGTCGCCGTCCTCGTCGCCGGGTGCCCGCAGCTGCGCGTGCTGGCCACCAGCCGCCGGCCGCTCGGCGTTGCCGGTGAGCTGGTCCGGCCGGTGCCGCCCCTGCCGGTGCCCGGGCCGGCCGACGCGACGCTCGCCGCCGTCGCCGCGTCGCCGGCGGTGCAGCTGTTCTGCGACCGCGCCGCCGCCGTCCGCCCGGGCTTCGCCCTCGACGCGGCCAACGCGGGGGACGTCGGCACGGTGTGCCGGCTGCTCGACGGCCTGCCCCTGGCCATCGAGCTGGCCGCCGGGCACGCCGCGGCGCTGAGCCCGGGCAAGATCGCCGCGTTGCTCGCCGATCGCATGCGGCTGCTGGGGGAGGGCGGCGGCCCCGGCCGGACCGCGGGGCTGCGGGCCGCGGTCGACCGGAGCTACGACCTGCTGTCCGCCGACGAGGCGCGCTTCCTCGACCGGCTGTCGGTCTTCGCCGGGGCCTTCCCCCTGGAGGCGGCGGTCGAGGTGGCCGGCGCCGGTCTGGCCACCGACGGCCTGCAGGTGCTGCTGAGCCTGGTGCGCCAGTCGCTCGTGGCGGCCGGGGACGACGACCACTTCCGGTTGCTCGACACCATCCGCGCGTACGCCGCCGACCGGCTGTCGGCCGACCCGGAGGAGCCGCCGGCCGCCGCCGACCGGCACGCCCGCTGGTACGCCGCCTTCGCCGAGGACGCCGACCGGAACATCCGCGGCGCCGACCAGGCCGGCTGGTTCGCCGACCTGCGCACCGCCCGGGCCGACCTGCGCGCGGCGCTGCGCCACTGCCTCACCGGCTTCCGGCCTCGCCCGGAGCTGGGCGCCCGGCTGGTGTGCTCCCTGTCGTGGGCGTGGTCCTACGAGGGCTCCTTCGCCGAGGCGCGGGCGTGGATCGCCGCGGCGCGGGCGGCCGGGCCGTACGAGCCGCGCCTGGACGCCTGGCTGCACCTGGCCGCGGGCATGCACGCCGAATCGGTGGGTGACCTGCGCGCCGCCGAGGACGAGTGCCGGCAGGCGGCCGCGGGCTTCGCCGCCGTCCACGACGTGGGCGGGGAGGCCCGCAGTCTCCTGCACCTGGGCACCGCCTGCTGGGCGCAGGACCGGCTCGCCGAGGCGGCCGCGGCCCAGGACCGGTCGGTGGAGCTGTACCGGTCCGTGCACTCCGACAGCGGCACGGGGCTGGGCCTGGTGCTGCGGGCGCGGACCGCGCTCGACGAGGGGGACGCGGCGATGGCCCGGCAGCTGCTGGCCGACGCCCGGCACGTGCTGCGCCGGGCGGGGGACCGGCACCTGGAGGCGCTCCGCCTGGACCAGCTGGCCCGCACCTGCCTCGCCGACGGGGAGCCGGCCGAGGCCGCCGCGCTGGCCCGGGAGGGGCTCGCGGTGTTCGAGGCGGTGGGCTACCCGGAGGGTGTCACCTCGGGGCTGCAGACCCTGGGGCAGGCGGTGCTGGCCCTCGGGGACCGATCCGCGGCGGCCGGCCTGTTCGCGCGGGCGGCCCGGAACGCCGCCGGCATCGGCCAGCCGGCCGCCGTCGCCGAGAGCCTCGACCTGCTCGCCGAGACCGTGGCGGTCGCGGACCCGGAGGCGGCCGCCCGGCTGGCCGGGCACGCCGAGCAGCTGCGCGCCGACGGCGGGCTGCCGACCACCCCCGCCCAGCGCGGCCGCCTGGCGCAGTGGCAGCCGCCGCTGCGCCGGCAGCTCGGCGGGCGCTACGCGGCCGTCGCGGCCGAGGGCCGGTTCGCGGAGCTGACCGAGCTGCTCGACGTGCCGGGAACGACCGAGGCCCCGGTCAGTCGCCTGACCGGGGCCTCGTCTCGGGGTGAGTGACGGGACTTGAACCCGCGACTCCCAGGACCACAACCTGGTGCTCTACCAGCTGAGCTACACCCACCGTGGGTCCCCGCCGAGCCGCGGAGCCGCGACGTGCCGGGGAACCGGCGCAACGATACCCGAGAGGGTCAGGCGCCCGACGCGGCCGGGGGTGCCGAGGCGTCGCCGTCGGCCAGCAGCGGGGCGAAGGTCTCCACGACGGCGCCCGCCGCCGCCTGCGCCTCGGCGCTGCTGGGGCCGGCGCCGGCCACGAACAGCGTCCGCCGGTAGTAGGCGAGCTCCCGGACCGACTCGATGATGTCGGCCAGCGCGCGGTGCGCCAGGCCCTTGGGCGGCTGGGCGAAGTAGACCCGCGGGAACCAGCGGCGGGCCAGCTCCTTGAGCGAGGAGACGTCGACCATCCGGTAGTGCAGGTGGTCGTCGAGCTCGGGCATGTCGCGGGCCAGGAAGCCGCGGTCGGTGCCGATCGAGTTGCCGCACAGCGGGGCGGTGCGCCGCTCGGGCACCCACCGCTTGATGTAGGCCAGCAGCTGCTGCTCGGCCTCGGCGACGGTGAGGGTGGCGGCGCGCACCGCCTCGGTCAGCCCGGACTTCGCGTGCATCTCGGTGACCACGGGCGCCATGCCGGCGAGGTCGGCGTCGTCGGCGGAGATCACCAGATCCAGGCCGGGGTCCAGGACGTTGAGCTCGGAGTCGGTCACGAGCACCGCGACCTCGATCAGCTTGTCCTTGGTGAGGTCCAGCCCGGTCATCTCGCAGTCGATCCAGACCAGGTGCCCTGCGCTCTCCGCCACGAGCGACGACCCTACGCACCGCCCGTCACGTCTGCCCCGCGGCCCGCGCATTACCGCATGCGGCACTCCGCTGCCAGTCGAAGGGGTCGGAATCACGCCTCCGCGCCGTTAGGCTCGCGACGGCCGCACCCATGACCCAGGGAGACCCCACGTGCCCGTTCGATCCCGCCCCGCCGCGACCGCTGCCGCGGTCCCCCCGGCGCCGGGCTCCCTGGCGGCGGCCATCCGGTCCCCGTTCACCACCCTGCGCTGGCTGTGGGTGGCGTACATGACGCCCGGCCGGCCCGGGCGGTCCACCAGCGAGCAGGAGCTGCGGTGGATCTACACCGCCTGGCTCGGCGCGTTCCTGCTGAAGATGCTGGGCTCGTCGTGGGACGTCTCGTGGCACTTCAAGTGGCTGCGCGACGACCTGGCGCCGCCGCACCTGCTCAACTCCGCCGGCACCGCGGTGGTCATCGCCCTCGTGGTGTTCCACAGCTACACCGGCTACGGCGTCGACCGCCGGGCGCTGCGGCTCATGCAGTGGGGGATCGGCACCTTCCTGATCGCCATCCCGATCGACATCCTCAACCACCGGATCAACGGGCTGGACATCACCAGCTGGAGCCCCAGCCACGCGCTGCTCTACATCGGCACCGCGATCATGCTGGCCGGCGCCATCCGCGGCTGGTGGCTGTACGCCGCCCCGGGGCGGATCCGCACGTTGGTCTCGCTGGGCCTGTGGCTGTTCTTCGTCGAGAACGCCGTCTTCCCCAACCAGCACCAGGAGTACGGCGTCCTGTCGCTGCGCGCCTACGACGCGGGCGACACCACCGCCGAGCAGCAGCTGCTGGACTTCGCCGCCTCGCAGGGGCAGACGCCGACGATGTTCATGCTGCCGGTGCCCTCGTGGGTGCACCCTGCCTGGATCCTGTGCGCCGGCCTGCTCTCCCTGGTCGTCGCCCGCAAGATGGTCGGCGCGCGGTGGACGGCGACGATCGTCGTCGGCGCCTACCTCGCCTACCGCGCGGTCATGTGGCTCGGCCTGGTCGCGATGAACTTCCCACCCTCGGTGCTGCCGCTGGTCATGCTCGTCGGCGCCGTCGCCGTCGACCTGGCGATCACCTACCGGCTGCCGGGCTGGAGCGCGGCACCGGCCACCGCCGCGCTGGTCTACCTCTCCGGCTACGGCCTGGACGCGGTGGACCTGCTGCCGCCGTGGAACTTCGGCTGGTGGTCCATGGCGATCGTGCTCGCCTCCTTCACCGTCCTCTGGACGGCGGTCGACGTGCTCGAGCGCAGCGCATGGCTGGCCCGCTGGCGGCAGCCGGTGGCGCCGGGTGCCCCGGACGGCGAGCCGGCCCGCACGCCCGCCACGACCGGCGGCGCGTCGACCCGTTAGGGAGCGGGACCGACCCGTCACATGACGTAGCGTCGGAGGGGAGGCCGGTGCGCCGGCCGCTCCTCGGCGCGCCCGCCGTGCGGTTCCCGGCTGCGGTCCGGGCCGCAGCCCCGCCACCCCCACCCCGGAGGACGACGACGTGCTGGCCCTCACCCCCGCGCCGCTGCAGACGGCGGGGGAGCGTGCGCTCTTCGCGGAGCTGGCGCGCTGGGACACCGGCGGCGCGGTGCGCGGCGCCGTCCTCGCGTCGCTGCCCATGGGCGACGGCCCGATGGGCCGCCGCATCTCCGACGCCGTGCTGTTCGTGCCCGAGGGCCTGGCCGTCGTCCGCATCGCCGAGGTGGACCGGCAGTCCGGCGTCGTCACGGCCACCCCCGAGGGCGCCTGGACCATCGGCCCCGGCGCGGGCCCGGGCGACGTCCTGCAGCTGGCCGGCGGCGGGTCCACCCCGCTGGACGGCCTCATGCGGTCGGGCATGGACGCCGCCGTGCGGCTGCGCCGCGCGGGGCTCGAGCCGGGCCGGATCGCCCGGCTCACCGTGCTCGTCGGCGCGCTGACCGGGCTGGTGCCCGCCGACGGTGATCTCGGCGAGGGCGACCAGGTGGCGCTGCTGGAGTCGCGGTCGCTGCTGCTGGGCATCGCCCGCGCCGCGCGCTACGCCGGCGTCGGCAACCCGCGGCTGTGGACCACCGCCGACGTCCGCGCAGCCCTGGAGGCCCTCGGCTTCCCCGGGCGCGGCCCGTCGGTCGAGGAGCTCAACGGCGAGGGGTTCCCGTACTCGCCCTACGTGCTGCGCAAGCCCGAGCTGCTGGCCCCGGCCGCCATGAATGCCGCCTCCGCGGCGCCGCCGCCCCCCGCGCCCGCACCCGCGGCGCCGCCGGCCCGCCCGATCGCGCCGGTGACCGGCGGGTTCGTCGCGCAGGGGCCGAACGGTCCGCTGGTCGACCCGGCGGCCGCCGCGGCGGTCGCGGCCGCCGCCATCCGGGCCGACGAGGCCGCCGCCCGGGCCGCCGCTCCGGCTCCGGCCCACGCCCCGGCCCCGGCTCCGGCCCCGGCTCCGGTCTACGTCCCGTCGGCCCCGGTCCCGGCCCCGGCCCCGGCTCCCGCCCCGGCCCCGGCTCCCGCCCCTGCTCCGGCGCATTCCTGGGGGGCGCCGCCCTCCCGGGCGACGGTGCCGTCCTGGGGGGCCGCGCCGGCCGATCCGCCGCCCGCCCCGGCGCCGGCGCCGGACGAGACCGACGGCATCGGCGGCCTGTTCGGCCGGCCGGAGCCCGAGACGCCGCCGCCGGGGCCCGCGCTGCCGCCCACGCTCGTGTCGCCGCGCACCGAGCTGCCGCCCGGCGTCCCGCTGGTGGGGCCGCGCCGCCGTCCCGGCCGCAACCGGCGGATGGCGCTGCTCGCCGCCGCCGTGGTGGCCGTGCTCGCCGTCGTCGTGATCGGCGCGGTGCTGCTCTTCGGCGGATCCGACGACGACCCCTCGGACATCCCGGCCGCCGGCGGGTCCGCGCAGTCGTCGGCCCCCGCCGAGCCCGCCGACACCGGCCCGCAGCCGGGCGACACCACCGAGCTCGACGGCATCCCGTTCATGCTGCAGGAGGTCGACACCGACGACACCTGCGTCGGCCACGCCTACGGTGCGGTCGCCGACTTCTTCGAGGACAGCGACTGCGCGGGCCTGGCCCGGGCGCTGTACTCCGCCGAGGTCGACGGGGCGCCCGTCGTCGTGTCGGTGTCGGTGGTCGACATGGGCGACACCGCCGGCGCCCGGGCGCTGCGCGCGCTGACCGACCGCAACGGCAGCGGCAACGTCAGCGACCTGCTGCGCGAGGGCGTGCGTTACTCCGGCGGGCCGGCCGAGCTCTCCGGCGCGGAGTACGCCAGCGCGGTCGCCGGGAGCACCGTGACGATCGTCGAGGCCGCGTGGGTCGACCCCGCCGGCGGTGGCACGACGGCCGACCTCGACCTGGTCGCCGGCACCGGGCTGGCGCTGCCGATGCCCGACCCGACGGACGGCTGAAGAATCTCGGGCATAGGAGGCTTTCCGCACGTTTCTGCGCCCGAAACGGGCGCATAGCCTCCTATGCCGTCGCGGCGGCCTCGGCCATCGCGGTCAGCAGCTCCGCCATCGCCTCCCGCGGCAGCCGCCCGCCGCTGTGCGGCGTGGAGTTGACCAGCCCGAACACCGCGTGCGCCCGGGCCCGGCAGGCGGCCACCCCGGCTCCGTGGTGCAGGGCGGTCAGCACGCCCACCCACACCTCGACGTAGCGCCGCTGCAGCCGGCGCACCTGCGCGGCGTCCGCCGGGGCCAGTGACCCCAGGTCGCGGTCCTGCACGGTGATCAGCGCCGGGTTGTCCAGCGCGAAGTCGACCTGGAAGGCGATCAGCGCCCGCAGCTGGGCGCGGGGGTCGTCCCCCGCCGCGGCCACGCATCCGGTGCCGCCGGCCAGCAGCCGCTCGCTGATGCGCAGCAGCATCTCGGCGAGCATCGCGTCCTTGCTGGCGAAGTGCCGGTAGATCGCCGGGCCGGTCACGCCCACGGCCGCGCCGACGTCGTCCACCCCGACCGCCCGCGAGCCGCGCTCGGCGAACAGCTGGGCCGCCGCGCGCAGGATCTGCTCCCGCCGGGAGGGCCGGGCGGCGTCGGCCGACAGCGCGCTGTCGCTGGCGGTGCCGGTCACGCCGGGGATGTTAACCGCCGTGTACGGAATGCGTGGACGTCGAAGTGAACCGCCGTTAACATCCGGGGCGTGGATGCCCCCGTGCTCAGCCGCGCCACACCGCCCGATCCCGATGCCGCCGCGCGCAACGCCGCGGCGCACACCGCGCTCGCCGCCGACCTCGCCGCGCAGCTGCGCCGGGTCGCCGAGGGTGGCGGCGAGCGCGCGCGGGCGCGGCACGTGGAGCGGGGGAAGCTGCTGCCGCGGGAGCGGGTGGACGCGCTGCTGGACCCGGGCAGCCCGTTCCTCGAGCTGTCGCCGATGGCCGCGCACGGGATGTACGGCGACGAGGCGCCCGCGGCCGGGATCATCACCGGCATCGGCCGGGTGGCCGGGCGCGAGTGCGTCGTCGTCGCCAACGACGCCACCGTCAAGGGCGGCACCTACTACCCGATGACGGTGAAGAAGCACCTGCGCGCCCAGGAGGTGGCGCTGCACAACCGGTTGCCGTGCCTGTACCTGGTCGACTCGGGAGGTGCGTTCCTGCCGCTGCAGGACGAGGTGTTCCCCGACCGGGAGCACTTCGGCCGGATCTTCTACAACCAGGCCACGATGTCGAAGGCCGGCATCCCGCAGATCGCCGCGGTCCTGGGCTCGTGCACCGCCGGCGGGGCGTACGTGCCGGCGATGAGCGACGAGGCGGTGATCGTCCGCGAGCAGGGCACGATCTTCCTGGGCGGCCCGCCGCTGGTGAAGGCCGCGACCGGCGAGGTGGTGACCGCCGAGGAGCTCGGCGGCGGCGACCTGCACTCCCGGGTGTCGGGGGTGACCGACCACCTGGCCGACGACGACGCGCACGCCCTGTCGATCGTCCGCCAGATCGTCGGCACGCTGGGCCCGCGCAACCCCCGCCCGTGGGACGTCGAGCCGGTCGAGGAACCGCTGCACGACCCCGCGTCGGTCTACGAGGTGGTGCCGCCGGATCCGCGCACCCCCTACGACGTGCGGGACGTGATCGCCCGGCTGGTCGACGGCTCGCGGTTCGCCGAGTTCAAGCCGCTCTACGGCGCCACGCTGGTCACCGGCTTCGCCCGGCTGCACGGCCACCCGGTCGGCATCGTCGCCAACAACGGCGTGCTGTTCGCCGAGTCCGCGCTCAAGGGCGCCCACTTCATCGAGCTGTGCGACCGCCGCAGCATCCCGCTGCTGTTCCTGCAGAACATCTCCGGGTTCATGGTCGGCCGCGACTACGAGGCCGGCGGCATCGCCAAGCACGGCGCCAAGATGGTCACCGCCGTCGCCTGCGCCCGGGTGCCCAAGCTGACCGTGGTCATCGGCGGCTCCTTCGGCGCCGGCAACTACTCGATGTGCGGCCGGGCCTACTCGCCTCGCTTCCTGTTCACCTGGCCCAACGCCCGCATCTCGGTGATGGGGGGAGAGCAGGCCGCCAGCGTGCTCGCCCAGGTGCGCCGCGACGGCATCGAAGCCCGCGGTGAGCAGTGGCCGCCCGAGGAGGAGGAGGCCTTCAAGGCCCCGATCCGCGAGCAGTACGAGACCCAGGGCCACCCGTACCACGCCACCGCCCGGCTGTGGGACGACGGCGTGATCGACCCCGCCCAGACCCGCACCGTGCTGGGCCTGGCCCTCTCCGCCTGCGCCAACGCGCCGCTCGAGGACGTCGGCTACGGCGTCTTCCGGATGTGAGGGGCTCGATGTTCGACACCGTCCTGGTCGCCAACCGCGGCGAGATCGCCGTCCGGGTCGTGCGCACGCTGCGCGCGATGGGCATCCGCTCGGTCGCCGTGTACAGCGACGCCGACGCCGGCGCGCTGCATCCCCGCGTCGCCGACGTCGCCGTCCGGCTCGGCCCGGCGCCGGCCGCCGACAGCTACCTGTCCGTCGAGCGGGTCGTCGACGCCGCCCTGCGCACCGGCGCGCAGGCGGTGCACCCCGGCTACGGCTTCCTCTCCGAGAACGTCGAGCTGGCCCGGGCCTGCGCGGACGCCGGGCTGGTCTTCATCGGCCCGCCGGTGGCCGCCATCGAGGCGATGGCCGACAAGATCCGGGCGAAGCAGACCGTCGCCGCGGCCGGTGTCCCGGTCGTGCCGGGTCGCACCGAGCCCGGCATGGACGACGACACGGTGGCCGCGGCCGCGGTCGAGACCGGCTTCCCGGTGCTGCTCAAGCCCAGCGCCGGCGGCGGCGGCAAGGGCATGCGCGTGGTGCGCACGGAGGCCGAGCTGCCCGAGGCGATCGCCGCCGCCCGCCGCGAGGCCCGCGGCTCGTTCGGCGACGACACGCTGCTCGTCGAGCGGTACGTCGGCGCGGCCCGGCACATCGAGGTGCAGGTGCTCGGTGACACCGTCGGCACCGTCGTCCACCTCGGCGAGCGGGAGTGCAGCCTGCAGCGCCGGCACCAGAAGGTGATCGAGGAGGCGCCGTCCCCGCTGCTGGACGCCGCCACCCGTGCGGCGATGGGCACCGCCGCCGTCGAGGCGGCCCGCGCGGTCGGCTACACCGGCGCGGGCACCGTGGAGTTCATCGTCGACGCCGGCCGGCCCGAGGGGCTGGAGTTCTTCTTCCTCGAGATGAACACCCGGCTGCAGGTCGAGCACCCGGTCACCGAGTGCGTCACCGGCCTGGACCTGGTGGAGCTGCAGGTGCGGATCGCTGCCGGGGAGCCGCTGCCGTTCGCCCAGGACGACGTCGTCCTCGAGGGGCACGCGATCGAGGCGCGGGTGTACGCCGAGGACCCCGCCCGCGGCTTCCTCCCGCAGGCCGGCACCGTGCTGGGGCTGGCCGAGCCCGTGGGGCCGGGCGTCCGCGTCGACGGCTCGCTGGCGGTGGGCTCCGTCGTCGGCACCGACTACGACCCGATGCTGGCCAAGGTGGTCGCGCACGGTCCCGACCGGGAGACCGCCCGCGCCCGGCTGGTCGCCGCGCTGGAACGCACCGCCGTCCTCGGCGTGCCGACCAACACCGCGTTCCTCCGGGCGCTGCTGGCCGATCCCGACGTCGTCGCCGGCCGGCTGGACACCGGGCTGATCGAGCGCCGGGGGGAGTCGCTGACCGCGGCCGGCCCGGTGCCGGAGGTGTTCCTCGCCGCCGCGGCGCTGGCCCTGCTGGCCGAGGCGGAGCCCGCCGGGCCGGTGGTCGATCGCTGGGACGTGCCCGACGGCTGGCGGCTCGGCGAGCCGGCCGAGACGGTGCGGCGGCTGCAGGCCCCCGGCGGGGAGCCGGCCACGGTGCGGATCCGCGGCCGGGCCGCTGACGCCCGGGTGCGCATCGGGGACGGCGAGCCGCGGCCGGCCCGCGCGGTGCCGGACGGCGACGGCCTGCTGGTGACCCTCGGCGGCGTCACCACGCGGTTCGCCGTGGCGCACGCCGCGGGCACCGTGTGGCTGGCCGCCGGCGGGCGGGTCGTGGCGCTGCGCGAGCAGGAGCGGCTGGCCGCGGCGTCGTCGGCCGGGGCGGCCGACGGCGTCGTCACCGCGCCCATGCCGGGCACGGTGACCGTGGTGCGCGCCGCGGTCGGCGACGAGGTGGCGGCGGGAACCCCGCTGCTGGTCGTCGAGGCGATGAAGATGGAGCACGTGCTGACCGCCCCTGTCGCGGGGACGGTCACCGAGCTCCCGGTGACGGCCGGCCGACCGGTCCGGCTCGACGAACGGGTGGCCGTGGTGACCCCACCGGCGCCCACCGAGGGGGAGTGACGCGGGTGCTGGACTACCGGCTCGACGAGGAGACCGAGGCGCTGCGGCGCACCGTCCGCGAGTTCGCGCAGGAGGTGGTGGCGCCGCAGATCGGGGAGTTCTACGAGCGGGACGAGTTCCCGACCGGGATCGTGCGGCAGATGGGCGAGCTCGGCCTGTTCGGGCTGCCCTTCCCCGAGGAGTACGGCGGCTCGGGGGGCACCTACTTCACCCTCTGCGTGGCGCTGGAGGAGCTCGGCCGCGTGGACAGCTCCGTGGCGATCACCCTGGAGGCCGGCGTCTCGCTCGGCGCGATGCCGATCTACCGGTTCGGCACCGAGGAGCAGAAGCAGCGCTGGCTGCCCCGGCTGTGCGCGGGGGAGGCGCTGGGGGCGTTCGGGCTGACCGAGCCCGGCGGTGGCTCCGACGCCGGCGCCACCCGGACCACCGCCCGGCTGGAGGACGGCGAGTGGGTCGTCAACGGCTCCAAGGCGTTCATCACCAACGCCGGCACCGAGCTCACCGAGCTGGTGACCGTCACCGCCGTCACCGGCACCCGCCCCGACGGCGGCAAGGAGATCTCCGCGATCGCCATCCCGTCGGGCACGCCCGGGTTCACGGTGGGGCAGCGGTACTCCAAGGTCGGCTGGAACGCCTCGGACACGCGGGAGCTCGCCTTCGACGACGTCCGGGTGCCGGCGGAGAACCTGGTGGGGGAGCGGGGGCGCGGCTACGCGCAGTTCCTCTCCATCCTCGACGAGGGCCGGGTGGCGATCTCCGCGCTGTCGGTGGGCCTGGCGCAGGGGTGCGTCGACGAGTCGGTGAAGTACGCCCGCCAGCGGGAGGCGTTCGGCCAGCCGATCGGCCGGAACCAGGCGATCCAGTTCATGATCGCCGACATGGAGGTGCGGGCCGCCACCGCGCGGCTGGCGTACTACCGGGCCGCCGAGCGGATGCTGCGCGGTGAGCCGTTCAAGCGCGAGGCCTCGATCGCCAAGCTCTACAGCTCCGAGGCGGCGGTGGACAACGCCCGCTACGCCGCCCAGGTGCACGGCGGGTACGGGTTCATGAACGAGTTCCCGGTGGGCCGGTTCTACCGCGACGCGAAGATCCTGGAGATCGGGGAGGGCACCAGCGAGGTGCAGCGGATGCTGATCGCCCGCGACCTGGGCGTCGCCTGACCGTCGCCTGACCGGAGTGTCACGGGCGCATTTTCCGCGCCCTGGCACTCCGCCGGTACCGGACGGTCACGTCCGACGGGTGTGACGGCTGGGGACGTCGGGGCGTCGCCCCACGTCGCGGCGGCGTGTCGGCCGCGGCCGCTGTTCCGGTCACCGGGCGGCGCACCAGGCTGCCCCCGGCTCCTCGCGACGGTCGCGGGCGAGACCGCTGGAGACCGGACATGACGGCGCCGACCACCGACGCACCCCGCTTCCCGTCCGCCCGGCGTCGCGGGGCCGCCCGCGGCGCTGTCCTGGGCATGGGGCTGCTGGTCGCTGCGGGCGCCGGGATGCCCGCAGCCGCGGCCGACGACGAGACCGCCGCGCCCACCACCACGCCGGCGCCGGCGCCGACCACCGAGGCGGCCGGCGCGCCGCTCAACCAGGCGCCGGTGCCCACCGCGCCGACGGCGGCCGACCTGACCGCCGACTTCGGCCTGGGCAAGAACCTCGGCGTGTTCGTCGAGCCCGACGGCGTCTTCCCGCAGGACCTCGACATGTCCGGGGCCGAGATCGCCTTCCGGCCCGTCGAGGTCGTGGCCGACCCCACCGGCGTGGAGGGCGTGCAGGACGCGGACGGAACGGCGTACCTGGAGGGCGAGCCGACGATCTGCACCACCGACGCCGACGGCGCCTGCCACGCCGGGAACCTCATGGGCTGGGGCCCGCTGGGCCTGGCCGAGGAGGGCGGCGACACCGGCACCGCCGACAGCGAGGCCGACCCCTCCCTCGTGGTGCTCGAGCCGGGCCTGTACCTGGTGGAGCAGCTGAGCTCCTCGACCGGGTTCGCCCACGAGCCGGGCATCCTCGGCACGGTCCGGGTCTGCGGCTTCGGCGACTTCATCGCGGTCGCCGAGGGGATCGACGGCGCCGTCCCGTGCGAGTCCTTCCCGGCGCTGTCGGCGCCGAACGCCTCGCTGTTCTCCACCGCCGTCTGGACGACGACCCTGGACGCGGTCACCGGGGCGCCGGTGCCCGGCGTCGCCTACGAGCTCACCGGCGGCCCCGACTACCCGCGCGTCCCCGGCGCCGAGCCCGGCGACTGCCAGCCCATGGACATCGGCGAGACCCCCGACGGCGACCTGCCGACCGCGCAGGCCACCGACTCCGGGCTCCCGGTCACCGACGCGGCCGGCGACCTGACGTTCCCCGGCTGCCACCTGCCCGGCGACCGGACCCTTCGCGCCGTGGGCGTCCCGGCCGGCTACCAGGCCGGCCAGTCCTTCACGGTGCCGGTCGGCGTCCCGCCGATGGACGAGCGGAGCGGCGAGCCCGACCGGGTGGTCCGGGTGACCGTCGGTCTGCTGCCCGTGGGCGCCGTCCCGGCTCCGCCGAGCACCCCGAGCACGCCCAGCGTCCCGAGCACGCCGCCGGCCGCCCCCACCGCGACCGGCGGCACGGGGAGCACGGGCGGCACCGGCGCGCGGCCCTCGACCGGCACCGGCACCGGCACGGGCGCCGGCACCGGTGCCCGCCCCGGCAGCGCGGGCACCGCCTCGTCGCCCAGCGCCCCGGCCGCGACCGGCTCGGCTCCGGCCGCACCCACGGCGCCGGCCACGGCCGCCTCTTCGCCGAGCCCGGCCAAGCCGACCCCGGCCCGGCCCTCGGCGCCGACCGCCGTGTCCCCCGCCGACGACGTGCCCGTCGTCGCCCTGGAGACCGAGAGCAGCACCGAGCTGCTCGAGGTGGGCCTGATCGGCTTCGGGGTCCTCTTCGTCGCCGCGGTGGTCGTCGCCATCGGGGTGCTGCGGCGCCGTGCCCGCCGGCAGTCCTGACGCCCCGCGCCTGGGCTGGTGGGCCCGGCTCCCCGACGAGGGGGAGCCGGGCGCACCGGCGCAGCTGACCTGGATCGGCGTCCTCGGCGCGGCCTTCCCGCCGGGCAGCGTCGTCGACCTGCCGGCCGGCAGCCGGCCACCGGAGGGTCAGGTCGTCGTCCGCACCGACGCCGCGGGCGCGGCGGTGTCCCGGGTGCAGGTGGCCCTGCCCGACGCCCCGCTGCTCTGGTACGTGGAGCTGCCCGAACCCGCGGCCGCGCCGCCGGCCACCACGCTCCTGGCCTTCTCCGACGCCCGCTTCCCCGAGGGCACGGTGCTGACCGCCGACCGCGCCCGCGCCGCCGGGGTGGCCGGCGACCAGCAGGTGGCCGCGCTGCGCTGGTGGACCGGCAGCGGGCTGGTGCACCAGGTCTACGTCGGCCCGCGGTTCCGCCGCCGCGGCGTCGGGTTCAAGCTGGCCAGCGTCGGCTACGCGTTGCAGTCGGTGCGCGGGCTGCCGCCCCTGCACGGCGACGGCCGGCGCACCGACGACGGCGAGGCGTGGGTGCGCGCCCTGCCGGAGTACACCGCCCCGCGGATCGCCCCGCGCACCCAGGCACTGCCGTCGATGACCCCGGGCGCCTAGCGGGTCAGGCGGTCACGTCGACCAGCACCTTGCCCACCGCGCCTCCCTCGACCGCGCGGTGCGCCTCGGCCGTCTGCTCCAGCGGGAGGACGTGCAGCGGCAGCCCGGCGTCCTGCCCGACCCGCACCGCCCCGTCGGCCACCGCCGTGGCGACGTCCTCCACCCCGATCTCCTTGGCCCGCGCCGGCTCGGTGTAGACCAGCACGAAGTGCCACTGGGCGTTGGGCGCCATCTGCGGGCGGATCGGCACGGTGATCTCCGGTCCGCCGTTGTCGGCGTACATCGCCACGGCGCCGTGCCGGCCCAGCACCTGGGCGTCGACCGCGGCGTTGGCCGCCGGCGACACCTCGGCGACGACGTCGACGCCGCGCGGGGCGATCCTGCGCACCTCGGCGACGACGTCCTGCTGCCGGTAGTCGACGACGGCGTCGGCACCTGCCGCGGCGGCCAGCCGGGCCTTGGCCGGACCGCTCACCGTGGCGATCACGGTCGCGTCGGCCCACCGGGCGAGCTGGACGGCGGCGTTGCCGACGGCGCCGGCCCCGCCCTGCACGAGCACCGTGCGCCCGGTCAGCGCGCCCGCGCCCAGCCGGTCGGGCAGCGCCTCGCCGAGGCTCAGGCAGCGGTGCGCGGTGAGGAACGGGATGCCCAGCGCCGCCCCCAGCTCGAAGGCCGGCTGCGCGCCCAGCAGCACCGCCTGCCGGGCCGGGACGACGGTGTACTCGGCGGCCGTGCCGTGCGGCCGCTTCCAGGCCGCCTCCCAGATCCACACCCGCTCGCCGACCAGCACGGGGTCCACGCCCTGGCCGACCGCCTCGACGGTGCCCGCGCCGTCCTGGCCGGGCACCTGCCCGGCGGGACCGGGCTCGGTGCCGCTGCGGGACTTCCAGTCGGTGGGGTTCACGCCGGACAGCGCCAGGCGCACCAGCACCTCACCGGGGCCGGGCTCGGGAACGGGGCGGTCGACCAGCTCGAGGACGTCGGGACCGCCGGCACGCGCATAGGTGATGGCTCGCACGCACCCCGCCCTACCCGGCTCACGACCAGCGACGCGTCTCCGGTTCCCGGCCCAGGGCCGCGGCCACCCGGCGAGCAGCCCGCGACCCGGCGTTGACCAGCACCGGACGGGGGGTGTGCGAGAACAGCGGGACGTCGGAGGGGCTGTCGCTGTAGACCACGGCCCACGGTGGGGGATGTCCCCGCTCCTCGAGCAGCCGCACCTTCGCCGGGCCCATCGCGCGGCGCACCCGCGGCGGCCACAGCCGGCCGGTCGAGCCGACCACCTCGACGTCCCCCAGCCCGATGGCGGCCAGGTAGCCGCGGGCCATGGTCTCCTCGCAGCCGGTGGCCACCACCACCTGGTCGCCGGCGGCCAGGTGGGCGCGCACGCAGGCCACCGCCTCGGCGACGACCGAGCCCGGCCGGCCGGCCACCGCCCGGCGGAAGGCGGCCGCGGCGTCGTCCGCACCGCCGGGGGGAGCCGCCAGCCGGAGCAGCGCCCGCGCACCCAGCGGACGGGTCGCGGGCAGCGCCGAGCCGGCCAGCAGCAGGGGCACGGCCGCGAGCACCCGCAGCAGCCGGCGCGGCGCCCGGGTCAGCGCCCCCCGGAGGAACAGCAGCGAGGCGTCGCCGGCCAGCAGCACCCGGTCCAGGTCGACGACGACGCTCCGTCCCATGCCGGGGCAGTACCGGAGTGCCCGGGGTGGGGAAACCTGCACGCCCGGCCTCCACCGGGTCACCCGGAGGGGGGAGATCCGCGGGTCGGGCCCTGAGGAGCGGGTGCGGCGCGCCGATCACAGGAGCGTGAGCATCCGAGTCCCCGGCCGCCTGGCCGCCGTCCTGCCCGAGGGCCGCGTGCTGCCCGACGCGGTCTGGGCGCGCCGTCATCGCATCATCCTGTGGGTCGCCGTGCTCCAGGCGCTGGCCCTCGGCCTGTTCGCGCTGGCCGTGGGGGAGTCGCCGGTCGCCGCGCTCGTGGAGACGGCGCTGGTGGCCTATCCGCTGGCCTTCGCGCTGCTGCCCGGCCTCGGCCGGGCCGGCCGCGCGGCCGCCGCGACGGTCAGCCTGCTCACCGCCTCGATGCTGCTGGTCTACCTGATGGGTGGGCAGACCGAGGCGCACTTCCACTTCTTCGTGGTCATCGGCCTGGTCTCGCTGTACCAGGACTGGGTGCCCTTCGGCATCGCGCTGCTGGTCGTCGTGGCCCACCACGGCGTGGCCGGCACGCTCTTCCCGCACGAGGTCTTCGGCCACGCCAGCGCCGCCGCGCACCCGTGGGGCTGGGCGCTCCTGCACGCCGGCTTCGTACTGGCCGCCAGCCTCGCCCACCTCGCGGCGTGGCGGCTGTCGGAGCAGCAGGGCCTGCGCGACCCGCTCACCGGGCTGGCCAACCGCACGCTGCTGGTGGAGAGCACCGACCGGCTGCTGGCCGGCGGGAGTGAGGTGAGCGTGCTCTTCCTCGACCTGGACGACTTCAAGGACGTCAACGACTCCCGCGGCCACGCGGCCGGCGACGCCCTGCTGGTGGGCATCGCCGCGCGCCTGACCGGCTGCGTGCGCCCCGGCGACCAGGTCGCCCGCATCGGCGGCGACGAGTTCGCCGTCGTCGTCCCCGGTGGGGCCGACGTCGCCACGATCGTGGGCCGGCGCGTCCTGCTCGCCCTCGCCGACCCGGTGCCGGTCGAGGGCCGGCCGGTGGCCGTGCACGTGAGCATCGGCGTCGCCGGCACCGCCACGGCCGGCGAGCGCGACGCCGGCACCCTGCTGCGCAACGCCGACCTGGCCATGTACATGGCCAAGGCGCTCGGCAAGAACCGGCTGGTGCACTACGCCGACGGCATGGCCCAGGCGGCGCAGACGAAGGTGCAGCTCCTCGAGGACCTCGCCGGCGCGATCGACGCCGGCCAGCTCGAGGTGCACTACCAGCCGACGATCTCGCTCGCCGACGGCCGCACCACCGGCTACGAGGCGCTGCTCCGCTGGCACCACCCCGTGCGCGGGACCGTGCCGCCGGCCGAGTTCATCCCGCTGGCCGAGGAGGGCGGGCACATCGTCGACATCGGCCGCTGGGTGCTGCGCGAGGCGACCCGCCAGGCCGCGGCGTGGACGGCGGAGGCCGGCCGGCCCATCGGCATGGCGGTCAACCTCTCGCCGCGCCAGCTGGCCGACGACGACGTCGTCGCCACCGTGCACGAGGTGCTGCTGGAGACCGGCCTGCCGGCCGGCCAGCTGACCCTCGAGGTGACCGAGGGCGTGCTGCTGCGCGACGTCGACCAGGTGGTCGACCAGCTGCGGGCGCTGCGGACCCTCGGCGTGCGCATCGCCATCGACGACTTCGGCACCGGCTACTCCAGCCTGTCCTACCTGCGCCGGCTGCCCGCCGACATCATCAAGATCGACCGGAGCTTCGTGCAGGACCTCGACGGCGGGGGCCGTTCGACCACCCTGGTCGCCTCGATCATCGAGCTGGCGCGCAGCCTGCGCCTCGAGGTCGTCGCCGAGGGCGTGGAGACCCCCGAGCAGAGCGCCGTCCTCGGCGGGCTGGCGTGCTCCCACGCCCAGGGCTACCTGTTCGGCCGGCCGCAGCCGGCCGCGGGGGCCGCCGCGCACGCCGTCGTCACCCCCGGGCGGGACGTCGCGCTCGCCTGAGCCCACCCCTTCGGGGGGAAGCCACTCCAGTTCCGGCCTTCGCCGGTCGATGGGGCTGGAGAACCGGGCCGTACCGGTACCGATGCAGCAGACCGAGAACAGGAGCACCGTGACCACCACCCCGTCGACCCCGCCCGTGCCGCCGCCGCCCTACGGCGACCAGGGCCCCGCCGCCGTCCCCGCAGTCCCGGCGGTGGGCAGCGCCGCCGGCCGGCAGCGGCTGTGGGTGCTGGGCGGTCTCGCCGCGGCCGTCGTCGTCGCCGTCGTCGTCGTCACCCTGGTGGCCTCCGGCGGGCCGTCGAGCCCGGAGGACGCCGCGCTGCAGTACGTGAACGCGCTGCAGGAGGGCGACTACGAGACCGCCTACGAGTCGCTGTGCGCCGAGGAGCGCGAGGACTACGAGGACCTCGCGGAGTACGCGCAGGAGATGGAGCAGCACCTGGGCGGCGCGCTGACCCGGCCGGCCCGCGTGACCGGCGTCGAGCCCGACTTCGAGCGGTGGGACGTCGAGATCATGCTCTACACCGTGTTCGGCCAGGGCGACGAGACCCTCGAGGTGGTCGAGGAGGACGGCGACCTGCTGGTCTGCGAGGAGCTCTGACCCGCACGACCCCAGCGGAGTGCCAGGGACGCGGAAACCGCGCCCTGGCACTCCGTTCGCGTTCTCAGGCGGGGGCGTCGGGGTCGGCCGGCCAGGCCGGCACCGGCAGGCCAGCCAGCGCGCACAGCCGCTCGACGGTGGCCTCGACGGTCTCGTCCGGCGGGGGAGTGCCCGCGGGTGCGGCCATCAGCCGCCGCACCTCCTCCGCGTCGACCGGCTCCCCACCCGCGTCGACGACCCACCGCGCGAAGCCCGCGGCCTCGGCCGCGGTGTCCACCGGGTCCGAGGCATCGGGCTCCTCGAAGTACACCCGCGGCTCGTAGCCGAGGAAGAACCGCCCGCCGGAGGCGTCGGACAGCCGGTAGTCGACCGTGGCGATCCGGCTGTCGTGCACGTCGAGCAGCAGGAACGGCACCGCCGTCGGCCGCCCCGTGGCCCAGCGGCCGTCGCTGTAGGTGTGCCGGCCCGAGTAGCCCACGTCAGCGCGGAGTGATCGACAGGGTGAGCCGGCGGCGGCCCTCGTCGGAGCGGGCGGTGGCCAGCCGCTCGGCCGACGGCGTGCCGTACTCGGTGGTGCGCTGGCGGGCGGGCCGGCCGATGGCGGCGGCCATGGCCTCCAGCTCGGCGATGGTCTTGAGCGAGCCGTTCTCGCTGCCGGCCATGCGGCTGATGGTCTCCTCCATCAGCGTGCCGCCGAGGTCGTTGGCCCCGCCCTGCAGCACCGCCTGGGTGCCGGTGTCGCCGAGCTTGACCCAGCTGGTCTGGATGTTGGGGATGCGCCCGTGCAGCAGCAGCCGGGCGACGGCGTGCACGGCCCGGTTCTCCCGCACGGTCGGGCCGGGGCGGGCGACGCCGGCGAGGTAGATCGGCGAGCTGTGGTGCACGAAGGGCAGCAGCACGAACTCGGTGAACCCGCCGGTGCGGTCCTGCACGCCGGCCAGGGTGCGCAGGTGGGCCACCCAGTGGGCCGGGGTGTCGACGTGGCCGTACATCATCGTGGAGGTCGTGGGGATGCCGACCTCGTGCGCGGTGGTGATGATCTCCAGCCAGGTGGCGGTGGGCAGCTTGCCCTTGGTCAGCACCCAGCGGACGTCGTCGTCGAGGATCTCCGCGGCGGTGCCGGGGATGCTGTCGAGCCCGGCCTCCTTGGCCGCGGTGAGGAACTCGCGGAACGACAGGCCGGTGCGCGCGGCGCCGTTGACGATCTCCATGGGGGAGAACGCGTGCAGGTGGATGCCGGGCTGCCGGCGCTTCACCTCGCGGGCGAGGTCGAGGTAGGCGGTGCCGGGCAGGTCGGGGTGGATGCCGCCCTGCATGCAGATCTCGGTGGCCCCGGCGGCCCAGGCCTGGTCGACCCGGTCGCCGACCTCGGCGAGGGAGAGGGTGTAGGCGTCGGCGTCGGTGCGGCGCTGGGCGAAGGCGCAGAACCGGCAGCCGGTGTAGCAGACGTTGGTGAAGTTGATGTTCCGGTTCACCACGTAGGTGACGTCGTCGCCGTTGACGTCGCGGCGGACGGCGTCGGCCAGCGCGCACAGCGCCTCCAGATCGGGCCCGTCGGCGCCGAGCAGCGTGAGGTACTGCGCGTCGGTGAGCCCGGCCGGGTCGGCCTCGGCGCGGCGCAGCGCGGCGGCCACCGCGGGGTCGCCGGCGGCCAGCGCGGTGGAGGACCCGTCGCGGGCGGCGACGGTGCGGTCGCGCAGCTCGGCCCAGTCGCCGTAGACGGCGTCGAAGTCGCTGCGCCGGTCACCGGTGCGCCCGACGGTGTCGACCTCCACGTGCAGATCGGTGCGCCCGGACGACGTCCAGGCCTCGTCCGGCTCCTGCCAGGGCAGCCCGACCGGCGCCCGGCCCTCCACCGCCAGGCCGTCGGGGCCGGCCAGGGCCTCGACGTGCGGGCGGACGCGGGGGTCCAGCCAGGGTTCGGGAGCCAGCACGTAGGGGGGCTGGGCGGCCAGCCGCTCGCGCAGGGTGAACCCGGCCTCGGCGGTGAGCGCGGCCAGCTTGTCGATGTTGGGCCACGGGCGCTCGGGGTTGACGTGGTCGGGCGTCAGCGGGGAGACCCCGCCCCAGTCGTCGACGCCGGCGCGCAGCAGCAGCTCCAGCTCGGTGGAGTCGCTCAGGTTCGGCGGGGCCTGCACCCGGGCCTTGGGGCCGAGCAGCACCCGGGTGACGGCGACCGCGGCCACGTACTCCTGCAGGGCCAGGTCGTCGTGGGCGGCCATCGCCGTGCGCGGCTTGGCGCGGAAGTTCTGGACGATGACCTCCTGCACGTGCCCGTGCCGCTGGGCCGCGGCGCGGATCGCCAGCACCGCGTCGACGCGCTCGGCGTCGTCCTCGCCGATGCCCAGCAGCACGCCGGTGGTGAACGGCACCGCCGAGCGGCCGGCGTCCTCCAGCACGCGCAGCCGCACCGCCGGCTCCTTGTCCGGGGAGCCGTAGTGCGGCCCGCCGGGCTCGGCCCACAGCCGGGTCGCGGTGGTCTCCAGCATCATGCCCATCGACGCCGACACCGGCTTGAGCCGCTGGATCTCCTCCCACGACAGGACGCCGGGGTTCAGGTGCGGCAGCAGCCCGGTCTCCTCCAGCACCCGGATCGCCATCGCCCGCAGATAGCCCAGCGTGGAGTCGAAGCCGTGCGCCTCCAGCCACTCCGCCGCGACCGGCCAGCGGTCCTCCGGGCGGTCGCCGAGGGTGAACAGCGCCTCCTTGCAGCCCATCGCCGCACCGGCCCGCGCGATCTCCAGCACCTCGTCCGGCGACAGGAACGGTGCCCTGCCCTCCTTGCGCAGCTGCCCCGGGGTGGTCACGAACGTGCAGTAGTGGCAGCGGTCGCGGCACAGGTGGGTGAGCGGGATGAAGACCTTGCGGCTGTAGGTCACCACCCCCGGCCGGCCCGCCGACGCCAGCCCGGCATCGCGCACCCGCGAGGCCGCGACCAGCAACCGGTCCAGGGGCTCACCCTCGGCCAGACCACGGGCGGACAGCAGCGCCTCCGCCTCGCCGGCATCGAGCGGAGCGCCCCGCTCCACCCGGGCGAGGGCACGACGGAGGGCGTGGGCGGGAGCGGCAGGTGCGTTCATGGCCCCTGCACGCTAACCCCCGGCACCAGCTCCGGGTGCTGCATCGCCGCCGGTCGCACCCGGCAGGTAGCGACCGCGGAAGCGCAGGAGGGGGATGCCGTCGCCGCGCAGCACCGGGACGGCGTCGACCTCGAGCAGCGCGAGCACGTGGTCGCCGGCCTTCACCACCCGCTCCAGGCGGCAGTCCAGGGCGACCAGGCCGCCGGTCAGCACGATGGCCCCGCTGCCCGGCGCGCGCGTCCAGGGCACGCCCTCCAGCAGGTGCCGGGCGCTGGGCCGGCCGGCGGAGGAGAACCGGCTGGCGAGGATCGCCTGGTCGGCGGCGAGCACGGTGAGCCCGCAGCGGCCGACGTCCTCGAGCACCTCGCGGGGATAGCCGTCGGCGGCCAGGCCGACGGCGACCAGCGGCGGCACGGCGGAGACGCTGGTCACCGACGACACCGTGGTGCCGACGTCGTCCATGTCGTCCTGCACGGTCAGCAGCGCGACGCCCGCGGCGTGGTTGCGCAGCGCGGCGGCGAAGTCGGCCGGGTCGACGGGCATGGCGGCCAGTCGACCACACGGCCAGGATGGGCCGGGTGAGCAGCAGCCAAGGGGAGAAGACCTACGACGTCATCGTGCTCGGCGCGGGCTCGACCGGGGAGAACGTCGCCGACATCGTCGTCCGCGGCGGCCTGTCGGCCGTCCTCGTGGAGAGCGAGCTGGTCGGCGGGGAGTGCTCGTACTGGGCCTGCATGCCGAGCAAGGCGCTGCTGCGCGGCACCGAGGCGCTGGCCGCGGCCCGCGCGGTCTCCGGCGCCGCCGCGGCCGTCACCGGCGAGCAGGACGTCGCCGCCACGCTCGCCCGCCGCGACTCGTTCACCTCGAACTGGGACGACTCCGGCCAGGTGCAGTGGGTGCAGGGCGCCGGCATCGACCTGGTCCGCGGCGCCGGCCGGCTCGACGGCGAGCGCACCGTCGTGGTCACCGGCGCCGACGGCACGGAGGTGCGGCTGACCGCCCGGCACGCGGTCGCCGTCTGCACCGGGTCGGAGGCGATGGTGCCGCCGGTCGACGGGCTGGCCGACGTCGACCCGTGGACCGCCCGCGAGGCCACCAGCGCCAAGGAGGTGCCCGGCCGGCTGGTCGTGATCGGCGGCGGCTACGTGGGCTGCGAGATGGCGACCGCCTGGCAGGCGCTGGGCGCCACGGTCACCGTGGTCGAGCGCGGCCCGCGGCTGCTGGCCGGCGCCGAGCCGCAGGCCGGGGAGGCGGTCGCGGCGTCGCTGGGCGAGCGCGGCGTCGACGTGCGCCTGTCGACCGGCGTGCGGTCGGCCCGGCGCGAGGACGGCGGGGTCGTCGTCGTCACCGACGGCGGCGAGATCCGCGGCGACCAGGTGCTGGTGGCCGCCGGCCGGCGGGCGCGCACCGGGGAGCTCGGCCTGGACACCGTGGGCCTCGAGCCCGGCGGCTACCTCGACGTCGACGACTCGCTGCAGGTGCGCGGGGTGCCGTGGCTCTACGGCGTCGGCGACGTCAACGGCCGCAAGCTGCTCACCCACATGGGCAAGTACCAGGCCCGCCAGGCCGGCGCGGCGATCGTCGCCCGCGCCCGCGGCGAGCAGGTCTCCCTCGACGACTGGTCGCCCTACGTCGCCACCGCCGACACCCGCGCGACGCCGTCGGTCGTCTTCACCGATCCGCAGGTCGCCGCCGTCGGGCTCACGTCGCATCAGGCGGCCGACGCCGGCCTGCCGCACCGGGTGGTCGAGTACCCGATCGGCAACGTGGCCGGCGCCGCGGTGCACCGCGACGGCTACACCGGCACCGCCGTCGCCGTGGTGGACACCGAGCGCGAGGTGCTGCTCGGCGTCACCTTCGTGGGCCCGGACGTCGCCGAGCTGCTGCACTCGGCCGTCATCGCCGTCGTCGGGGAGGTGCCGATCTCGCGCTTGTGGCACGCCGTCCCGGCGTATCCCACGATCAGCGAGGTCTGGCTGCGCCTGCTCGAGACCTGGCGGGGCTGACGCCGGTGGTGCGGATGGGCCTGGTCCTGCACCCCTACCGGGACTCCTCGGCGGCGGTGGGGCAGGTGTCGGCGTGGACCAGTGCCTCCGGGGTCGAGCTGGTCGCCGGCCGGGAGGACGTCGAGCGGCTCGGGCTGACCGGTGTGCGGGCGGTGCCGCCGGAGGAGCTGGCCGCCACCTGCGACGGCGTGATCGCGATGGGCGGCGACGGCACGATCCTGGGCGCGATGCGGATGGTGAGCGCCCGGCCGGTGCCGGTGCTCGGCGTCAACCTCGGCCACTTGGGCTTCCTCGCCGAGGTCGAGGGCCGCGAGCTCGACGAGGCGCTGACCGCGATGGCTGAGGGGCGCTCGACCACCGAGTCCCGCGGATGCCTGGTGGTGCGCCAGCGGGACTGGCAGTGGCTGGCGTTCAACGACGCCGTCCTCGCCCGGGTGCCGGGGGAGGGCATGGTGACCGCGACGCTGTCGGTCTCCGGCCGGCAGTACGGCCACTTCCGCTGCGACGCGGTCATCCTGGCCACCGCCATGGGGTCGACGGCCTACAACTACGCCGCCGGCGGGCCGGTGGTCAGCCCCGGCATCGAGGGCATCCTGGTCACCCCGGCGGCGCCGATGTCGGGCATCAGCCGGACCGTCCTGCTCGGCCCGACCGAGCCGCTGCAGCTCACCCTGAGCGGCGGGCGCCCGGCCCTGGAGTTCGACGGCGTGCTCGCCGGCCGGATCGATCCCGGCCAGCACATCGAGGTCTCCTACCGACCCGACGCCGGGCAGCTGGTGCGCATCGAGGGCTCGCGGGCCGCGGCGCGCAGCCGGGTCAAGCTGTCGCTGCTGGACCTGCCGTTCCTCCCCGGCGAGCTGGTCGAGCTCCTGCCGGGCGAGCTGCGGCAGAAGATGGTCGAGGAGCCCGACGAGCGCGGGCCCTGAGCCTCAGGGCAGCGGGAACGGCGCCTGCGCCGGGGCCGGCAGGTCACCGGCCACCGTCGCGGTGACCGTCATCGACTCGAACCGCGAGACGCCGTCCAGCGTGGTGAGGAAGGCGGTGTCGGCGGCGTCGCGGCCGGAGCAGATGCGCACCAGCGACGCCGTCGGCGCCAGGCGGGTGGCGTCCACCACGCACCAGGTGCCGTCGACGTCGGCCTCGACCACCGCGTGGAAGTCCATGGGGTCCAGCCCCGGCGCGTAGACGGCGACCAGCCGCGCGGGCACCTCCAGCGCCCGCAGCAGCGTGGTGGTCAGGTGCGCGTAGTCGCGGCACACGCCGCGGCCGGTGAGCAGCGTGTCGACGGCGGTGTCCACCGGGCGGCTGGCGCCGGCGGTGTAGATGAGCCGGTCGTGCACCCAGCCGGCGACGGCCTGCACCAGCTCCGCCCGCGGCAGGGTGCGGTCGAACTCGCCGGTGGCGAAGCCCTCCAGCTGGTCGGAGGGGCAGTAGCGGCTGGGCCGCAGGGCCTCCGCCCAGGCGGCCGGCGTCACCCGCCGCGGCGGACCCGAGCCGTCGACCGCGGCGGTGTAGGCGATCGTCGTCGTCCCCTCGGCGAGCTCGACGCGGTGCACCCGCGCCTCCCCGACGGCGAACTCGGTCACCTCCAGCGGGCGGCCCTCGCACAGCACGGTCAGCTGCTCGGTCAGCGGCGCGGCCACCGCCACCTGCAGCAACGCCGTCGCGGGCCCGGTCGAGGAGACGGTCAGGGTGGCGGCCACGTCGGTGCGCATGACGGGCATCCTGACCGACCGGCCGCCGGCCGTCCCGGACGGAACGCGCTCGTCACACGCCGGTCACACCGGCCCGGCAGCGTCGGCTCCGCACACGGGCATCGACGGGCGCTCGCCGTACCGCGGTCCACGACCACCAGGAGGAGCAGCGGCATGGACACCGTGGACAAGTCGTCGACCGGCACCACCGGCCGGCAGTACCACGTCGGCGTGGAGCGGGGCGAGATCAGCGAGGTCGTGCTGATGCCCGGAGACCCGTTCCGGGTGCAGCTCATCGCCGACCACCTCGAGGACGTCGTCGAGGTGGCGCACAAGCGCGAGTACCGGACCGTCGTCGGGAGCTACAAGGGACGGCGGATCACCGCCTGCTCCAGCGGCATGGGCTGCCCGTCGACGGCCATCGGCGTGGAGGAGCTGGCCCGCGCCGGCGCCACCACGTTCATCCGGGTGGGCAGCACCGCCGCGCTGCAGCCCGGGATCGAGGTGGGCGACCTGGTCGTGAGCGAGGGGTCGCTGCGCAACGACGGGACGACGGCGGCGTACGTGCCCGCCGGCTACCCGGCCGTCCCCGACCTGGAGCTGACCGTCGAGCTCACCCGCCAGGCCCGCCGGCTGGGCGCCGAGCACGGGTTCGCGGTGCACGCCGGGCTCAACGCCACCGACGACGCCTTCTACGCCGAGACGCCGGAGTGGATCGCGCAGCTGTCCTCGCTCGGCCTGCTCAACGTCGAGATGGAGAGCTCGGCGATGTACGTGGTGGCCCGGCAGCGGGGCCTGCGCGCGGGGATGGTGTGCGCGGTGTCGGGCAACCTGGTCACCGGCGACGTGGTCTACGGCCGGCCCAACGAGCGGCTGGCGGTGGGCTGGGAGCACAGCATCACCGCCGCGCTCGAGACCGTGGTCGCCCTGGGCCTGTGAGCGCCGGGGCCGCACCGCTGCTGGACCTGCACTGCCACGCCGCCCTGCAGATGCCGGCCCCGGCGGACCTCACCGTGTTCCTGGCCCACGTGGCCGCGGGGTACCCGGTGTTCGGCAGCCCCGGAGCGGTGGAGCGCATCGCCCGCGAGGCGGTCGAGGACGCGGCGGCCGCGGGGCTCGCCTTCCTCGAGCTGCGGCTGGGGCCGACCACCCACGCCCGGCCGGGCTTCGACGTCCGGGCGGTGCTGGCGGCCGCGTGCGCCGGCGCCGCCGACGGGGCGCGGGCCACCGGCGTCGAGGTGGGCGTGGTCCCCGCCCTCCTGCGCCACCAGGACGCCGACGCGCACGCGGCGGTCACCGACGCGGCGTGCGCCCTGGCCGGTCACGGCGTCACCGGCCTCGACGTCGCCGGCGACGAGCTGCTGTTCCCCGCGCTGGAGCCCTACGCGCCGTTCTTCGCGCAGGCCCGCGCGGCCGGCCTGGGCGTCACCGCGCACGCGGCGGAGGCCGCGCCGGCCCCCGCGGCGCGGGCCGCGGCCGAGCTGCTCGGGGTGCGGCGGATCGGCCACGGCTCCCGCGCCGCCGACGACCCGGAGGTGCTGGCCTGGGCAACGGGGGAGGGGATCGTCTTCGAGGTCTGCCCGACCTCGAACGTGCTCACCGGCGCGGCGGCGTCGGTGCGGGAGCACCCGCTGGGCCGGTTCCTCGCCGCCGGCTGCCGGGTGGTGCTCGGCGACGACGACCCCACCACCACGGGCGTGCGGCTGGACGCCGAGGTGCGCGGGCTGCTGGCCGAGGGGCTGCTCGACGGGCCACGGCTGCGGCAGGTCGCCGGGGACTCGGTGGCCGTCGCGCTGTGCGACGAGCCGGTGCGCGACCGGCTCCGGCGGCTGCTGGGGTGAGCGCCGGTCCTCGTGCTCTGCCCCCAGGGGTGGGCAGAGCACGAGGCCGGTCAGGGGGGTGACCGTCAGTCGGGGAGCGGCGTCTCGCCGGTGTCCTCGACCAGGCGCAGCGGCGGAGGGGGCGGCGCGTCGTCCCCGTCCTCCTGGCCGTCCTCGTCGGCCCACGCGGCCACGGCGTCGAAGGCCGCGGTCGGCGGGAAGGAGTAGACCTGGGCCGGCGCGGGCTGCGGCATGCCGACGACGTCGACGCCGGGCACCTCGGCCATCCCGTCCAGCTCGGGGACGACGGCCTCGGCGGCCTCGACGTCCAGGGCCTCCACCGGGGCGTCGGCGGCGACGATGACGTTCTCCGCGGTCAGCGGTCCGTCACCGCGGACCTCGGCCGGCACCAGGGTGTCGACCACGGCGTCCTCGACCGCGGCGCTGTGGCTGGGCAGCGGCGCCGGGCGGCCGAAGGCGTAGCCCTGCGCCATCGCGCAGCCGTGCGCGCGCAGCCAGTCGGCCTGGTCGAGGTCCTCGATGCCCTCGGCGATGACCTGCAGCCCCATGCCCAGGCCCAGCTGCACCAGGCCCTGCACGAGCGCGGCGGTCGAGGGCTGGGTGACCACGTCGGCGACGAACGAGCGGTCGATCTTGACGGTGTGGATCGGCAGCCGGTGCAGCGCGGTGATGGCCGAGTAGCCGGTGCCGAAGTCGTCGAGGGCGAGGGTGACGCCCCGCTCGGTCACCTGCGAGACCGCGTGCAGGGTGGCCTCGGCGGCGAACAGCGCCGTCGACTCGGTGATCTCCAGCTCCAGCCGGTCCGGCGCCAGGCCGGACTCCTCCAGCGCGGCGACCACCAGGTCGGTGAAGCCGGGCTCGGCCAGGTGCCGGGCGGAGATGTTCACGTGCACCCGCAGCCCGGCCGGCCAGGCGGCGGCGTCCAGGCAGGCCTGGCGCAGCACCCAGGCACCCAGGCGGGAGGTCAGCCGGCTGTCCTCGGCCACGGAGAGGAAGGCGCCCGGCGGCAGCAGCCCGCGGGTGGGGTGCTGCCAGCGGATCAGCGCCTCGTACCCCAGCAGCGTCTCGTCGGCGAGGGAGACGATCGGCTGGTAGAACAGCCGCAGCTCGTCGCCCTCGAGAGCGTGCCGCAGGTCGGCCTCGAGCTGCAGGTCGTCGATCTCGCTGTCGCTGAGGACGCCGTCGTGCACGACGATCCGCGCCCGGCTGCCGTCGGCCTTGGCGCGGGCGAGGGCGTTGTGCGCCTGGCGGAGCAGGTCGTCGGGGGCCACCTCGGAGCCGAGGGTGAGGCCGACGCTGGCCGACAGCACGATCTCCCGCTCGCCGATGAGGAACGGGTCGTCGAGGACCGAGAGCAGCCGGTCGGCCAGGGCGCGCAGCCCGTCGAGGTCCTCGACGTCCTCGGCCAGGATGAGGAACTCGTCGGCGCCCAGCCGGACGGCGGTGTCCTCCACCCGGGTGCTCCAGCGCAGCCGGTCGGCGACCTGGGTGAGCAGCTGGTCGCCGGCGTCGTGGCCCATGGCGTCGTTGACCGCCTGGAACCGGTCGAGGTCCAGGTGCACCAGGCCCACCTGCAGCCCGCGACGGCGGGAGAGGGCCAGGGCGTGGGCCAGCCGGTCGCCCAGCGCGCGGCGGTTGGGCAGGCCGGTCAGCGGGTCGGTGAAGGCGCGGCGGACGAGGTCCTCCTCGGCCCGCCGGCGGTCGGTGGCGTCGACCAGCGACAGGACGACGAACTGGGGCCGGCCGTCGCTGAGGTGCACCACCTCGTGCGCCTGCTGCACGTACAGCTCGCTGCCGTCGGCGTGCCGCAGCCGGCGCTCGCCGTCCAGCCGCAGCCACGGGTCCAGCGGGCCCTCGGGGCCCGGCGGCAGGTCGGGGACCGGCGCCTCGTCGGGGTGGGCGAGCAGGTCGACGTGCCGGCCGACGAGGTCCTCGGCCGACCGGCCGGTCAGCGTGCACAGCGCCTCGTTGACCACGAGGAGGTGGCCGTCGAGGTCGACGAGGGCCTTGGGGATCGGTGCGGCGAGGAAGAGGGCGCGGAAGAGCTGACCGCGGTCGGCCAGCAGCGCGTCGATGGCCCGCAGCCGCGTGCCGGCGGCGTCGCCGGGCCGGTCGGCCCGGGGTCGCGGTACGTCGTGGGCGCTGAGAGTCACCCCGACAGGGTGCTCGACCGGCGGCCCGGAGTGACGGAACCCGTCCACGGAATGTCGTGGTCGATCGATCACACCGCGTGACAGGCCGGGGCCGGAGTGCACCCCCGTGACGGGTGCGACGGGCGGGACCGGGAATCCCCGGCCCCCAGCGGTCGCTGGACGGGGCATGAGCGCAGCGGATGGGTCGAAGCGGATCGGGTTCCTGTCCTTCGGGCACTGGCAGCCGATCCCCGGCTCCCAGGTGCGGACGGCGCGCGACGCCCTCCTGCAGACCGTCGAGCTGGCCGTGGCCGCCGAGGAGCTGGGCCTGGACGGCGCCTACGTGCGCGTGCACCACTTCGCCCGGCAGCTGGCCTCGCCGTTCCCGCTGCTGGCGGCGATCGCCGCGCGGACGTCGCGGATCGAGATCGGCACCGGCGTCATCGACATGCGCTACGAGAACCCGCTGTACATGGCCGAGGAGGCCGCGGCGACCGACCTCATCGCCGGTGGCCGGCTGCAGCTCGGCGTGAGCCGGGGATCACCGGAGACCGCGCTGCGCGGTTCGGAGGCCTTCGGCTACGTGCCGCCGGAGGGTGCCACCGACGCCGACCTCGCACGGGACAAGACCGCGCTCTTCCGCGCCGCGCTCTCCGGCGCCTCGGTGGTCGACGCCGATCCGCGGATGACCGGCGGCCAGCGCGCGCGGCTGGCGGTGCAGCCGCAGTCGCCGGGGCTGGCCGACCGCATCTGGTGGGGGTCGGGCACCTTCGCCACCGCCGCCTGGACCGCCGAGCAGGGCATGAACCTGATGAGCTCGACGCTGCTGTCGGAGGAGACCGGCGTGCCGTTCGACCAGCTGCAGGCCGAGCAGATCGAGCGGTTCCGCGCGGCCTGGGCCGACGCCGGCTGGGAGCGGGCGCCGCGGGTGTCGGTCAGCCGCAGCGTCATGCCGATCGTGACCGACCTGGACCGGCAGTACTTCGGCACCGACCGCGACAGCGGCGACCAGGTGGGCCTCCTGGAGGGGGTCCGCGCCCGGTTCGGCAAGAGCTACGTCGGCGAGCCCGACCAGCTGGCCGAGGAGCTGGCCAAGGACGCCGCCGTCCGCGAGGCCGACACCCTGCTGCTCACCGTGCCCAACATGCTGGGCGTCGAGTACAACGCCCACCTGCTGGAGACCGTCGCCCGGTACGTGGCGCCGGCCATCGGCTGGGTGCCGGCCGACCGGCGCTGACGCGGCCGGTCAGACCGCCTCGTAGGTGATCGAGCCGTCCTCCGCGACGGTGACGAGCACGTCGATCGAGTCGCCGGAGTCGGGGAAGGTCGCCGTGCAGACGATGGGCTCCTGAGCGGCGTCCCCGACCAGCACGGCGCGGCCGTCGGTGTCGCAGGTGATCGCGACGTCGGCGCCGGGGTCGTTCTGCCCCTCGGCCTCCTGCAGCAGGAAGGCCTCGACCTCGGCGACCACCACCCAGTCGTCGTCGCTGGTGATCTCGACGTTGCCCTCGTCGTCGGTCTGCCGGACGGTGAACGAGGTGCCCTGCCCGTCGAGGACGGCGGTGCAGGTGAACGTGGCGCCGGCCTCGGCCTCCACGTCGGCGGGGCAGCTGACGTCCGTGGCGGCGACGCCGGTCTCCTCCTGGGTCAGCGTGACGATGCGCTCCTCCGCGGCGGCGGTGTCCAGCGTCGAGGTGCCGAGCACGAGGAAGGCGCCGACGCCCAGGCCGCCCAGGACGACGACCGCGCCGGCCACCGACCCGACGACGACCCCGGTCCTCCGGCGGGGCGGGGGCGGCGGCCCGTAGCCGGGGCTCCCGAGGGGCGGGCCGCCGTACGGCTGGGGCGGGTACTGCTGCGCTGCGTACTGCGGGTGGGACAGCTGCTGGGTCACGGGGTCCTCCGGGTCCGGTGCGGGGATGCGGGGACACCGTGGACCCGGGCACTCCAGCCGGACTTGCACGTCACTAGCAGCGACCGAGACGACTCCGACTGTATCCAATCGCTCCGGGCGGTCCGCCGGACGAGCGGCCTTCAGGTGACGCTTGACACCCTCAAGTCGCATGGAAGAGACTCGGCTCGTCGTCCGGACCGTGCGGCTCCGGACTGGATTGGATCCAACGAGGGCTGACCTCGGTCCCCCCGGTGATGGGTCGCCGGGCGGGCGAGGCCGTCCGCGTGGGCCGGCCGGTTCTCCGCTGCCCGGCCCGTCGGCGCGTCCCCCGATCCCGTTCCCGCGGAGGCCCGACATGCCCGCCCCCCTGTACCGCGACCTCACCACCGTCGAGGAGATCACCGCCCTCTACGACATCGAGGCGACGGTGCCCGACTTCGGCGCCTACGCCGCGGACTTCGTCGCCCGCAGCGCCGCGACCCGCGAGCGGCTGGGCGGCATCATCGACGTCCGCTTCGGCCCGACGCTGGCCGAGACGATGGACGTCTTCCCCGGCGGCGACGGCCCCCGGCCCACCGTCTTCTTCGTGCACGGCGGCTACTGGAAGGCCACCGACTCCAAGGTCTGGAGCTACGTCGCCGACGGCCTGGTCCCGCACGGCGTCACCACCGTGGTCTCGAACTACGCGCTGGCCCCGCAGGTCACCGTCGCCGAGATCGTCCGGCAGCACCGGGCCGCCTTCGCCACCGCCTGGCAGCGGGCCGACGAGCTGGGCATCGACCGCGACAACATCGTGATCGCCGGCCACTCGGCGGGCGGTCACGCGGTGGCCGCGCTGCTGGCCACCGACTGGGCGGGGGAGTACGGCCTGCCGGCGCAGCCGTTCACCGGCGCCGTCCCGGTGAGCCCGGTCTTCGACCTGCGGCCGCTGCCGCACTCGTGGCTGGCGCCCTACCTGCAGCTGACCCCGGCCGACGCGCTCGCGCTCAGCCACCTCGCGCCGGTCTCCCCGGTGCCCACCCACGTCGTCGTCGGCACCCGCGAGACCCCGGAGTTCGAGCGGCAGTCCACCGACTGGGCGGCGGCGGGCACGGCGGCCGGCCTGCCGGTCGAGGTGACCCTGCTCGACCACAACCACTTCACGATCCTCGACGAGCTGTCCGACCCCGAGGGCGTCCTCACCAGGATCGCGCTCGGCTACCTGGGTCGCTGACCCCCCACCCACCCTGAGGAGAGCCATGTCCCGCGACATCTCGATCCGACCGCTCTGCTACGCACACGTCGACCTGCCGCGGGATTTCTTCGGCGGCGTCCCGATCCACTCGCTCGAGGGCACCAGCACCTCGCCGATGATCTACGTCCTGCTCTCCCTGCAGGACGACGACGGCACGGTGCACCACCACCTCGTCGACGCCGGCTTCCGGGCGGAGAAGTGGATCAACCGGTTCGGCTTCTTCGACTACGAGACCCCGGCGCAGACGCTGGGCAAGCTCGGGGTGACGCCGGAGGAGATCGAGAGCGTCCTCCTGACCCACATGCACTTCGACCACGCCAACAACCTCGTGGCCTTCCCGAACGCGCACGTCTACGTGCAGTGGGACGAGTTCGAGGGGTGGACGAGGGCACTGGGCCTGCCGATGCACTTCACGCCCATGGGCGACGAGTCCTGGATCACCAGCTCCTTCGACCGGGACGACATGGAGATGTACGGCGCACTGCTGCGCGACCACCGTCTGCACTTCATCCGGGACGGCGACGAGGTGCTCCCCGGCGTGACCGCCCGGCTGGCCAAGGACGGGCACACCTTCGGCTCGCAGTGGTTCTCGGTGGAGACCACCGGCGGCCGCTACGTCATCGCCGGGGACTCGGTCATGTGGTACTCGAACGTCGAGGAGATGTGGCCCTCGGGCTACACCAACGGCAGCACCTACAACATGCTGATGACCTACGGGGACATCTACGAGGAGCTGCGGGGCGAGGTCGACAGGATCGTCCCCGGCCACGACATCCTGCTGTTCGAGCGGCACCCGAGCTGGAAGGACGGCCCGAACGAGCTCGCCGAGGTGCACGTCGCCGACTGGGACAAGAGCCGCCGCCCGCAGGACTGACCGCGTGCGACACCGCCCCGGACCCTCGTGCGGGTCCGGGGCGGTGTCGTCTCCGGGATCAGTCCTGCTGCTGCGGGGGCAGCGCCGGGGCGCCGGACCGGGCGCGGGTGATCTCCGCGACCGCGGCCCAGTCCAGCCCGGCGAGGGTCTGGTCGGCCAGCGCGGACTCGAACGCGTCGACGAGCACCGGTGCGGTGGCCAGCTCGACGCCGTGCGCGGCGGCGGCCTCCTGGGCGAGGCGGAGGTCCTTGCGGCCGAGGGGGACGGGAAAGCCCGGGGGTGCGTACCGGCGCTCGGCGATCATGTGGCCGTACCCGTCGTACACCGGCCCGGGGAACAGCGAGCCGTTCAGGATGTCGACGAACACGGTGGGATCGACGCCACCGCGCTCGACCAGGCCCACGCTCTCACCCAGGGCCTGCAGCGCGTGGATGATCGTGTAGTTCACGCCGATCTTCACCAGGTTGGCCGCGGCCGGGGTCTCCGAGACGTGCCAGACCTTCTTGCCGAGCTCCTCGAGCAGCGGCCGGACCCGCTCGAGGTCGGCGCCGGCGCCGCCGGCGACGATCGTGAGCTGCCCGGCCGCGGCGACCGGCGGCCGGCCCATGACCGGGGCGGCCAGGTAGCCGACGCCCGCTGCGGCGTGCCGCTCCTGCAGGCGGCCGGCGGCGGCGACGCTGATCGAGGCCATGTTCACGTGCACCGCGCCCTCGGGTGCCGCGGCCAGCGCCCCGGTGCCGAACACCGACTCCACGGCCGCGTCGTCGGCCAGCATCGAGATCACCACGGGCCGGGCGATGGCCTCCCCGGGTTCGGCCGCGCGGTCGGCACCGGCCTCGGCCAGTGCCTCGGCGGGGGCGGGGGAGCGGTTCCACGCGGTCACCCGGTGCCCGGCGTCGACGAGGCGCCGGGCCATCGCCGTCCCCATGGCGCCGAGTCCGAGGAATCCGATGTCGGTCATGTCAGGCCTCTGCTTCCGCGCGGTCCGGGGTGCTCCGGAGCCGTCCGGTGGACCCGGACGCCGGAGGCCTTCGGAGGATATCGAGCGAGCGGTGATCGTATCCAATCGTCCGGCGCGGACTCCGGCTGCCGAGCGCTCTCAGTGACGCTTGACACCCCCTCGCGCATGGTTGAGACTCCAGGAATCGTCCGAGCCGCAGGGCTCGGGACTGGATTGGATCCAACGGACGAGCGCGGCGCCCGCGGACGGTGGGTGACGGGAACGCGACAGCGTGCTCGCCCGGGAGGTCCCCGCCGGTCCCGCCGTCCCGGTGCAGCGGCCCCGGCGCACCGACGGAGACGACCCCGACCGGCGACCACGACAACCGAGGAGCGCGCAGGGATGAGCACGGCAACCCGAGGCACGATGGCCGTCGACTGGGAAGCCCGGGTGGACTACGACCGGCTGCGCGACGAGCGGCTCGCGCGGCTGCGCGCGAAGCTCGAGGAGTCCGACCTCGGGGCGCTGCTGGCCTTCGACTTCTCCAACATCCGCTACGCGAGCTCCGCGCTCATCGGCACCTGGGCGATCGACAAGCTGATCCGCTTCTGCCTGATCACCCGCAACAGCGACCCGATCGTCTGGGACTTCGGCTCGGCCGCGCGCCACCACGACCTGTTCAACCCGTGGCTGCACGAGACGCACTCGCACGCCGACGCCGATCCGCACGCGCCGCACCACGGCGCCACCCGCCCGCGGGCCGAGACCGGCGCCCGCGCCGGCATCTCGACGCTGCGCGGTGCCTTCCCGCCCGGCGCCGGCATCGCCGAGGAGCTCGCCCGCAAGGTCAAGCGGGAGCTGGAGAAGTTCGGGCTGGCGGACGAGCCGGTCGGCGTCGACGTGGTCGAGCTGCCGGTCCTCTTCGCCCTGCAGCGCGAGGGCATCGACGTCGTCGACGGCCAGCAGGTGTTCCTCGAGGCCCGCCGGATCAAGACGCGGGACGAGATCACCCTGCTGACCACGGCCTGCTCGATGGTGGACGCCGCCTACGAGGACCTGCACGAGTTCCTGCGCCCCGGCGTCCGCGAGAACGAGTGCGTGGGCCTGGTGTCCAAGCGGCTCTACGACCTGGGCTCGGAGTTCGTGGAGGGCGTCAACGCCATCTCCGGCGAGCGCTGCGCGCCGCACCCGCACATCTTCTCCGACCGGATCATCCGGCCCGGCGACCCGGCGTTCTTCGACATCCTGCACAGCTTCAACGGCTACCGGACCTGCTACTACCGCACCTTCGCCGTCGGCTCGGCCAGCCGCGCGCAGCACGACGCCTACCGGCGCGCCCGCGAGTACATGGACCGGGCCATCGCGCTCGTGCGCCCCGGCGCCACGACCGCCGACATCTGCGCCGTCTGGCCGGCCGCCCAGGAGTTCGGGTTCCCGGACGAGGAGGCGGCCTTCGCCCTCCAGTACGGCCACGGCGTCGGCCTGTCGATCTGGGAGAAGCCGATCTTCTCCCGGCTGGTCTCCTTCGAGAACCCGGAGGTGCTCGAGGAGGGCATGGTCTTCGCCCTCGAGACCTACTGGCCCTCGGCCGACGGCATCGGTGCCGCCCGCATCGAGGAGGAGGTCGTGGTCACCCGCGACGGCTGCGAGGTGATCACGAAGTTCCCCGCCGAGGAGCTCATCGTCACCGGCAAGCGCTACTACACCCTCGACGGTCCGCTGCCCGCTCTCCGCTCGTCGCAGAGCCACCTGAACACGCCCTGGGGCCGCGGCGAGGCCTGAGGCCCCCGTCGGGCCCGCGCGGGCCCGGCTCCGACCCGGGAGACGCCGCGGTCTCCCGACCCGCTCCACCGACCGAGACCCACCGAGTGAGGACCACGCCCGTGATGACCGAAGAGAAGTCGCACAACCCCGAGGTCGCCGCGCTCGTCGAGCGCGTCGACGCGATCCGGCCCCTGCTGCTCCAGAACGGTGTACGCGGCGAGCAGGAGCGCACCATCCCCGCCGAGTCGTACCAGGCCCTGGTCGAGGCCGGCGTCTTCCGGCTCTCGGTGCCCACCCGCTTCGGCGGCTACGCCGGCAACAGCCGCGACTCCGTGGCGGTGGCCCGTGCCATCGGCCGCGGCGACGGCGGTGCCGCGTGGGTGTTCGGCATCCTCAACTCCGGGTCCTGGGTGAGCGCGCTCCTCCCGCTGCAGGCGCAGGAGGAGCTGTGGTCGGAGACCCCCGACACCCCGATCTCCATCGTCCTGGCCGCGTCCTCGACGGCGGTCAAGGTCGACGGCGGGTTCCGGATCACCGGCAAGTGGGCGTACGGCACCGGCTCCAACCACGCCGAGTGGTCGCTGCTGGGCTTCCCCATCGTCGACGACCAGGGCACCGTGGTCGACCAGGGCCTGGCCCTGATCCCCACCTCCGACCTCAAGACCGAGGACACCTGGTACGTCGCCGGCATGAAGTCGACCGGCAGCAACACCCAGGTCGCCGACGACGTCTTCGTGCCGGAGCACCGGGTGCTCCCGCTCACCGCCGCCGTCGAGGGCACCTACCCGGCGTCGGGCCTGCACCCGGAGATCTCGTACAAGCCGGTCTTCGTGCCCGCGCTGTTCCTGCAGCTGGTCGGCCCGCACCTGGGCATGGGCCGCGCCGTCCTCGACAAGGTCATCAGCAGCGCCGACAAGAAGGCGATCGCCTACACGACCTACGAGCGCCAGTCCGACGCCGTCTCCTTCCAGCTGGCCGTGGCGAAGGCGACCCTGCTGCTCGAGACCGCCGAGGTCTTCGCCTACCGCATCGCCGACGACCTGTACGCCAGCGCCGAGCGCGGCGAGTACTACCCCTATCCGCGGCGGATCCAGATGCGGGCCGAGGCCGGCTACGCCGTCGAGTGCGTCACGCAGGCCATCGACGCCCTCGTCAGCGCGCACGGCTCGGCGGCCTTCGCCGAGGCCAGCCTCATCCAGCGCTTCTGGCGGGACCAGGCCACGGCCGCCCGGCACGGGCACTCGCTGCCGGCCAGCGGGTACGAGGCCTTCGGCAAGGTCCTCCTGGACCGGGTCGACGAGGCCAGGGGCATGCTGCCGGTCGTCTGACCGGCTCCGCAGTCCGCGAGCCCGCCGCCCGGCGCCACCATCGGCGCCGGGCGGCGGGCTCGGTCAGGATCGACAGACGACGGCGCGGCCGGAGCGGCCGCGCCGTCGATCGACACAGGTCTCCACCCTCCGGAGGTGGAGCCGTCACGGAAGGAACGTCATGGCAGAAGGTCGCATCACCCGGGTCCCGGCGCCGGTCATCCCCGGCATCTCCGACAGCGTGCGGGTGTCCGCCGGCGAGCTGGTGTTCGTCTCCGGCGCCGTCGGCTTCGAGGAGGACGGCTCGGTGCCGACCGACTTCTCGCGCGCCGTGGAGCTGACCTTCCGCGAGGTCGAGCGGGCGCTCAAGGAGCACAACGCGACGTTCTCCGACCTCGCCCGGATCAACGTCTACATCACGCATCTCGACAAGGAGAAGCTGACGATCTTCCGCGAGACGCGCGACCGGATCATCGACACCGACAACATCCCGGCCAGCACGGTCATCGGCGTCTACTCGCTGTTCAACGACGCGACGGTCGAGATCGACGCGATCGCGGCCGTCTGACCGCGCGCGACGGAACAGGCCCTGCCCGGCGGGAGATCCCGCCGCGCAGGGCCTGTCGCGTTCCCGGGGTGGCCGGGTGTACCGCTAGGCGACGTCGATGGAGTCGTCGGCCACCAGCTCGCGGAACCGGGCGCCGTGCCAGATGAGCGGCTCGTTGCCGGAGACGCCGGCCTTGTCCACCCGGAGCAGCACCATGCGGTGGTCGCCGGCGTCGAGCACGTCGTGCACCGAGCACTGCAGCCACAGCGCGGCGTCCTCGACGTAGACGGCACCGGAGTCGTCGACCTCGACGGCCACCTGCTCGAACCGCGCCGCCCGGTCGCTGCTGGCCAGCTTGCGGGTGAGCGCGCCCTGGCCGCGGCCGAAGATCGAGACGCCGAGCGCCGGGCTGCCCGCCAGGTGCTCCCACGTCTCGGAGGTCCGCTGCACCGCGACCGCGACCAGGCAGGGCTGCAGCGAGACCCCGACCATGAACGACGACGCCACGAGCGCGTGCCGCGCGCCGTCGCGCTCGACCGCCAGCACCGCGACTCCGGAGGGGAACTGGGCGAACGTCGAGCGGATCAGCCCGGCGTCGGCGTCGACGGCGCGGAGCTTCTGGGCCATGCGTCTCTCCTCGTGCCAGTTCGGGTCGCCGGGGCGGCGGGGGTCAGACCAGGATCGCCAGCGGGTTCTCGACGATCCTCGTGAAGGCCGCCAGCCAGCGGGCGGCCAGGGCGCCGTCGAGCACCCGGTGGTCCGCCGACAGCGTCACCGTCATGACGGTGGCCACCGCCAGCGCGCCGTCCTCGACGACCGGCCGCTGCTCGGCCGCGCCGACGGCGAGGATCCCCGAGTGCGGCGGGTTGATGATCGCGGCGAACTCGGCGGTGCCGTACATGCCCAGGTTGGAGACGGAGAAGGACCCGCCCTCGATCTCCTCCTGCCGGATCCGCCCGGCCCGGGCGCGCCCGGCCAGCTCGCGGATCTGCGCGGAGACCTCCCGCAGCGGGCGCTTGTCGACCGCGCGCACCACGGGGGTGAGCAGGCCGTCGTCGACGGCCACGGCGACGGCGACGTCGACGTCGTCGAACCGCCGGACCGCCTCGTCGGTCCAGATCGCGTTGGCCTCGGGCACCTCGCGGAACGCCGCGGCCACGGCCTTGACCACCAGGTCGTTGACCGAGATCCGCTCGCCGGTCGCCTCGGTGACCTGGCGGCGCAGCTCGAGCAGGGCGTCGACCCGGCAGTCGGCCCGCAGGTAGAAGTGCGGGATCGTCGTCTTGCTCTCGGTGAGCCGCCGGGCGATCGCCCGGCGCATGCCGGTGTGCGGCACGTCGGTGCCCGCGCCGGCGGGCGCGGCCACGGCCGCCGGGCGGGCCGCGGGCGGTGCCGGGGGAGCAGGGACGGCGGGGGCCGGCTCGGGCGCCCGCGGTGCCGGCGTCGCCGTCTGATGGCGCTCCAGGTCGCGGCGGACGATCCGCCCGTGCGGCCCGGTGCCGCGCACCCCGGACAGGTCGATGCCGCGCTGCGCGGCGAGCCGGCGGACCAGGGGGCTGGCGAACAGCCGGGCCGGTGCGGCGTCGACGGCCGGCGGTGCGGCATCGGCGGCCGGCGCGGCGGCCACGTGGTCGAGCTGCGCGGCGTCCTCCCCGGGGGTGCGGTCGGCCGCGTCGGGCTGGCCGCCGTCCGCGGAGCCGGCCGCCTGCAGGGCGGCGGCCGTGGTCTCGCCCGCGCCCGCGAGCACCGCGATGGGCGTGCCGACCGGCACCCGGGCGCCGACGTCGATCAGCGTGCCGGCCAGGGACCCGGCGACCTCGGCGGCGTACTCGACGACCGCCTTGTCCGTCTCGATCTCGGCGATCGGCTGGCCGACGGTGATCTCGTCACCGGGCTGCACCAGCCAGCTGCCGAGCACCGCCTCGTCGGTACCGGCCAGGACCTCCGGCATGTGGATGATGACCGGCATCACGCCTCACCCCAGTTCGCCTTGACGCGCTCGAGACCCGCGATGACCTCCTCGGTGCCGGCGATGGCGGCGCGCTCCAGCACCTTGGAGATGCTGGGGCTCGCCTCCCCGCCGGTGACCCGCTCGATCGGCTGGTCCAGCCAGTCGAAGAAGCGGCGCTGGAGCTCGTCGGCCAGCCACCCGCCGTAGGAGGTACCGCGGGCGCCCTGCTCGACGATCAGCACGTTGTTGGTCTTGCGCACCGACTCGCCGATGGTGTCCCAGTCGATCGAGGCGCGGTCCAGCCAGCGCAGGTCGATGACCTCGGCGTCGATCCCGGTGGCCTCGACGGCCTCCAGGCAGCGCTGCACCATCGACAGGTAGCTGATGACGGTGACGTCGGCGCCGGTGCGGCGGACGGCCGCCCTGCCCAGCGGCAGGTGGTAGTCCAGGTCGCCGGCCGGCACCTCGTCGGTGCGCCCGTAGAGGTCGATGTGCTCGATGACCAGCACCGGGTCCTCGAGGGTGAGGGCGGTGTTCATCAGGCCGATGTAGTCCGCGGCCGACGACGGCGCGACGATCCGCCAGCCGGGGGCCGTGGCGAAGATGCCGGCCGGGTCCATGAGGTGCTGGGAGCCGTAGCCCGAGCCCATGGCGACCTTCGAGCGCAGCACGAGCGGCACCGGGTTCTGGCCGCCGAACATGTGCCGGGCCTTGCCGATCTGGTTGAACACCTGGTCGGCGGCGACCCACATGAAGTCGGGGTACATGAACTCCACGACCGGGCGGAAGCGGCCGTCGAGGGCCATCCCGCCGCCGAGTCCGGCGAAGGCGTTCTCGCTGATCGGGGTGCCGAGCACGCGGTCGGGATACCGGCCGGCCAGGCCCTTGGTGGCGCCGTTGGTGCCGCCGGCGAGGCGGTGGACGTCCTCACCGAGGACGACGATGCGCGGATCCTCGGCCATCCGCCGTCCCATGACGTCGGCGACGACCTCCACGAAGCGGCGCGACTCGGTGCCGCCGGTGTGCTCGGTCGGGTCCAGCATCCGGACGCCGTCGAGCTCGCTGCCGTCGCCGCGGACGCCGACGTCGACGAACGACGGGTCGGGCCACAGCGAGGCGATGATCCGGCGCTTGCCGCTGCCCTCCGGGTCGTCCTCCAGCAGGTTGGACGCCGCGGTGCGCATGGCCTCCTTGGCCTGCTCGCGCACCTGCTCGATCTCGCGCTCGGTGAGGTGGCCCAGCGCGAGCATCTCGCGGGCCATGCGGGCCAGCGGGTCGCGGGCCCGCCACTCGGCCTCCTCCTCCTTGGAGCGGTACCCGAACGCGCTGCCCGGGTACGGGCCGTTCTGGTGGAAGAAGCGGTAGACCTCGGTTTCGATGAGGGTCGGCCCGCCGCCGGAGCGCATGACCTCGAGGGCCTCGGTGGTGGCGAGGTGGACCGCGAGGGGGTCCATGCCGTCGACCTGCCAGGCGGGGATCGCGAAGCCCAGGCCGCGGGCGGACAGCCGCGGCTCGGCGGTGGCCTCGCCGACGTGGGTGGAGACGGCGTAGAAGTTGTTCTCGACGAAGAACCCGACCGGGAGGCTCCAGGCCGCGGCGAGGTTGAACGACTCGAGGACCGAGCCGATGTTGATGGCGCCGTCGCCGAAGTAGGTCATGGTGACGTCGGAGGTGCCGGCGTGCCGCTGCGCCCAGGCGTTGCCCGCGGCCAGCGGCACGCCGCCGCCGACGATCGCGTTGGTACCGAGTGCGCCGGCCTCGAACCACTGCAGGTGCATGGAGCCGCCGCGTCCGCGGCAGTAGCCCTGGGAGAGCCCGAGGATCTCGGCGAGGGTGCGCTGCAGGACCTGCTGCACCTCCGGCTTCACGAGCGCGGCGACGTCCAGGGAGCCGCCGCTGGCGTGCGTGATCGCCTTGGCGAGGAACTGGTGGTGGCCGCGGTGCGAGCCGTTCACGGCGTCGCTGGAGCGCAGGCCGACGATGGATCCGACCGCGCCGCCCTCCTGGCCGATGCTGGAGTGGGCGGGGCCGTGCACCAGGCCCTCTCCGGCCAGTTCGAGGACGGTCTCCTCGAAGGCCCGGACGAGGTGCAGCTGGCCGAGCATGGTGGCGAGGAGCTGGGGGTCGGCCGCCTTCCAGTCCTCGGGGGTCGTCGAGAGCCGTACCCAGGACCGCGCGGGGTCCAGTGGCTGCTTCTCCGGCATCGTCACCCTCCAGGGGCAGGCGAACGGGTGTACCGGGGTCAACCTTAGGGACGGTTGGATACATTCACAAGCCCCGGGAGTGGCTCGCGGCACAGGCGCTCGCCCGGCAGCTTGTCGGCCTGTTCGCCTATTGAATACAATGATGGCTCTGGCGAGTCGACCAATCCGGCCGTCTCGCAGGCGGTTCGACCAGGAGGATCCATGGCACTCCCCGGGCTGCGCGGCACGGAGCACATCGGGTTCACCGTGCCCGACCTCGACGAGGCCGACCGGTTCTTCGTCGACGTCATCGGCTGCACGCGGGTGTACTCGCTGGGCCCCTTCGCCCACCCCGACTCCGACTGGATGCAGGAGCACATGAACGTGCACCCGCGCACGGTCATGCGGCGGCTGAACTTCTACCGGTGCGGCTTCGGCCCGAACTTCGAGATCTTCGAGTTCGAGCCGGCCGACGGGCAGGCGCCGCAGCCGCGCAACAGCGACATCGGGGGGCACCACCTGGCGTTCTACGTCGACGACCTGGACACCGCGGTGGAGTACCTGCGCTCCCGCGGCGTCCGGGTGCTCGGCGAGCCGACGGCGAGTCGCAACGCCAGCGAGGGTCAGCGTTGGGTCTACTTCCTCACCCCGTGGGGGATGCAGCTCGAGCTCGTCTCCTACCCTTCGGGCAAGGCGTATGAGAGGGCCAGCGATGTCATCCTCTGGCATCCCGCACGACCTGCCGAGTAGCAACGGCTGGGAGTCGCCGGATCCGATCACCGGGCTCACCGGGCACGGCACCACCAGCATGCGGGTCGCGGATGCGCTGCGGACCGACATCCTGGGCGGCGTGCTGCCCCCTGGCACGCGCATCCGCCAGGAGGAGGTGGCCGCCCGGCTGGGCGCCAGCCGCGTGCCCGTGCGCGAGGCGCTGCGCATCCTGGAGGCCGACGGCCTGGTGACCCTCGTGGCCAACACCGGGGCGTGGGTGGCCCGGCTCAGCCTGGCCGAGTGCGAGGAGGTCTACCAGATCCGCGAGCGGGTGGAGCCGCTCCTCCTCCGCTACGCCGCCCCGCACCACAGCGACGACCAGCTCCGGGAGCTGGAGGAGCTCGCCGTCCGCATGGAGGGCTCGGCCGACGTCGAGGAGTTCCTCCGGCGCGACCGCGAGTTCCACCTGCTGTCCTACCGCGCCGCGGAGACGGCGGTGCTCAGCGACCTGGTGCACCGGCTCTGGAACACCACCCAGCACTACCGGCGGGCGTTCGCCACGCGCATGGACCGCCGGTCGCGGCGGGTCGTGCACGACGAGCACCACATGATCACGACGGCGCTGCGCGACGGCGACGTGACCGGCGCCGAGCGGGTGCTCGAGGGGCACATCCGCCGCACGCGACGCGAGCTCGCCCGGCACCCGGAGATCTTCACGACCACGGGGGAGTGACCCGCGCGCGAGCGCGCCCGGCAGGGATCGAACCTGCGACCAAGTGCTTAGAAGGCACCTGCTCTATCCGCTGAGCTACGGGCGCTCGCGGGGGATCATCCCATCCAGGTCTCCCGTCCGGGCCCGCTGTTCTCCACAGGGCACGGCGGCGTCCACAGATGCTGCCGGAGCGTCCCCGCACGCCTTCTCGGCGACGACCGTCGACCGCACGCCGGCAAGGAGCCGGCCGCGCCGTCCGGCGCCGTGCACCCGAGGAGCACCGTGAACGAGACCGAGGTCACCGTGGTGGGCAACGTCGTGGACTCGCCCCGGCAGAGCCGTACCGAGAAGGGCAACGTCACCAACTTCCGGGTGGCGTCGAACTCCCGCCGCTACGACGCGTCGGTCGGCGGCTTCGTCGACGGTCCGACGCTGTTCATCGACGTCGCCGCCTGGAACGCGCTGGGTGGCAACGTGGCGCACAGCATCAGCAAGGGCGACGAGGTCATCGTGAAGGGCCTGCTCGCCACCGACTCGTGGGAGACCGAGAACGGGCGGCGCAGCCAGACCCGCATCAAGGCCATCGCCGTGGGCCCCAACCTCCAGCGCGGGTGGGCGACGTTCCACCGTCCCCAGCGAGCCGCGCAGCCGGCCGGTGAACCGCCGGCCGGCCCGTTCGACGACCACGCTCCGGCCCCGCCCTTCGACGACACGCGCTTCGACGCCGACGACGTGACCCCGGAGTTCGCCCCGGCCCACGCCGAGGACGCCGCCACCTCGGCGCTTCCCGCGCACCACTGACGCCGGCCGGTCGTCGCCGGGTACCGCACCCGGCGACGACCGGGGCGTCGTCGCGTCCCGTCCGACGTGGGACCGTGGTCCGGTCTCACCTCATGGGGGCATCAGGTCGGAGATCTCAGGAGCCGATGTCGATGGCAGTCGCCGCGTCGGTCGGCCGCGCCGGGAAGGACCCATGTCGGACAGCCGTCGCACCGTGCGGTCCCTGGTCGTCACCGCCGGCCTGCTCGCCGCCACACTGGTGACCGGTGACCTGATCGGGCACGGTGTCGCGACCGTCGCCGCTGCACCCGCTCCTGGCGACTCCGTCCAGTGGTGGCTGACCACCGGGGACGGCGCCCGCCTCCTCGCGAACATGGCGCCGGTGGCCTTCGGCCCCGACCGGAGCCCGGCCGGTGCGGTCACCGTCGACCAGACCCCCGGTCAGGCGGTGATCGGTGTCGGGGCCGCGCTCACCGAGTCCTCCGCCGTCCTCCTGGGTGCGCTGCCGGCGGCCCAGCGGGCCGAGGTGCTGGAGTCCCTCTTCGACCCCGTCCGGGGCGCTGGGCTGGGCGTCCTGCGGATCCCGCTCGGTGCCAGCGACTTCGCGCTCGGCGACTACACCTACGACGACGTGCCCCCGGGGGAGGTCGACGAGTCCCTCGCCGCCTTCGGCATCGACCGGGAGCGCGAGCACCTGCTGCCCCTGCTCACGGAGGCACTCGCTGTCAACCCCTCGATCCAGGTGGTGCTCACCCCGTGGAGTGCGCCGGCCTGGATGAAGACCTCGGGCAGCACCCACGGCGGCCGACTGGCCCCCGGCCGCGAGGACGTCTACGCCGCCTACCTCGTCCGTGCCGTCGCCGCCTTCCGCGAGCAAGGCGTCCCGGTGACCACCCTGACCCTGGCCAACGAGCCCGGGCACGAGTCGGCCGGCTATCCCAGCATGCTCGTGGACCTCGCCCAGCAGGCCCGGGTGGCCCTCGAGGTGCGGCGCCTGCTGGACGACTCCGGTCTGACCGACGTGGGGATCCTCGCCCACGACCACAACTGGGACGGCGCCGAGGCGGCCACCGCGCTGCTCACCGGTGCGGCGGGTGACGCCTACCGGGGCGCGGCGTTCCACTGCTACGCCGGCGACGTCGGCGCCCAGTCGTCGGTCGCCGCGGCCGCACCGGGCGCCGAGGTGTGGACGACGGAGTGCTCGGGCGGGAACTGGTCCGATTCCTGGGCCGGTGACCTGCGCTGGGGGGCGCGGCACGTCCTCGTCGGCGGCTTCCGCAACCGGTCGTCGGCGGTCCTGTGGTGGAACCTGGCCCTCGATCCCTCCGGCGGGCCCGCCAACGGCGGCTGCTCCGGCTGCCGGGGCGTCCTGACCGTCGATCCGGCCACGGGTGCGGTCGCACGGTCGGTGGAGTACTGGCTGCTGGCGCACGCCGGCCGGTTCCTGCCCCCGGGTTCGGTCTGGCTGGGCACACCGGAACGTACCGCCGCCGGCGTCGAGTCCGCCGCCTTCCTCACCCCGGCCGGCGGCCACGTGCTCCTGCTGCTGAACGACGGCACGGCCGACGCGGACGTCGTCGTCCGGGCCGGCGGGCGGGCGGCGTCCCTGCCGGTCCCGGCCGGGGGTCTGGTCACCGCCACCTGGTGAGCGGCAGGGTGGTCAGTCCTCGACGGCCGCCCGCAGCCGGGCCGCCAGCGCCTGGAGGCCCGCCGGGTCCTCCGGCGCCCCCGTTCCGCCGAGCGCCTCCTCGATCCGGCGCGCGAGCACCGAGCCCTCGGGGCGGCCGTAGCTCCCGAGCGAGCCCGCGAGGTTGTGCGCCGCGCGCACCGCCGCCTCCCGGCTCACCGCCGGGTCGCCGTCGAGGTGGTCCTGGATCACCGACAGGCGCTCGGTGACCAGTGGACGGAACCGGGCCCACAGCCGGGCCACGGCATCGGCGCTCACCGCGCCGGCTCGCTGGGCGTCGCCTGCGGTGTGGCCCGCGGGGTGACCTTCCACTCGCGCTCGCCGGTGAACTCCTTGATCTGCGCGACGCGGGCGATCACGTTCTTGAACTCCGTGTAGAAGAGCGACGAGATCAGCAGGTACCGGAGGAACCAGCCTCGCTGGCGGCGGATCTCCGGCGCGGCCAGCCGCCGGGCGAAGACCGTCTGCCCCGGGCCCACCGAGGCGGTGAACAGCGTCGTGAGGAGGAAGACCGGCACCAGCCAGTCCAGCCGGTCCAGCCCGCCTTCCCGCCAGGCGAGGAAGCCGATCACGGGGAACATCTGCAGCGAGATCCACGGATAGACCTCCCGCCAGCCCAGGAGGAACGTCATCCCCAGCTTCTGCCGCACCGACAGCGCGCGTGACCGCCAGGCCAGCGGCAGATGCTTGAGCGAGACCTGGAACCAGCCCTGCGCCCACCGCATCCGCTGGTTCCACACGGCGGTCACGGTGGTGGGTCCCAGTTCCCGGGACACCAGGTGGGGATCGGAGGCGATCCGCCCTCCGGCCTCGACGACGCGCAGGCTGGAGTCGATGTCCTCGGTGAGCATCGAGCCGTGCATGCGGATGCGGCGCAGCAGGTCGGTGCGCCAGTAGCCGTTGGAACCACCGAAGATCCCGAAGCGGTGGAGCCGCGCGCGCCCGGGGTGGCTCACCGCGTAGATGGACTCGAACTCGACGGCGATGGTGCGGGCCATCCAGGACGCGTCGCCGTTCCGGATGACGCAGTGCCCCTGGACCACGTCATAGCCCGAGGACAGCCACCGCCACGCCCGCCGGTAGGAGCCCGGGTCGGGATGGTGGTCGGCATCGAACACGCCGACGAACTCCCCGGTGACCTCCGCCAGGGCGGCGTTGACGTTCTGCGCCTTGGAGGTCGAGCCCTCGACCTTGAACGGGACGAACCGGGGGTCGCGCCGGGCCAGCTCCGCCAGCGTCTCCTCCACCGGGAGTGGCCGGGGGGTGTTGTAGGCCAGGACGATCTGCAGGTCGGCCGGGTAGTCCAGACGCAGGAACGCCTCCACGGTCTCCACCACGGTCGCCGCCTCGTTCGGGAGGTAGGCGGCGATGACGGCCGACGCCGGCGGGTACGGCGACGCGGGCTCGTCGGGCGGCTGCTCCGGCCGCAGCGCGAGGAAGCCCTCCGCCCAGATCGAGGCCGCGGTGATCAGCAGGGCCGCGACCACGAGGGGATAGGTCACCCCGCTGATGTCGATCCCGAGCCGGTAGAGCCCCAGGTGCACGAGGAAGGGCACCAGGATGCCGACGAGCAGGGTCACCAGCACCTGCACCGGTGTCCGCAGCCGGGTCCGCAGCCGGGTGAGGGCCCCGGCTCGGGACCCGGCCGGCCGGGGCGCGGTGGCCTCCAGCTCCGGGGTCCAGCGCACCGGCCGGAGGTCGAGGTGGGCCCAGGCCGCCTCCGCCGCCAGCGTCGCCCGGCCGAGGAGCGTGTCGGCGGTCCCCGGTCCCAGGGGCGCCCATCCGACGACCGGGGTCACCTGCACCCGCCCGCCGGCGACGGTCAGCCGGTCGCCGGCCAGCCGGGCCGAGATCTGGTCCAGGCGGGCGGCCGTGGCGGCCTCGTCGGTCTCGGGGAGGAGGAGCACCAGCCGGCCGCGGTCGTCCCGGCCCACCTGCTCCAGCGGTCCCGCGTCGGGGGCCAGCCGGCCGACGACCTGGAGGAGCAGCTCGTCGTCGGCGCGGGCGCCGAACCGGCTGCGCAGCAGGTCGCGCTCGGCGATCTCGATGACGGCCACCGCGGCGGGGCGCGCCGTCCGCCCCCCGCGCACGGCCTCCCGCTCCACCTCCTCCCGCGTGCGGGCGGGGCTGAGCACGCCGGTGCGTACGTCCCGGACGAGCTCGTCGACCGGCACCGGCGGCCGGTCGACCTTGGCCAGCACCCGGCCCACGAGCTCGTCGAGGTCGAAGGGCTTGCGGACGTAGTCGTCGGCGCCCAGCCGCAGCCCGGCCAGCACGTCCTCGCGGCCGGTCCGGGAGCTGAGGAACAGCAGCGGCACCCGCCGGGTGGCCGGTTCGGCGCGCAGCCGGCTGACCAGCGCGAAGCCGTCCATCCCCGGCATGTTGACGTCGGAGACGATGACGTCGGGGACGGCCTCGGCCAGCCGGGCCAGCGCCTCGTGCCCGTCCGCGGCGGTGACCACCGTCATGCCGGCCTCCTCGAGGCCGGCGCGGACCAGCGCGGTGACCATCTCGTCGTCGTCGACCACGAGGGCGGTCCGGCCGCCGCCGGAGGGCGCGGTCACGACGACCACCCCAGGACCTCGCCGAGCTGCTGGTGGAGGGTCATCGGGTCGAACGGCTTGGCGAGCACGGCGACGACGTCGAGCTCCTCCAGCTCCCGGAGCTGGCTCCGCTGCACGCTGGCGGTCAGGAAGACCACCGGGACGCCGGCGCCCGCTGCGCCGGAGCGCAGGGCGGCGAGGGTCGCCGGGCCGTCCATGCCCGGCATCTGGACGTCGAGCAGCACGGCATCGGGGCGGACCTCCTCGGCCAGCCGCGTCGCCGCGTCGCCGGACTCCGCGACCACGACGTGCAGCTCGCCGACCAGCTCCAGGGCCATCCGGGCCAGCTCGCGGATGTCCGGCTCGTCGTCGACCACGAGGACGGTGCGCGTCATGTCTGCTCCCCTCCGCTCGGATCCGGAGGCGCCGCGGGCAGCACGACGGTGAAGGTGCTGCCCCTGCCCACCTCGCTGGTCAGCTCGATCCGCCCCCCGCTGCGCTCCGCGATGCCCTTGGCGATCGACAGCCCGAGGCCGGAGCCCGACCGGTTCCCGGCGGGGTCGTCCACCTGCCGGAACCGTTCGAAGACGGACTCCAGCTGGTCGGCGGGGATGCCCGGGCCCCGGTCGCGGACGGCGGTGCGGATCTCTCCGCCGCGGCGCTCGACCGCCACGGTGACCGGTGCGCCGCGGTGGCTGAACTTCACGGCGTTGCCGACGAGATTGGCCAGGACCTGGGCCATGCGGTCGGGGTCGACCTCGACCGTCGTGGTCCCGTCCCCGGGCGCCTCGGCGGTGAGGTCCACCCCCGCGACCTGGGCGACCGGCTGGAGCGCGGCCACCACCTGGCCGGCCAGCGCCGCCATGTCGGTGGGGACCGGGCGCAGCGGCATGCGACCGGCGTCCAGCCGGTCCAGGTCGAGGATGTCGTTGACCAGGGTGGTGAGGCGGTCGGCGTTGCGGCGCGCCATGTCGACCAGCGGCTCCTGCGCGGGCGTCAGGGGGCCGGCGACCCCGTGCGCGAGCAGCGACAGGCTGCCGGTGATCGAGGTCAGCGGGGTCCGCAGCTCGTGGCTCACCACGCCCACGAACTCATCCTTCAGACGCTCGACCTCCAGGCGGTCGGACACGTCGCGGAACGTGGTGACCGCGCCCAGCAGCTCGGCGCCGTCCAGGATCGGCGCGACGCTCATCTCGACCGGCACCGGTCGGCCGTCGCGGCGCCAGAAGACGTCCTGCCGCGCCTCCACCGCGACGGCCTGGCTGATGGCGCGGTGGGTCCGGCACTCCGCGGCCGGGAACGGGCTGCCGTCCGGATACGAGTGGTGCGCCACCTCGTGCAGCGACGAGCCGACCAGATCGGACTCGCGGCAGCCCAGGATCCGGGTGGCGGCGGGGTTGGCGAAGACGACGACGCCGTCGCGGTCACTGCCCACGATGCCGTCGCCGGCCGAGCGCAGCACCATGGCGGTCACCCGTTCCTGCCGCCGGAGCCCGCTCTCGGCGTCCTGCACGGGGCGGAGGTCCCGGGTGAGGAGCAACCACTGGTCGGCGTCCGCGCCCTCCAGGCGGGTGACGGTGATCTCCACCGGGAACCGCTGGTCGTCGGTGGCACGCCCGGTCGTCTGCAGGCGGGTGACGGCGGTGCGGTCGTCACGCCGGCGGTGGGCGAACGGGGGCCGGTCCGGGGAACTGCCGGGCAGGATCCGGCCGAGGTCGGCGGCGCCGTCGCCGGCGAGGCCGAACATGGCCGAGGCGGCGGCGTTCTCCGGGCGGACGGTGCCGTCACCGTCGACGATCAGGACGCCCTCCGGGGCGGCGTCGAGGAGGCGGCGGAACCGGTACTCGCGGTCGCGGAGGCGGGCGACGAGGTCGTTGAGGGTCGAGTTGTTGAGCTCCGCCTCGGCCCATGCGGCCAGCTCGGCCAGCACCTCGCGCTGGTCCTCGGTGAGCTCCCGGGGCCGGGTGTCCAGGACGCACAGCGTGCCGACGGGGACACCTCCGGCGGCGAGGGGCTCACCGGCGTAGAAGCGCACCCGCGGTTCGGCGGTGACGAAGGTGTTGTCGCGGAACCGCTCGTCGGCGGTCAGGTCGGAGACCTCCAGCCGGCTGCCGGACTCCACCGAGTGCCGGCAGATGCTGTCCTCCAGGGGGGTCCGATCGGCCTCGATGCCGTGCCGGGCCTTGGTCCACTGGTCCTGGCCGGTGACCAGGTTGACCATCGCCATGGGCACGCCGAGCAGCCGCGCAGCCAGCCGGGCGATGCGGTCGAACCGCTCCTCCGGGACGGTTCCGAGCACGCCGGTCCCGCGCAGCGCCCGGTCCCGCGCGGCGCCCGCCTCGGACTCCGGACGACCCGACATCCCAGCGACGCTACCGGCGCGGAAACGGACCGGCCGGTCCGCAGCGGACTCCGTGGACTACCGGCCCCCGCCGGTGCGTTGCAGCTCGTGCACCCCGACGCGTCCCTCCGGGAGCCGGTCCTCCACCGACCGGGCCCGGACTGGGAGGATCGGGAGGAGAACGCAGGGGGCGGGGCCGGTCCGGCCGGCCCCGCCGCCCACACGCGAACCCGACGGAAGGCCTTCGAAGCCCAGTGGCTCAGTACATCTACACCATGGTCCGCGCGCGCAAGGCGCACGGCGACAAGGTGATCCTGGACGACGTCACCCTGTCGTTCCTGCCCGGCGCCAAGATCGGCGTCGTCGGCCCGAACGGCGCCGGCAAGTCGACCGTCCTCCAGATCATGGCCGGCCTGCAGCAGCCGTCGAACGGCGACGTGATGCTCGCGCCGGGCGCGTCGGTGGGCATCCTGCTGCAGGAGCCGCCGCTGAACGAGGAGCTCGACGTGCGCGGCAACGTTGAGGAGGCGGTCAAGCCGCTGCGCGACGCGCTGACCCGCTTCGAGGAGGTCAGCGCGGCGATGGGGGAGCCCGACGCCGACTTCGACGCGCTGCTCGCCGAGCAGGGCGAGCTGATGGAGATCATCGAGAACGCCGACGGGTGGGAGCTCGACGCCCGCATCGAGCAGGCGATGGACGCGCTGCGCTGCCCGCCCGGCGACGCCGACGTCACCGTGCTCTCCGGTGGTGAGCGCCGCCGCGTCGCGCTGTGCAAGCTGCTGCTCGAGGCGCCCGACCTGCTGCTGCTCGACGAGCCCACCAACCACCTCGACGCCGAGAGCGTGGCGTGGCTGGAACAGCACCTGGAGAAGTACGCCGGCACCGTCGTCGCCGTCACCCACGACCGGTACTTCCTCGACAACGTGGCCCAGTGGATCCTCGAGCTCGACCGCGGCCGCGCCTACCCCTACGAGGGCAACTACTCCACCTACCTGGAGACCAAGGCCGCCCGGCTCAAGGTCGAGGGCGCCAAGGACGCCAAGCGGCAGAAGCGCCTCAAGGAGGAGCTGGAGTGGGTCCGCTCGGGCGCCAAGGCCCGGCAGGCCAAGAGCAAGGCCCGGCTGGCCCGCTACGAGGAGATGGCCGCCGAGGCCGACAAGTACCGGAAGCTGGACTTCGAGGAGATCCAGATCCCGCCGGGCCCGCGGCTGGGCAACGTGGTCATCGAGAGCAGGGACCTCACCAAGGGCTTCGGTGACCGCCTGCTGATCGACGACCTGACCTTCACGCTGCCCCGCAACGGCATCGTCGGCGTCGTCGGCCCGAACGGCGCCGGCAAGACCACGCTGTTCAAGATGCTGGTCGGCGAGGAGAAGCCGGACGACGGCGAGATCAAGGTCGGCGAGACGGTCAAGATCTCCTACGTCGAGCAGACCCGCAGCGGCATCGACCCGAAGAAGACCCTGTGGGAGGTCGTCTCCGACGGCCTGGACCACATCAAGGTCGGCAACGTCGAGATGCCGTCGCGGGCCTACGTCGCGGCCTTCGGGTTCAAGGGCCCCGACCAGCAGAAGCCGGCCGGCGTGCTGTCCGGCGGTGAGCGCAACCGGCTCAACCTCGCCTTGACCCTCAAGCAGGGCGGCAACCTGCTGCTGCTCGACGAGCCGACCAACGACCTCGACGTCGAGACCCTCAGCAGCCTGGAGGCCGCGCTCGAGGAGTTCCCCGGCTGCGCCGTCGTGGTCAGCCACGACCGGTGGTTCCTCGACCGCGTGGCCACCCACATCCTCGCCTACGAGGGCGAGTCCAGGTGGTTCTGGTTCGAGGGCAACTTCGGCGACTACGAGAAGAACAAGGTCGAGCGGCTCGGCCCCGAGGCGGCCCGCCCGCACCGGGCGACCTACCGCAAGCTCACCCGCGACTGAGAAAGGACCCCCTCGCCCCCGGCACTCGCACGCTCGTGCCGGGACCCTGCGAGGGGGCCGGTCCAGCACCTCACGACCGGCCGGCCGGAGCGCGTGCTCCGGCCGGCCGTCGGCGTCTCAGGGCTCCGTACCGCGGGGAGGGAAGTCCGCGACGAAGCGCGCCTGCCGCCGGGTCTCGACCGCGCGGGGCCGGTAGGCGTGGCGGACGAAGGCCACGGCGTCCCCGGGCGGCACGCCGTCGAGCACGGCCAGGCAGGCCAGCGCCGTCCCGGTGCGACCCGATCCGCCGCCGCAGGCCACCTCGACCCGCTCGGTCGCCGACCGCTCCCACGCCTCGGCCAGCGCCGCGCGGAGGTCGCCTGCGTCGGCGGGCAGCCGGAAGTCCGGCCACCGCACCCAGCGGCTCTCCCAGCCGAGCACCGGCGGGGGTCGGCCGAGCAGGTACACGCCGAAGGACGGCAGCGGGCCGGCGGGCAACGGCCGGCGCAGCCCGCGGCCGCGCACGCGGCGGCCCGAGGGCAGTTGCACCACGCCCGGCGCGCGCTCCTCCCAGCACTCCACCGGGGAACCGTAGGACGCCACGCCCGCCCGGCGTCGACGGCACCGGCGCCGGTGCGGCAGGGTGTCGGTCCGTGAGGCACACCGTGCAGGTCCCCATGCGCTGGTCGGACATGGACGCCTACGGGCACGTCAACAACGTCGTCTTCCTGCAGTACTTCGAGATGGCCCGCGTCGACCTGTTCTTCGAGCGCGCGTCGCTGGAGGAGCGGACCGGGCTGCGCCGCGGCACGGTCGTCGCCGCCCACGACATCCAGTACAAGCAGCCGGTCGTCTACAGCGCCCGCCCGCTCGACGTGCACATCTGGGTCTCCGGCGTGCGTGCGGCGGCGTTCACCTGCCACTACGAGCTGGTCGACCACGGCCGGCTGGCGGTCACCGGCAGCACTCTGCTCGTGCCCTTCGACTTCACCATCAACCGGCCGCGGCGGCTCACCCAGGACGAGAAGGAGTTCCTCGCCCGCTGGGCCGACGAGCCGGCCGCCGGCTGAGCCGGCACACCTGGTCCGGCCGGTCCTCGTGCCCTGCCCACCGGAGTGGGCAGAGCACGAGGTTCCGGGGAGGGCTACCGCCCCGCGCCGTACCCTCGCCCCGTGCTCCCGAGGGACGTCCTGGCGGCCGCCGATCCCGTGGCAGCGGTCCTCGACGCCGCGGACGACGGCGCGACGATCGCCCTGCGGACCTCCGGCACCACCGAGCGGCCCCGCGTGGTCGTGCGGACCGCGGCGTCCTGGGTCGAGTCCTTCCCGCACGTGTCGGCGCTGGCCGGCATCGACTCCTCCGCACGGGTCTGGGTGCCCGGTCCGACGGCGGCGACGATGAACCTCTTCGCCGCCGTCCACGCCCGGTCCGTGGGGGCCGCCCAGGTGGATGCGCCGGAGCGGGCCACCCACCTGCACCTCACCCCCGCGGCGCTGACCGGCGAACTGCGGACGGGCACCGACCTGCGCGGGCGCACCGTGGTCGTCGCCGGTGACCGGCTGCACCGCGACCTGGCCGTGCGCGCGCAGGAGGCGGGCGCCCGGGTGGCCCACTACTACGGCGCGGCGGAGCTCTCCTTCGTCGCCTGGGGCACGCACGAGGAGGACCTCCGGCCGTTCCCCGACGTCGCCGTCGACATCCGCGACGGCCGCATCTGGGCCCGCTCGCCCTTCCTCTCCCGGGGCTACGCCGACGGGGAGGGGCCGTTCACCGTGGCCGCGGACGGCTTCGCCACCGTCGGCGACCGCGGCCGGCTGGACGGCGGGCTGCTCACCGTCGCCGGTCGCGGCACGGACGCCGTCGTCACCGGTGGTGTCACCGTGCTGGCCGACGAGGTGGAGCGGACGCTGCGCTCCGCCACCGGCACCGACGTCCTGGTGGTCGGCGTCCCGCATCCGCGGTTCGGCGCCGTGGTGGCGGCCGTCCTGGCCGACGCCGCTGCCGTGCCCCGCGCCCGGCGCGCGGCCAGGACCGAACTGGCCGCCGCGCAGCGCCCCCGGCTGTGGTTCTCGCTGCGCGCGTTCCCCCTGACCCCGGCCGGCAAGGTCGACCGCGCGGCGGTGGCCGCGCTGGCCGCCCGCGGAGCGCTCGAGCGGGCGGGCACCCCGTGACCGACGCGCCCGTGGTGGTGGCCGCCGGCCGCACTCCGATCGGCACGGCCGGCAGGTCACTGGCGGGCTGCACCGCCGCCGACCTCGCCGCGGCCGTCCTCGCCCACCTCGCCGGGCGTCTCCCGGACGGGGGCGCGGACCTGCGCGAGGTGGTCCTCGGCAACTGCACCGGCCCCGGTGGGGACGTCGCCCGGGTCGCCGCCCTGCAGGCGGGCCTGCCGGTGCAGGTCCCGGCCCTGACCGTCGACCGGCAGTGCGCGAGCGGCCTGGCCGCCATCGCCCTGGGCGCCACGGCCCTGCGGAGCGAGACGGGCACGGTCCTCGCCGGTGGCGTGGAGTCCGCGTCCACCGCGCCGTGGCGCTCCTGGCCACCCCGGGACGGGGCGCCACCGGTCCGCTACGAGCGTGCCCCGTTCGCCCCGCCGGCCGTGGGGGACCCCGACATGGGACCGGCCGCCGACCTCGTCGCGCGCGAGCACGGCATCACGCGGGCCGACCAGGACGCCTACGCCGCCCGGTCGCACGCCCGCGCGATGGCCACCCAGCGGTCCGGCGGCTTCGCGGCCGAGATCGTGCCGGTGGGCGGCGTCGCCCGGGACGAACGCCCGCGCGACGGGCTCACGGTCGACCGGCTGGCGCGGCTGCGCCCGGCGTTCACCCCGGGCGGCACGGTGACCGCCGGCAACTCCTGCGGCGTCAACGACGGCGCAGCGGTCGTCGCGCTGGTCGACGCCGCCACGCACCGGCGGCTGGGCGTGCCGGGGCTGCGCGTGCTCGCCACCGCCACCGCCGGCGTCGACCCCAACCGGCCGGGGCTGGGCATCGTCCCGGCGGCCCGGGCCGCCCTGGACCGGGCCGGGCTCACGCTCGACGACATGGACGTCATCGAGTTCAACGAGGCGTTCGCGGGACAGGTGCTGGCCTGCTGCGCGGCGCTCGGCCTGGATCCCGAGCGGGTGTGCCGCCAGGGTGGCGCGCTGGCCCTCGGCCATCCCTGGGGCGCCTCGGGTGCCGTGCTCGCGGTCCGCCTGTTCGCGCAGATGGTCCGCGCGGACGGCGGCCGCCACGGCCTGGCGGCGATCGCGGCGGGCGGCGGCCAGGGCGTGGCGATGGTCGTCCAGGCCTGCTGATCCGCGGTCAGACCCGGCGCGGCACGGGCCGGTCGGCGCCGGTCGGCGCGCCGCGGCGGGCTGCCTCGTCGTCGTCCAGCAGCCGGACGGCGGCGCCCTCGGCGATCGCGGCACCGGCGAGGACCGCGGCGTTGATCCCGCCGCGGTGGGCCATCGCCCGGACCAGCCGCGCGCCGGTGAGGCGCTCGAGATGGGTGCACGGCGGGCAGCGCTTCATGCCGAACAGCAGCGCATCGCCGACGGTGAACCACCGGCCGACCAGGTCCGGGAGGGCGATGCCCCGGGTCACCAGGTTGCGGCGGGTGTCGCCGGGGGCCAGTGCGGTCCCGGTCTCGGCGGCGACCGCCGCGACGTCGTCGGCGTCGATCAGGGTCAGCTGCTTCTCCAGGTCCGGGTACTCGGCCCACGTGCCGCCGCCCAGTGCGTAGCGGTCGCCGGCCAGCCCCGACCCGGCGAGCAGCCGGCCGGCCGGCGACCGGCGCATCGGGTGCGCCGCGGCCGGTGCCGACCAGATCTCCAGCACGGTGCCGGTCACGACGCCGGTGCTCCGGCACGGCGGCGCGGCGGGGGCGCGGGGGAGTCCGCCCCGCGGGCGTCCAGCGCCTCCCCGAGGGTGTTGGCCAGCCGCAGCACCTGGACCAGCAGCGGCACGAGCAGGCCCCAGCGCATGCCGGACGCGCCGCGGGCGGCCTGCGCCTCCCGGATCCGCGAGGCGCGCTCGGCGATCAGCGGGATGAACCGCAAGGTCATGGCGATCACCAGGCCGATGCGCGCCGGCCGCACCCCGAACACCGACAGGGGCCTGGCCAGCGTCTCCACGACGGCGACGATCTCGGTCACCCGCGTCGTCGTGGTGACCACCGCGGCGGCTGCCACCAGGGTGAGCAGCCGGAGCGCCACGAGTGCCCCCGTGCGCCAGTCGGTGACCAGCAGGTGGAACGCCAGGAGGACGACCAGCCACGGCCAGACCGGCCGGACCTGCGTCCACACGGCCCGTGCGGGCAGCCGGGCGGCGAGCAGCCCGACGAGCAGGATCGCCACCAGCGCGCCGGCGACGACCGCCAGCCGGTCGACGGCGAACAGCGCGACGGCCAGCGCCGCGAGCAGGGCGAGCTTCAGCCCCGCCGGGGCCCGGTGCACCGGGCTGGCCACGGGCACGTACAGCGACAGGGTCACGACATCCGGTCCACGTACCAGCGGACGGTGTCCGCGGGGGAGCCGTCGGCGGCCACCCGGCCGTCCTCGAACACCAGCACCCGGTCGAAGCCGGCCAGCAGCTCCAGGTGGTGGGTGACCACGACGACGTCCTGGTCGAGCTCGTCGATCACCCGGGCGACGCGGCGGGTGTTGCCGAGGTCCAGCAGCGTCGTCGGCTCGTCGAAGACGACCCGGGAGGGGCGCATGACCAGCACCCCCGCGATGGCCAGCAGCTGCTTCTGCCCACCGCTGAGCAGGTGCGCCGGGTGGTCCCGGTGCCCGGCCAGCCCGTACCGGTCGAGCACCTCCTCGACCCGGCGGGCCCGCTCCTCGGGCGGGACCCCCAGGTTGGTCAGCCCGAATTCGACGTCCTCGGCGACGGTGGGGTGCACGATCTGGGCGTCGGGGTCCTGGAACACGAAGCCCACCCGCCGGCGCACCTCGCGCAGCCGGGTGCGGGTGTCCAGGCCGTCGACCAGCACCGTGCCGGCGGTGGGGACCACCAGACCGTTGAGCAGCCGCGCGAAGGTGCTCTTGCCCGAACCGTTGGCCCCCACCACGCCGATCCGGGACTCCGCGAGGGTGAGGGTCACGTCGCGCAGCACCGGCCGCTCGCCGTAGTCGTGGGAGACGGCCCGCAGCTCGATCGCCGTCCGCGGCAGGGCGCCGGCCGCCGCGACGTCGGCCGCGCGCCGTCCCCAGCGCACGGTCAGCCGGCCGCCGGCCGCCGGGCGGGCAGCTCGATGACGGGATAGGCCTTGCGCACGGCGACGGCGACGACCGAGGCGATCCCGGCCTTGACGAGGTCGCCGGGGACGAAGGCGACGGCGGAGGCGGCGGCCGCCGTCAGCGAGGCGTCGGTGTAGACGCTGACGAAGGGGATGCCGATCGCGTAGACCACCGCGACGCCGCCCACCAGGTTGGCGACCATCGCCCAGGCCAGGTTGAACCGGCGCCAGGTGAGCTGGGTGAGCCAGCCGATGACGAAGGCCGCGACCGGCCAGCTGTACAGGTAGCCGGCGGAGGCACCGGCGAACCAGACCAGCCCGCCCCGCCCGCCGGACAGCACCGGCAGGCCGGCCGCGACGACGACCAGGAAGACCAGCACCGCGAGGGCGCCGCGACGGGCACCGAGCACCGAGCCGGCCAGCATGACGCCGAGGGTCTGCGCGGTGATCGGCACGGCGGAGCCCAGCGGATAGACCGCCGGCAGCAGGCCCAGCACCGCGATGATCGCGGCGAACAGGGCGATGTAGGCCAGGTCCCGGCTCTTCACGTGCGGCTCCTCGGGTGCTGCGGTGGCGGGCCGACCCCTCGAGCTGCCGTGGCGGGCCCCCGCGGCAAGGTACCGGACGGGCCCGCGGCCCCCGCCGGGGCGCCGGTCCTCGCGGTCGCCGTCGGTGACGGTGGGCTCACCAGCGGATACCGGTTTCGGTTTGCGGGGTCCCGCAGACCTCCTGTTGTCTGGGGTCCTGAGCCTCTCGGCGAAGGCGGAACCAAGGCACATGGCACCAGGGTGGTGGGCGTCGCTGTGGGGGCGGCAACGCCCGGAGACGCAGGACGCGACACCGCAGGGGCGGGCGCAGCAGCCCGCCGCTGCGGCTCCAGCGCCACGGGTACCCGCGCCTCCCGCCGTCGACGAGGCGCCCGTGCACCGCGCTCCGGCCGGTGTGCCGCACGCCGGAGCGGCGCCGTCGCCGCCCGGGACGAACGTGCACCCGCAGACGTCCGGCTCGTCCGGTCGACCCGGGTCGCCCCCCGGCCCGGTGCGCAGCTCACCGCTGCGTCCCCCTTCGGAATGGAACGGAGCTCCACCCGTGGCACAGCTCGACAACGTCATCGCCGAACTCCTCGGGATCGAGGGCGCCAGCGGCGCCGCGATCGTCGACATCGACAGCGGCATGGCCCTCGCGGCCGGTGGCACCCCAGGCTTCGATCTCAACGTCGCGGCGGCCGGCAACTCCAACGTGGTGCGCGCCAAGCTGCGCACCATCTCCGAGCTCGAGCTCAAGGACGAGGTCGAGGACATCCTCATCACGCTCGCCGGCCAGTACCACCTGATCAACGTGCTGAAGGGCCAGGGCAACGCCGGCCTGTTCATCTACCTGGTGCTCAACCGCGTGACGGCCAACCTGGCGCTGGCCCGGCACAAGTTGCGCTCGATCGCGGCCACCGTCTCCGTCTGACGGCACCGCCGACGAGCCAGCGGGGGGGGGGGGGGGGGGGGGGGGGGGGGGGGGGGGGGGGGGGGGGGGGGGGGGGGGGGGGGGGGGGGGGGGGGGGGGGGGGGGGGGGGGGGGGGGGGGGGGGGGGGGGGGGGGG
>NZ_JBJGZW010000021.1:0-77827 GCF_054050695.1 Blastococcus sp. SYSU D00820
GGGAGACGCGGAGGGGGGGACGGGCCCCGGCACGGGCCCCGCCCCCCCGCCCCCCCCCCCCCCCCCCCCCCCCCCCCCCCCCCCCCCCCCCCCCCCCCCCCCCCCCCCCCCCCCCCGGTCCGGCTCAGGCCTCGACGGCCTTCGACGGCTCGCTGTGCTCGCCCTCGATGGTGCGGTTCTCGACGGCGGCCGGCGCGTCCGCGCGGGTCACCGTGATCTTCCGGGCCCGTGCCTTCTCGGCGACCGGGATGCTCAGGGTCAGCACCCCGTCGTGGTAGCTGGCCTCCAGCCGGTCGGTGTCGAGGCTGCGGCCGAGCACCAGCTGGCGGGTGTAGCTGCCGTAGGGCCGCTCGGCGACGGTCCACTCGGCGTTCTCGAGCTGGGGTACCGAGCGCTCGGCGGTCACGGTCAGCGTGTTGCCCTCGACCGAGAGGTCGATCGAGCCCGGGTCGACACCCGGCAGGTCGAAGTGGGCGACGAAGTTGTCGCCGACGCGGTAGGCGTCCATCGGCATGCCGGAGAGCGGGCGGGCGGTGGACCCGGCGCGGCCGGTGAGCTGGTCCAGCGCGCGGAAGGCGGCGGACGTGGCGGCGAACGGGTCGTAGGCGGTCAGCATCATGGCTGGTCAACCTCCTGGTGACATGGTGGTTCTGTTCGCTGCCCGAGGGGTGAACCTCTAGTGGCGACTGGAGATTACCTCAGGCGTGCACCGGTGTAAACGTCCCGTCGCGAAGTTTGTTCCCGGGGTCGTGCGACGACGAGTGGACCCGCGGCCGACGGGGAAGACCCCTCGTGTGGACGACGCACCGAGCACCGCACGAGCGGCGACAGGACCCGATGCCGAGGACGCGCCCGAGGTCGGCCTCACCGTGGCCGGGGACAGCGCCACGGTGACCGTCGACGGCGAGCTGACCGAGCAGGCCCGCAAGCCGCTGGTCCGCACGGTCACCGACCTGCTGCTCAGCACCCACTCGCTGCGGACGCTGCGGCTGGACCTCCGGTCGGTGGCCTACACCAACTCCGCGGGGATGGCGTTGCTGGTCCAGGTGCAGAAGCTGGCCCAGCCCCGGGGGATCGAGCTCGTCCTGGTCGACCCGCCGACGGCGGTCACCCGGCCGCTGCAGATGACCGGCCTGTGGCACCGCTTCCTCGTCGAGGAGCCGGCCGGCGGTGGACCGGAACCGGCCGGCCCGCCGGCGGGGGCGCACGGGGACCGCCCGGCGGACCGCTCGCACTGAGGCCGGTGTCGTCGCGGGGTGCGGGAGCCGGGCCTCCTTAGCCTGGACCGGTGCCCAGCCACAGCCACAGCCCCGGAGCCCACGGCCACTCCCACGGGCACGACCCGGACGCGCCGCCGCCGACCCCCGAGGTCCTGACCCGCCGGCGCCGCGCGGTCTGGCTGATGCTCCTGCTGCTCGTGCCGGTCGGCATCGCCACCGTGGTGGGGCTGTTCGCGCTCTGGCCCTCCGGCGAGCCGACCCGGGCCGAGCAGGCCGCCCAGGTGTACTTCCCGGCCGGCACCACGTATCCCGAGGGTCGGGTGGTGCAGGTGGATCCCGAGCCGTGCCCGTTCGAGAACGCCGACGGCACGGTGCTGGACCTCACCTGCGCCAGCGTCGTCGTGGTCGTGCTCGACGGCGAGGGCGCCGGTGACTACGCGACCCTCGACCTCCCGCCGGAGGTCTACGCCTCGGGGATCGAGGTGGACGACGTCCTGGTGCTCAGCCGCGACCCGGGCGCCGAGGGCGGGCCGAGCTACCTGTTCCAGGACTACGAGCGGGCCACGCCGATCGTCGTCCTCGCGATCGCCTTCGCCGTGGTGGTGGGCGCCGTGGCCCGGCTCCGCGGGCTGGCCGCACTCCTCGGGCTGGCGTTCGCCTTCGTCGTCCTCCTGCAGTTCGTGCTGCCGGGCCTGCTGTCCGACGAGTCGCCGACGCTGGTCAGTCTCGTGGGATCGGCGGCGATCATGTTCGTCGTCCTCTACCTGGCGCACGGCTTCTCGGCACGGACGACGACGGCGCTGGTCGGCACGCTGTTCGGGCTCGCGCTGGTGACCGTGCTCGGCTCGGTGGCCGTGGAGGTCGCCCGGCTCACCGGGCTGACCAGCGAGGAGACCGTCCAGCTGCAGACCTACGACCCGGCGCTGGACTTCTCCGGGCTGGTCATCGCCGGGGTGGTGGTGGCCGGGCTGGGCGTGCTCAACGACGTCACGATCACCCAGGCCTCGGCGATCTGGCAGCTGCACGAGGTGGACCCCGGGATGTCGTGGCGGCAGCTCTACGCCCGCGGCATGGCGGTGGGCCGCGACCACATCGCCTCGACCGTCTACACGATCGTCTTCGCCTACGCCGGTGCCGCGCTGCCGCTGCTGCTGCTGTTCGAGGTCTACGCGCAGCCGGCGGGCACGGTGCTGACCAGCTCGGCGGTGGCCGAGGAGGTCATCCGTACGCTGGTCGGGGCGATCGCCCTCGTGCTGGCGGTGCCGGTGACGACGGCGGCCGGGGCGTTCTTCGCCACGGCCGCGGGAACGGAGGCCGGAGCGGTGCCCGAACGACGGATGGCCGCGCTGCGGTCGCGGTTCGCCAGGTGAGCGACCTCCTGGCGGCCGCCGAGGCCGCGGAGGGCTTCATGCCCGCCGACGAGGGCCGCGCCCTCTACGAGGCCGCCCGCGCGGTTCCCGTGCCCGGGCCGCTGCTGGAGATCGGCAGCTGGATGGGCAAGTCGGCGCTGTACCTGGCCGCCGCCGCCCGCGAGACCGGCCGGCAGGTGGTCACCGTCGACCATCACCGCGGCTCCGAGGAGCACCAGCCGGGCTGGGAGTACCACGACCCGTCGCTGGTCGACCCCGCCGTCGGGTTGATCGACACGCTGCCGCGGTTCCGGCGCACCATCGCCGAGGCCGGCGCGGAGGACGTCGTCGTCGCCGTCGTCACCCGGTCGGAGGTGCTCGCCCCGCTGTGGTCGACCCCGCTGGCGCTGCTGTTCCTCGACGGCAGCCACACCGAGGAGTCCGCGCGCCGCGACCAGGACGCCTGGGTGGCCAAGCTGGCCGTCGGGGGCACGCTGGCCATCCACGACGTCTTCCCCGATCCCGCCGACGGCGGGCAGGCGCCCTTCGGGGTCTACCAGCGGGTGCTGGCCTCCGGGGAGTTCGAGGAGCTGCCCGGCACCGGGTCGCTGCGGCTGCTCCGCCGGCTCCGGTGAGCGACCCCCTGCTGGCCGAGCGGGACGCCGCGCTCGCCGCGATCGCCGCGCTGACCGGCGAGTTCGACGCCGTGGTGGCCGCCTCGAAGTCGTCCAACGCCGACGACGAGCACGATCCCGAGGGCGCGACCATCGCCTTCGAGCGGCAGCAGGTCGCCGCGCTGCTCGACGCCGCCCGCCGCCGGCTGGCCGACGCCGAGGCGGCGCTGGCCCGCCGGGCGGCCGGCGGCTACGGCATCTGCGAGAGCTGCGGGCGGCCGATCGCCGCCGAGCGGCTGGCCGCCCGCCCGGCCGCCCGCACCTGCATCGCCTGCGCCCGCTAGGTGAGGGCCATTCGCGCGCGAATGGCCGTCAACTGACGTACCGCCGGGCCGTCGACCGGCGCTGCACCTCGTCCAGCGCCGCGAACCGCGCCTCGGCGTGCGGCGGCAGCACCCGGCGCTCGCGCACCACCCACGGGATGCCGCGTGCGGCGGCGAGCAGGCCCTGCACGGTGACCCGGTCGCGCGGCAGCGTGCGCAGCAGGTGCGCGGTGCGGCGCAGCGCCGGGCGCAGCGGGCGGCGCAGCCACGTCGTCCAGAGGGTGTTGCGGATGCCGTCGCGGCGGCGCCGGTGCGCGTCGCGGGCCCGGCTGGCCTGGTGGTGCACCGTCAGCTGCGGGAGGTAGCACAGCTCCCAGCCGGCGGCGGCGAGGTCGCCGGCCATCAGCTCCTCCTCGCCGCCGAGCCACAGGCGCTCGGAGAACCCGCCCACCTCGGCGAAGGCCTCCCGGCGCACGACCGACGCGCCGGCGAGGAAGGAGCCCAGCGCCGGACCCGGCAGCCAGTCGGCGCCGGGCACGGGGGAGTCGCGCAGCTCCGGCACGATCGGGTCCTCGCGGCCGCCGGGCTCGACGAGGATCCGCGCGGTGACCACGGCCAGCCGCGGATGGGCGTCCAGCACGTCGGCGGCGGTGCGCAGCGAGCCCGGGTCCCACCAGGTGTCGTCGTCGCAGAAGGCGACGTAGGGGGTGGTCAGCCGGGCGACGCCGACGTTCCGGCCGATCGCGCCGAGGTTCTCCGGGCTGGCGATCAGCTCCACCTGCGGAAAGCCGGTGCGGACGGCGTCGGCGGTGCCGTCGGTGGACCCGTTGTCCACGACCACGACGTGCGGCTGCTCGGGCAGCGCGGTCATCCGCTCGAGGGCGAGCAACAGCTCCTCGCGCCGCTGGTGGGTGATGACGACGACGGCGACCCGGGGGTCGGGGCCCGGCCGGCCCTCCTGCAGGGTCCCGCCGCGAGCTCCGGAGTGGTGGCGGGCAGGAGCGTCCTTCCTCACCGGGCGTCCCCGGCGAGCAGCCGGAGGTCGGCCAGCACGCGGTCGGGTACCCGCCTCCTGCGGCGCAGCGCGGCCGGCAGGTCGGGCAGCGCGCGCCGCACCCCGCGCCGCTCCGGGGCGCCGGTGCGCACGGCCTGGACGAGCAGCCGGGCGAGGTCGCCCCACGGCCGCCGCATCACCGCGGTCAGCACCCTGCTCCGCCAGATGGCGGTCCGGCGGGCGGCGGCGTCGTGCCGGCGGGTCGAGGGGTGGTGGTGCACGGTCACCTCGTCGACGTAGGCCAGGCCCCAGCCGGCGGCGGCGAGGTCGAGGGAGAGCCGCTCCTCCTCGCCGGGGAAGCGCACCACCGGGTCGAAGCCCCCGACGGCGAGGAAGGCCTCGGTGCGCACCATGGCCCCGCAGGCGATGAAGCCCAGCAGCGCCGGACCGGGCAGGTCGTCGGGGGTGCCGAGCGGGCTGTCGGCCATCTCTGCGCACACCGGGTCCAGCCGCTCCTCGGGCCCGACCAGGATGCGGGCGTTGAGCACCGCCAGCCGCGGGTGGGCGCGCATGATCTCCGCGGCGCGGGCGAGGTCGCCCGGAGCCCACCAGGAGTCGTCGTCGGCGAAGGCGACGAACGCGGTGCCGGCGTGCTCGGCGCCGATGGTGCGGGCGCGGGCGCCCACGTTGTCGGAGAGCGGCAGCACCGTGACGTCGGGGTGGGCGGCCCGCACGGCGGCCACCGAGCCGTCGGTCGAGCCGTTGTCGACGAAGACGACGGGGGCCTCGTGCCGCGGCAGGGACGCGAGCAGGTCCTCGCGCCGGTCGCGGCTCATCACCACGACGGTGACGTCGTCGAGAGGGGCGGGGGAGAGATCCCGGTCGGGTGCGGAGGTGCTGGTCACGGGGACACCGTGCCCGCACTCCCGGGCAGCCAACCGGCCGAGTCGTCCCTCCCCCCGGTGCCCGCGGGCGGCAGCGCCGCCGGATCGGCGAACAGCCCGGCCGCCGGGGTGGCCCCGGCGAGGGCATCGGCGGCCAGGACGACCGCGCCGGCGGTCCAGGTCGTGCGCTCGACCGGCCAGCGGACGCCGTCGGCGAAGACCAGCCCGGTCCAGTACGCGCCGTCGTCGTCGCGCAGGTGCTGCATCGCGGCCAGCTGCTCGAGCGCGGCGTCCCGCTGACCGGCCGCGGTCAGCGCGAGGGCCAGCTCGGCGGTCTCCGCGCCGGTCACCCAGGGGTGGTCGGAGACGCACCGCGCGCCGAGCCCGGGCACGACGAAGGTGTCCCAGTGCGCGGCCAGCCGCTCGGTGGCCGCGGCGCCGGTCAGGGCACCGCCGAGCACCGGGTAGTACCAGTCCATCGAGTAGCGGGAGCGGTCGGCGAACAGCTCCGGGCGGGTGCGCAGCGCCGTCCCGAGGTCGTCGGCGGCCAGCTCCCAGTCCGGCTGGGGCTCCCCGGTGAGCGCGGACAGGGCGACGCCGCAGCGCAGCGCCTGGAAGAGGCTGGCGTTGCCGGTCAGCAGCGCGGTGTCGTCGGCCCGCCCGTCGGGGCGCAGCGCCCAGCCGACCGCGCCGCCGGGCAGCTGCATGCGGGTGACGAGGTCCAGGCCGCGGCGGACCACCGGCCACAGCTCGGCGACCAGCGCGTCGTCCCGGAGCGCCAGCCAGCGGTGCCACAGGCCGACGGCGAGGTAGCCGGCGTGGTTGCTCTCGGTGCCCGGCGAGGACACCGCGCCGTCGCGGTACTCCGCGGCCCAGGAGCCGTCGGGGCGCTGCTGCCGGGCCAGCCAGCGGTAGGCGGCCGCCGCCCGCTCGTGCTCGCCCCCCACGTCGAGGGCCATCGCGGCCTCGACGGAGTCCCACGGGTCCAGCTGGCCGCCGCGGAACCACGGCAGCGCGCCGTCGGCGTCCTGCTGCGCGGCGATCCACCCGACCGTGACGCGCACCTGCTCGCCGGCCAGCACCCCCGGCAGCTCGGGCAGCACGGCCCGGTCAGCGGGCAGGGACCCGCTCCCGGTCCAGCCTCCCCGTGGTGGCCGACCAGGTGCGCGCCGCGGGGTGCCCCGGCGCCGCGGGCTTGTCGGCGTAGACGACCAGGCTCTTGCCGATCAGCGGGTCCAGCAGCTTCTCCGCGGTGCGGGTCAGCCAGGGCCGCTCGGTGAGGTCCCACACCAGCAGCTTGTGGTACGCCCGGACGGCGGGGTTGTCGTCGTCGACGCCGACGGCGCACTTGAGCCACCAGAACGGCGCGTGCAGGGCGTGCGCGTGGTGCTCGGCGCCGGGCACCAGGCCGGCCGCGGCGAGCCGGTCGCGCAGGACGTCGCCCCGGTAGATGCGGATGTGGCCGCCCTCGTTGGCGTGGTACTCGTCCGACAGCGCCCAGCAGATCCGCTCCGGCAGCCAGCGCGGCACGGTGACCGCGACCCGGCCGCCGGGCTTGAGCACCCGGGCGATCTCGGCCATCGCGGCGCGGTCGTCGGGGATGTGCTCGAGCACCTCGGCGGCGATGACCCGGTCGACGCTGGCGTCGGGCACCGGCAGCGCCAGCAGGTCGCCGCGCACGACCTCGGCCGAGGCGCCCGTGGGCGCCTCCCCGGCCGCGGCGATGGCGTCCAGCCACCGCCGGGTCGTCTCCACCTCCGGCACCCCGTGGTCGAGGGCGATCACCCGCGCGCCGCGCCGGAAACCCTCGAAGGCGTGCCGGCCCTCGCCGCAGCCCAGGTCGAGGAGGGTCATCCCCGGGCGGAGGTCCAGCCGGTCGTAGTCGACGGTCAGCACGGGGTTCCCTTCCGCTCCAGCACCTCGCGGTACCAGTCCGCCGTCCGCTCCGCGGCCGCCCGCCAGGTGTAGGAGGCCAGCACCCGCCGGCGGCCGGCGCGGCCCAGTTGCTCCTGCAGCGCGGGGGAGGAGAGCACCAGCTCCAGCGCCGCGGTCAGCTCGCCGACGTCGCCGGCCGGCACCCGCAGGCCCGCCTGCGTGCCCACCACCTCGGGCAGCGCCCCGGCGTCGGTGGTCACCAGCGGGGTGCCGCAGGCCATCGCCTCGATGGCCGGCAGCGAGAAGCCCTCGTACAGCGACGGGATGGCGACCACGGCGGAGCGCTGCAGCAGCCCGACCAGCTCGGCCTCGCTCACCGGGCCGGTGAAGCGGACGGCGTCGCCGAGGTCGAGGCGGTCCAGCGCGGCCTGCGCCGGCCCGCCGGGGCGGGCGGTGCCGACGACGGTCAGCCGCACCGGGCGCTCGGTGCGCAGCTTGGCGACCGCCTCCAGCAGGTGCACGAGGCCCTTGAGCGGCACGTCGGCGCTGGTGACGGCGGTGATGGTGTCGGGCTCGCGGGTGCTGCCGGGCGGCGGCGGGGTGAAGACGTCGGGGTCGATGCCGACCGGCACGACGTCGATGCCCGACGCCGGCACGCCCATGTGCGTCTCGATGTCGCGCCGCGAGTTCTCCGAGACCGTGACGACGCCGTCGAGCTGGCGGGCGACCCGGCCCTGCATGCGGGTGAAGGCGTACCAGCGGCGCAGGGTGAACCGCCGCCGCAGCGACGGCGCCGCCGCGAGCTCCAGGTCGCGGTCGATCGCGATCGGGTGGTGCACGGTGGCCACCGTGGGCAGCCCCGCTCGGGTCAGCCGCAGCAGGCCGTAGCCCAGGCTCTGGTTGTCGTGGACGACGTCGAAGTCGGCGGCGCGCGGGAGGAGCAGCCGGGCGGCGCGGAGGCTGAAGGTCAGCGGCTCGGGGAACCCGGCGGTGCACATGGCCGCCCACTCGGCGACGTCCACCCAGTCGCGGATCTCCGAGGGCCGGGGCGTGCGGAACGGATCGGGCTCCCGGTAGAGGTCCAGGCTCGGCACCCGCGTGAGCGGCACGCCGTCGTCGAGCTCGGGATAGGGCTGGCCGCTGAACACCTCCACCCGGTGGCCGAGCTCGGTGAGCTCCCGGGACAGCGCCCGCACGTAGATCCCCTGGCCGCCGCTGTGCGGCTTGCTCCGGTAGGACAGCAGTGCGATGCGCAACGACCGTCCCATGCCGCGGACTCTAACCGCCCGTCGTGACCGGCCAGTTCCGGTCACCTGACAGGCTGACCCCATGCTGCGCCACGTGGTCGTCTTCACCTGGTCCGACGACGCCGATGCCGACATCCGCGCCACGGCCGTCGCCGCGCTGCGCCGGCTGCCCGAGTCGGTGGGCGGCATGACCGCGTTCACCGTGGGCGACGACCTGGGCCTGCGGGCGGGCAACGGGCACACCGCGCTGGTCGCCGACTTCCCGGACGAGGCGGCCTGGCGGCGCTACGCCGAGCACCCGGAGCACGTGCGGATCCTCACCGAGCACGTCACGCCGAACCTCGCCGCGCGCAGCGCGGTGCAGTTCGAGGTCTGAGCGCCCGATCGGCGGCGCGCGCATGCGGCCCCTGAGCGGCTTCGTTAGGTTCCGGTCATGTCTCGCTCGCTGACCTCCGTCCGCCGTCGCGCGCTCCGGGTGCCCGCCGTCCTGGCCGCCGGGCTCACCGCCGGCGCCCTCCTGGCCGGCTGCGGGGGCGATGGCTCCGAGGAGCCCGCCGCCGGCAGCTCGTCGGCGCCCTCGTCGTCGGAGTCCTCCGCGCCGGCGAGCACCTCGGAGGCCGAGGGCGGCGGCGACCTGTCGGCCGGCCTGCTCCCCGCCGAGGCGTTCGGCCCGCAGGCGCAGGTGCAGGAGCTGACCCAGGAGCAGCTGGAGCAGGGCGCGGTCTCGGCGGCAGGGGCACTGGACGGCGCGCAGATCACCCCGCCGGAGTGCGCCGCGGCCCTGCAGACGACCCAGCCGCAGTTCGACCAGTACGACGACCTGGCCGCCCAGGTCGCGGTCGTCGGCACGACGGCCACCGTGCAGTTGCTGGCCAGCGGCGGGCCGGAGGTCGCCTTCGAGGACGTCGAGGGCCAGCTGGCGAACTGCTCCCAGGTGACGGTGGCGACCCCTCAGGGCACGGCCACGGCGTCGCTGCAGGCGCTCGAGGTCCCCGACCTCGGCGACGGCGCGGTGGGCCTGTCCACGACGACCACGGGCGCCGGTGCCGACGGCAGCCAGGTGACCGTGCCGGCGCTGGTCGGCATCGTCCAGGACGGCGAGCGGCAGCTGATCCTGATCAGCACCGCGCCGCAGGGCGACGCGCAGCTGGACCCCGCGGCGTTCACCGCGCTGCTGGAGCAGGCCTACGAGACCCAGGCCGAGGCCCTCGACTGACGTTCCGCGACCGGCCGTCCACATCCGGCCGGCCGTTCCACAGATGACCCGCGCCGTCCCTCCGGCGGCCCCGCCGCCGCGAGGGTCGGCGCATGGACGATCCCCTCCGCCCCCTGGTCCGCATCTCCGATCCGGGAGAGGTCGCCGCGGCGCTGCCGCACCTGCTGGGCTTCCACCCGGCCGAGTCGGTGGTCCTGGTCAGCCTGACCAGGACCGACCGCCGGGTCGGGCTCACCGCGCGCGCCGACCTGCCGCACCCCGCCCGGGCCTGCGAGCTCGCCCGGGCGCTCACCCGGAGCATCGCCACCGACGCCCCCGACCGGGTGCTGCTCGCCGTCGTCTCCGACGCCCCCGACGTCCGCCGGCCCGGCGATCCCGCCCCGCAGCTGCCGCACCGCGAGCTGGTGCACGCCTTCGTCCTCGCCCTGACCGACGCCGGCATCCCGGTGCCGGAGCTGCTGCTCGTGCGCCGCGGCCGGTGGTGGTCCTACGACTGCCCGCACCCGTGCTGCGCGCCGGGCGCCGGCACGCCGCTGCCGGCCGGGGTGACCGAGCTGGCGGCCGCGTCGGTCGCCGCGGGTGCGGTCGTGGAGCGCGACCGTGCCGCGCTGGCCGCCCGCATCGCGCCCGTCGGCGGGCCGGCCGCCGGCGCGATGGCCGCCGCGGTGCTGCGGATCGGGCGCGACTGCGCCACCCGGGCCCTCGACGGCGGGCCCTCGCCGCTGGCCGCCGAGTCCGACGCCGCCGTGCGGGCCGCGGTCGCGGCCTGCACGCCGGGCGCGCGGTCCGCCGGCACCCGGTTGGCCGACGCCGAGCTGGCCCGCGTGCTGTGGGGCCTGCGCGACCCCGACGTCCGCGACCGGGCGCTGGGCCTGGCGCTCGGCCCGCAGCGGGCCGCCGCCGAGGTGCTCTGGACCGAGTGCACCCGGCGGGCGCCGGTTCCGCTGGACGCCGTCCCGGCCACGCTGCTGGCGGTGAGTGCCTGGCTGCGCGGCGACGGCGCGCTGGCCGGCATCGCGCTGGAGCGGGCGCTGGACAGCGACCCCGACCTGACCCTCGCCCGGCTGCTCGCCGACGGGCTGGCCGCCTGCCTGCCCCCGGCCGAGCTGCGCGCCCTCCTCGAGCGCACCGTGGCCGACCTGGAGGACGGCCGTGCCGCCGGCTGAGCGCCGCCGGCCGGGATCACAGCAGGCCGGCATCACAGCAGGACGGGGCGCTGCCAGTCCTCCCCGAGCACGTGCTCGGCCAGGAAGGCCAGCACCGTCTCGTACCAGACGGTGCTGTTCCCTGGCTTGAGCACCCAGTGGTTCTCGTCCGGGAAGTACAGGTACTTCGAGGGGATGCCGCGCTTCTGCAGCGCGTACCAGAGCTGCAGCGCCTCGCCGATCGGCACGCGGTAGTCCCGGTCGCCGTGGATCACCAGCATCGGCGTGCGGATCGCGTCGGCGAAGCGGTGCGGCGAGTTCAGCTCGTAGCGGCGCGGCTCGGTGAGCGGGTCGCCCCACTCCTTCTCCCAGTAGTAGGCCGCATCCGTCGTCCCCAGGAACGAGTCCAGGTGCCACAGGCTCGCGTGCGTGACGATCGCCCGGAACCGGTCGGTCTGCGTGGCGATCCAGTTGGCCATGTACCCGCCGAACGAGCCACCCATGGCGGCGGTGCGGCCGGCGTCGAGGTCCGGGCGCTCCAGGGCGGCGTCGACGGCGGCCATGAGGTCGGTGTAGGGCTCCTCGCCCCAGCGCCCCCAGCCGCGCCGCACGAAGTCCAGCCCGAACCCCTGCGACAGCGCCGGGTTGGGCAGCAGGACGGCGTAGCCGCGGGCGGCCATCACCCAGGGGCACCACCGCCACGACCAGGAGTTCCAGCTCATCAGCGGGCCGCCGTGGATCCACAGCAGCAGGGGCGCCGGCTGCTCGGCCGAGGCGCCCTCGGGCAGCACCAGCCAGGACTGCACCCGGCTGCCGTCGGCGGCGGTGGCCGACACCTCGTGCAGGGTGCCCGGCAGCCGGTCGAGCGTGCCGGGGTTGGGCAGCGGCTGCGGGTCCTGGCCGGTCGCCTCCGGGTCCAGCCGCACCGGCACCGGCGGGGAGTCGTAGGCCGAGCGCAGCGCGTAGAGCGCCGATCCGTCGCGGGCCACCCGGAGGTCGCTGTAGGCACCGTCGGCGGTCAGCCGCACCGGCTCGCCGCCGGCCACCGGCACCCGGAACAGCGCGTGCCGGCCGTCGTCGTCGGCGAGGAAGTAGACCGCGGAGCCGTCGGCGCTGAACTGCGGGGCGCTGGGCCACCGGTCGAAGCCGGGGGTGAGGTCCCGCGCCGGCCCGCCGTCGACGTCGACGAGCAGGAGGGTGTAGTCGGGCGGGTCGGCGTAGGTCGACAGCGACTCCCGCACGCACACCACCGCGCTGCCGTCGGGGGAGAACCGGGCGGCGTAGACGTCGGCCAGCGGATCGTCGACCAGCGGGCGGGCGGCCCCGGTGGCGGTCTCGACCAGCAGCACGCGGGTGCGCTGGCCGGCCGGGCCGTCCGGCACGGCGTCGGCGACCAGCAGCAGCCGGCCGTCGGGGGAGAGCGCGGGGTCCTCCCCGCCGCCGGCGGGGGGCAGGGCGTCGGGGGTGAGGTCGCGCAGCGCGGGCGGCTCCGCCGGGGTGCCGGGCGGCGGCTCGGCGGGCAGCTGCCCGACCCAGAACAGGTGCTGGGTGTCGGGGCCGAGGTCGGCGTCCCAGTAGCGGACGGGATAGCGCTCGTGCAGCACCGCCGTCACCCCGGCGTCGCTGCGGGCCTTGCGGCGCTCCCGGTCGGCCTCGGCGTCCACGCTCCCGGGAAGGGTGGCGGCGGCCACCACGACGTCCCCGGTGCCGGCGGCGACGGTCACCCCGCCGATGCCGCCGGGGTGGGCGACGACCACGCGGGCCTCACCGCCGTCGGGGGGCAGGCTCCACAGCGCCGCCTTCGGCTCGCCGGCGTCGGACCCGGCGGCCGGGTCGGGGCGAGCGGAGGTGAACAGCAGCGACCCGTCGGGTGCGAAGACCGGCGCCGACTCCCCGGGCGCGCTGCGGGTCAGCCGGCGCGCGGGCCGCCGGCCCTCCGGGTCGACCTCCCACAGCGCCGAGACCCACTTGGTGCCGTCGGGGTCGAGAGTCTGGACGCCGATCGCCAGGCGGGTGCCGTCGGCGGAGAGCGCGAGACCGGCGACGCGGGGGAGCGCGACGTAGGCCGCGAGGTCGGCGAAGGAGGAGGTGGTGGCCGGGGAGGAGGGCTCGCTCACCCGGCCCACCGTAGGAGGCGCCCGGCCCCCGCGCAGGGGGCCTCGCTCAGAGCCGGGGCGCGGCCTCGACCGGGGTGAGCTCCTCGTCCATCGCGCTGACGAACACGTGCTGGGCCACGCCGAGCGGCAGCACCTCGCCGTCCAGGCTCACCGAGCCGTTGGTCAGCCGGGCGACGGCCACCGCGCCGGGGCGCAGGCCCTGCTCGGCCAGCACGCGCATCAGCTCGGTGTCCTCCTGGAGCTGCTCGCTGATCCGCTTGATCTCCACGCGGCGCCCCTCGGGGGTGGCGGTGGTCGACAGCAGCGTCAGCGCGTCGAGCACGGCGGAGGTCTCGCCACCGAGCGCGTCCAGGCCGGGGATCGGGTTCCCGAACGGCGAGACCGTCGGGTTGCCGAGCAGGGCGAGCAGCTTGCGCTCCACCGCCTCGCTCATGACGTGCTCCCAGCGGCACGCCTCCTCGTGGACGTCGGCGTAGTCCAGGCCGATCACGTCCACGAGCAGGCACTCGGCCAGCCGGTGCTTGCGCATGACCGCCGTGGCCAGCGCCCGGCCCTGCTCCGACAGCTGCAGGTGCCGGTCGCCCTCCACGGTCAGCAGACCGTCGCGCTCCATGCGCGCCACGGTCTGGCTCACCGTCGGGCCGCTCTGGTGCAGCCGTTCGGCGATCCGCGCGCGCAGGGGGACGATCCCCTCTTCCTCGAGCTCGAAGATCGTCCGGAGGTACATCTCGGTGGTGTCGATGAGGTCGTTCACTGGTCTCCTCCGTGTCGGTGCCCATCGTACGGGGACGGCGGTCCCACCCCGGGTCGTCTCGCGGGTGGTGGACACCACCGGCCGGACGGGGCACCCGGCGGTAGCGTCGGGCGGTCGGACCGGGCAGCGGCGCACGGTCGGGCGCAGAGGCGAGGAGGGCCCGTGAGCGACTCGGTCGCCGTCGTGTGGGACGACGCGCTGCTCGGCTACACGATGGGCGGGGACCACCCGCTGCACCCCGTCCGCCTGGACCTCACCGTGCGGCTGGCCGACTCCCTCGGCGTCCTGGCCGGCGACCGGGTCGAGGTGCTGAAGCCGACGCCGGCCGACGTCGACCTGCTGACGCTGGTGCACGACCCGGCCTACCTCGAGGCGGTGCGCCGCGCGCCGGCCGACCCGACCGTCGGCCACGGGCTGGGCACCGCGGACAACCCGATCTTCGAGGGGATGTACGACGCCGCGGCGCTGATCACCGGCGGCAGCGTGCTCGCCGCCCAGCAGGTGCACGCCGGCCGCGCCCAGCACGCGGTCAACATCTCCGGCGGGCTGCACCACGCCATGCGCAACAGCGCCTCGGGGTTCTGCGTCTTCAACGACGCGGCGATCGCCATCGCCTGGCTGCTGGAGCAGGGCTACGAGCGGATCGCCTACGTCGACCTCGACGTGCACCACGGCGACGGCGTGCAGGCCGCCTTCTACGAGGACCCGCGGGTGCTGACGGTGAGCATCCACCAGACGCCGCTCACCCTGTTCCCGGGCACCGGCTTCCCCGAGGAGACCGGCGACGCCGACAAGGCCATGGGCAGCGCGGTCAACCTGGCGCTGCCCAACGGCACCGACGACTCCGCGTGGCTGCGGGCGTTCTGGGCCGTCGTCCCCAGCGTGCTGCGGGCCTTCCGGCCGCAGATCCTGGTGACCCAGTGCGGCTGCGACGCCCACCACGAGGACCCTCTGGCCGACCTCGGCCTCACCGTCGACGGCCAGCGCGCCAGCTACCGGGCGGTGCACGACCTGGCGCACGAGATCTGCGACGGCCGGTGGATCGCCCTCGGCGGCGGCGGGTACGGGCTGGTGCGGTGCGTGCCCCGGGCCTGGACCCACCTGATCGCCGAGGCGGCCGGCGCCCGGCTGGACCCGGCCACCGAGATCCCGCAGAGCTGGCGGGACGACGTCGTCGCCCGGGGGCTGCGCGCCCGGCCACCCACGCACATGACCGAGGGCGGCTACACCGGCTTCGCCCACTGGGACCCGTTCACCGAGACCCGCGTGGACCGCGCCATCCTGCGGACCCGCCGGGCCTCCTTCCCCTACTTCGGACTCGACCCGGATGACCCCCGTGATTGACGAAGGCGCCCCCTCCCAGCCGACCGGTACCGCCCCTGCCGCCGTCGAGGAGGTGCCTGCGCCGCCGCCGCACTGGGAGGCCGACGTCATCGCCGCCGACGGCGGCACCGTGCACCTGCGCCCGATCTGCCCCGAGGACGACGAGGGCCTGGTCGGGCTGATGGAGCGCAGCTCCGACCAGACCCGCTACTACCGGTTCTTCGGGCCGATGAAGCGGCTGTCGGAGCGCGACCTGCACCGGTTCACCCACGTCGACCACGACAACCGGGTGGCCTTCGTGCTCCTGCTCGGCGGCCAGCTGATCGGCGTCGGCCGCTACGACCGGTACCCCGGCACCGACGACGCCGAGGTCGCCTTCCTCATCGAGGACGCCCACCAGGGCCGCGGCCTGGGCTCGGTGCTGCTCGAGCACCTGGCCGCCGCCGCCCGGGAGCGGGGCATCGCCCGCTTCGTCGCCGAGGTGCTGGCGCAGAACAACCGGATGGTGCGCGTCTTCCTCGACGCCGGGTACACCCCGACCCGCTCCTACGAGGACGGCGTGGTCCACCTGACCTTCCCGATCGCGCCGACCGAGACCGCGCTCGCGGTCACCTACGAACGCGAGCAGCGCAGCGAGTCGCGGTCGATCGCGCGGCTGCTCACGCCGTCGTCGGTCGCGGTGGTCGGCGCCAGCAACGACGAGCACAAGATCGGCCACGCGGTGCTGCGGCACCTGCTCGACTACGGCTTCGCCGGGCCGATCTACCCGGTGAACCCGGGCACCCGGCACGTCCGCGGGGTGCCGGCCTACGCCAGCATCGAGGCGATCCCCGACGACGTCGACCTCGCGGTGATCGCGGTGCCGGCCGAGGAGGTCGCCGGCGTGGTCGAGGCCTGCCGCCGCAAGCGGGTGCGCGGGCTGGTGGTCATCTCCGGGGGCTTCGGCGAGGCCGGTGACGACGGCCGCGCCCGGCAGCGCGAGCTGGTCGCCGCCGCCCGGGCCTCCGGCATGCGGGTGGTCGGGCCCAACTGCCTGGGCGTGGTCAACACCGACCCGGCGGTGCGGCTGAACGCCAGCCTGGCGCCGAAGATCCCCGGCCGCGGCCGGGTCGGCTTCTTCGCCCAGTCCGGCGCGCTCGGGGTGGCCCTGCTGGAGCGGGCCCGGGGCCGCAACATCGGGCTGTCCACCTTCGTCTCCGCCGGCAACCGCGCCGACGTCAGCGGCAACGACCTCCTGCAGTACTGGGCCACCGACCCCGGCACCGAGGTCGTGCTGCTGCACCTGGAGAGCTTCGGCAACCCGCGCAAGTTCGCCCGGCTGGCCCGCAGCGTCGGGCGCACCAAGCCGGTGGTCGCGGTGAAGAGCGGCCGGCACGTGCGCATGACCGCGGGCCTGGCCGGCACCTCGGTGGCGGTGCCCGAGCAGTCGGTGGCGGCGCTGTTCGCCTCCGCCGGCGTCATCCGGGTCGAGACCCTCGCCCAGCTGTTCGACGTCGGCACGCTGCTGGCCCACCAGCCGCTGCCGGCCGGCGACCGGGTCGGCGTCGTCGGCAACTCCACGGCCATGGGCGTGCTGGTCACCGACGCGGTCCTGGAGCAGGGCCTGCAGCTGGCGCACGAGGGGCCGGTCGACATCGGCGTCGACGGCAGCGCGGAGCAGTTCCGCGCCGCGCTGCAGGAGGTGCTCGACGACGAGGCGGTCGACAGCGTCGTGGCGGTGTTCCTGCCGCCGCTGTCGCGCAACGCCGAGGACTACGGCCGCGCGCTGCTCGAGGTCGCCCGCGACTCGGCCAAGCCCGTGGTCGCCACCTTCCTCTCCACCGAGGGCATCCCGCCCGAGCTGGCGGTGCCCGGGGAGGACGGCACGCCCGCCCGCGGCTCGGTGCCGTCGTACTCGACGCCGGAGCGGGCGGTCATCGCCCTGGCCAAGGTGACCGAGTACGCCCGCTGGCGGCGGCGGCCGGTGGGCGAGCTGCCGGAGCTCCCCGACGTCGACGAGGCCGGCGCCCGCGCGCTGGTCCAGCGGGTGCTCGCCGAGCAGCCGCGGGGCCGCGACCTCACCGACGAGGAGTTCATCCAGCTGCTGCGGGCCTACGGCGTCCCGATGCTCGGCACCCGCACGGTCACCAGCGCCGAGGAGGCCGCGGCCGCGGCCGACGCGATCGGCTATCCGGTGGTGCTCAAGTCCACCGCGCCCTGGCTGCGCGGCCGCACCGACCTGGGCGGCGTGCGCATGGACCTCGTGGACGCCGCGGCGGTGCGGTCGGCGTTCCGCGCCATCCCGGCCGGCGATCCGGTGATCGTGCAGGAGATGGCCGCGCCCGGGGTGTCGACGGTCGTGGAGATCGTCGACGACCCGTCGTTCGGCGCGCTGGTCAGCTTCGGCGTCGGCGGGGTGGCCACCGACCTGCTCGGCGACCGCGCCTACCGCACCCTGCCGCTGACCGACCTGGACGCCGCCGAGCTGGTGCGTGCCCCGCGGGCGTGGCCGCTGCTCAACGGCTACCGCGGCTCCGAGCCGGTCGACGTCGCGGCGCTGGAGGACCTCCTGCTCCGCGTCGCCCGGATGGCCGACGACCTGCCCGAGGTGCTGGGCCTGACCCTGGAGCCGGTCATCGTCGGCCCCGCCCGGCCCTGGCACGGCGGCCGCTCGCTGGTGGTCGCCGGCGGCCGGGCGCACGTCGGCCAGCCGACCGCCCGCGTCGAACCCGGCCCGCGGCGGATGCGCAGCCCCGTGTGAGCCGCAGGGGCCGTCAGGGCTGCCGGCCGGTGAAGGCCAGCAGCCGGGTCTGCGCGTCGGCGTCCGCGGGCACCGGCACCCGGGGGCCGAAGTGGCCGCTGCTGCGCAGCGCGTCGTCCCAGGCCTCCAGGCCGACGAGGAAGCCGGCGCACTCGTCCTGGTCGAGGCGCTCGTCCTGCCCGGTGGCGCGGGCGAGGTCCCAGGCGTGCACCAGCAGGTCCATCAGCCCGGTCATGGCCACGAGGTCCTCGAGCGGCATCTCGCCGGCCGGGCTGCGGGTCGGGAGCCGCGCGGTCGCCGGGTCGGCCAGGGCGGCGCGGATCGCCCCGTCGGCGGCGTGCCAGGCGCCGGCGGGGTCGTCGTCCACCGACGGGCCGGCCGGCAGGGGCAGCCCGACACTGCCGAGGTAGAGCCCGGGCATCCACTCCACCAGGTGCCGGACGACGTCGCGGGCGACCCACCCGGCGCAGGGCGCGGGGTCGTCCCACCGCCCGGGCGGAACGCCGTCCACCCGCCGGCCGAACTCGTCGGCCAGCCGCTGCCACCGTTGCGCCGTCGTCGGTCCCGTCGCCGTCACGGGGCGCATCCTGCCGCGAACGCCGGGAGCCCGGACACCGATGTGGTGTCCGGGCTCCCGGCTGCTCCCCTCGGGGGAGGGGGATCAGGCGAGGTAGTCGCGCAGGGCGTCGGCGCGCTGCGGGTCGCGCAGCTTGGCCATCGTCTCGCGCTCGATCTGGCGCACCCGCTCGCGGGAGAGCCCGAACTGCTTGCCGATCTGCTCCAGCGTCCGCGGCTGGCCGCCGTCGAGGCCGAAGCGCAGCACGACGACGTCGCGCTCGCGCTCCTCCAGCGTGGACAGCACGTTCCGGACGTCGCCCTTCATCATCTGGAAGGCGACGGCGTCCTCGGCCACGGCGGCGTCGGCGTCCTCGATGAAGTCACCGAGGCGGGACTCCTCGTCGGCACCGACGGTCTGGTCGAGGCTGACCAGGTCGCGGCTGTACTCGAGCAGCTCGGTGATCCGCTCGGGCGTCATGTCCAGCTCGAGGCCGAGCTCCTCGGCGGTGGGCTCGCGCTCCAGCTCCTGGTGGATCCGGCGGCGGGTGCGCACCACCTTGTTGACCTGCTCGGCCAGGTGCACGGGCAGCCGGATCGTGCGGCCGGAGTCGGCCATCGCGCGGGTGATCGCCTGGCGGATCCACCACGTCGCGTAGGTCGAGAACTTGAAGCCCTTGGTGTAGTCGAACTTCTCGACGGCACGGATCAGGCCGACGTTGCCCTCCTGGATCAGGTCCAGGAACGTCATGCCGTGGCCGGTGTAGCGCTTGGCCACCGAGACGACCAGCCGCAGGTTGGCCTCGAGCAGGTGCCGCTTGGCGGCCTTGCCGTCGATCGCCAGGGCCTTGTAGTCGCGCTCGACCGCCGGGGTCAGCTTGCGCTCGGCGAGCAGCCGCTCGGCGTAGAGGCCGGCCTCGATCCGCTTGGCGAGCTCGACCTCCTGCTCGGCGGTCAGCAGGGCGGTCTTGCCGATGGTGTTCAGGTACACGCGCACGAGGTCGGTGGACACCAGGCCGGTGGTGTCGGGCTCGCGGCGCGGCGAGCGGACCTCGAGGGCGTCGTTGGGGGAAGACTGCAGGAGCGTCACGGTCTGTCTTCGTCCTTGCGTGAGGATCCGGATGCCCCACCGGGCAACGGTGGGCGGCGGGACGTCCGGGCGTCTGGGTGAGGGGGCCCCGGGTTCACCGGACAGGCCCCTCGTCTTCTCGTCCGTGTGGTACGCCCTGTCCAACGGCGGCCACGGGGCCGCTGTTCCACGGGAGGCCGGTTCCCAGCAAACCCACAGGACGTGTGTTGTGTCACCCCGGACTACCCGCCCGTGACGCGAGGTAGACCTCAGATCTCCAGCAGCAGCGTCATCGGGCCGTCGTTCACCGAGGACACGCACATCGCCGCGCCGAACACGCCGGTGGCCACCTCGAGGCCCCGCCGGCGCAGCTCGGCGACCACCTCGTCGACCAGGGGCTCGGCCACCTCGCCGGGCGCGGCGTCCTGCCAGGACGGGCGGCGGCCCTTGCGGGTGTCGGCGTAGAGCGTGAACTGGCTGACCACCAGCACCGGCCGCCCGAGGTCGGCCACCGAGACGGCGCCGTCCTCCCCGGGCAGGATCCGCAGCTCGGCGATCTTGCGGGCCATCGCCCGCGCGCGGGCGGCGTCGTCCTCCCGGCCCACCCCGACCAGGGCGAGCAGCCCGGCACCGATCTCGCCGACCACCGCGCCGTCCACGGTCACGGCGGCGGAGGTCACCCTGCTCACGACGGCGCGCACCGGGCCATCCTCGCCCGCGCCCCCGGGGCGCGGTTCAGGCGGCCGGGCCGGTCGCCGCTGCCGCCGCGTCGTAGCCGTAGATCCAGCCGTTGGCCACCAGCGGGTCGGCAGCCGCCAGCGCGGCGTCCCGGGCCTGCTGCTCCGGCCCGTCCGGCAGGTGGTTGACCTCGGCGCGGCCGTGGCTGAGCTGCTGCAGGCGGGTGGTGCGCTCGATCCGCAGGGCCTCGTAGCGTCGCAGCGCGCGGGCCGGCGCCGCGGGCTCGGCGGCCAGGCAGCCGGCCAGCACGGCGGCGTCCTCGATCGACTGGGCGGCGCCCTGGGCGAAGAAGGGGAACATCGGGTGGGCGGCGTCGCCGAGCAGGGTGAGCGGCCCGGCGCTCCAGGACGGCAGGGGCGCACGGTCGAGCAGCGCCCAGCGGCCGGGGGTGCCGGCGGCGCGGATGAGCGCCGTGAGGCGGTCGTCCCAGCCGGCGAACTCGGCGAGGAACTCGGCCACCGTCGCGGTGGCGCTCCAGGACTCGACGGTGTCCTCCCCGGCGGGGGCGAACGCCACGAGGTTGACCGCCGCCCCGGCGGAGATCGGGTAGTGCACGAGGTGCCGGCCGGGGCCGATCCACAGCGTCTGGGCCCGGCGCCGGGAGAACTCCGGCGCCTCGGCCGCCGGCACCGTGGCCCGGAAGGCGCACATGCCCGAGAAGGTCGCGGGGGACGGCGTCGTGACCGCGCCGCGGACCGTGGAGTGCACGCCGTCCGCGCCGATCACGACGTCGGCCTCGGCGGCCGTCCCGTCGGCGAAGCGGAGCACCGCGCCGTCGCCCCGGACCTCGACGGCGGTGCAGCGCGCGCCGAGCCGGATCGACTCCGGCGGCACCGCCGACCGGACCGCGTCGAGCAGGTCGGCCCGGTGGCTGGCGTAGGTGTGCTCGCCGTAGAGGCGCTCGCACGAGCCGGCGAGGTCCTCGGCGGAGAGCACCCGGCCGTCGGCCCACCGGCGGAACTCCCAGCCGACGTCCAGCCGGACGGCGCGCCGCAGGAACCGCTCCATCACCCCGAGCCGCCGCAGCAGCCGGGCGGCGTTGGGGGCGACCACCAGCCCCGCGCCGACCTCGCCCAGCGCGGGGGCCTGCTCGTACACCGTGCTGGGCAGCCCGGCGGCGCGGAGGAAGCCGGCCGCGGCCAGGCCGCCGATCCCGCCGCCGACGACGGCGATCCGGGGGAGTGAGGTCGCGTCCGGGGGCACCGCAGCATCGTGGGGTTCGGCTGCAGGGCTGCGGAATAGGGTTGTCCATCCAACGGACAGCGGCCGAGGGAGCCACCGCGTGCCCAGGACGAGCGAGCCCGGCCGGAGCGTGAGCTCCCGCCTGCTGGCGGTGCTGTTCGCCTTCCGGTCCGGGCGCAGCCGCCTCTCGATCGCCGACCTGACGCGGCACACCGGCCTGCCGCACGCCACGGTGCACCGGCTGGTGCGCGAGCTGCTGGCGGCCGGTGCCCTGGAGCGCGCGGCCGACGGGAGCCTCACGGTCGGGCTGCGCCTCTGGGAGCTCGGCACGCGGGCTCCGCTGAGCGTGCCGCTGCGGACCCTCGCGCTGCCCTTCCTCGAGGACCTCTACGCGGCGCTGCAGCAGCACGTGCAGCTGGCGGTGCTGGAGGGCCGCGAGGCGGTCGTCGTCGAACGGCTGTCGGCGGCGGGCGCGGTCGGCGTCGCCTCCGAGGTCGGCGGGCGGCTCCCGCTGCACAGCTCCGGGGTCGGCAAGGTGCTGCTGGCGCACGCCGGCGAGGACCTGCTGGACGACGTGCTCGCCGCCGGCCTCCCGCGGTACACCCCGGCCACGCTGACCGACGGGGCCGCGCTGCGCCGCCAGCTGGCGGAGTGCCGGCGGACCGGCACGGCGACCGTGCGCGGGGAGATGACCGCCGGCGTGGACTCGGTGGCCACCCGGATCGTGGACGCCGAGGGCCGGGTGGTCGCGGCGCTGTCGGTGGTCGTCCGGGCCGGCTCGGTGGAGCTCGCGACGGCCACGCCGTCCCTGATGGCCAGCGCGCTCGGCATCTCCCGCCGGCTGGGCTGGGTCCCCGGCACCGGCGTCCGGTCCGCGCCGGCGCGCTGACGGCGGCCGGCCGTCAGCCGGCGGGCTGGTCCAGCTCGCGGGCGGCGGCGGCCAGCAGCGCCTCGCGGACCCGGTCGAGCGTGGGGGAGCGCAGCCGCCACTGCTGCCAGTACAGGACGACGTGCTCCGCGGCACCCGGGTCCAGCTCGACCAGCGGCGCGCTCGCCGTCCGGGCCTGCTGGTCGGGGACCATGCCCCAGCCCAGGCCGAGGCCGACCGCGGCGACGAAGTCCGCCGAGGCCGGGACGAGGTGGATCGGCGGCGCGGCGCCGTCGCCGGCCCGGGCGCGCAGCCAGCGGTGCTGCAGGTCGTCCTCCCGGTCGAAGACGACGACCGGCGCGCGGGCCAGCGCCCCGGGCGTGGGGCCGTCGGGGAACCACTGCCGGGCGAAGGCGGGGGCGGCCATCGGCCGGTAGCGCATGCCGCCCAGGCGGGTGGCGCTGCAGCCGGGCACGGGGTCGGCGTCTGACGTCACCGCGGCCATGACCGTGCCCGCCCGCAGCAGCGCGCTGGTGTGCGCCTGGTCCGCGCGGTGCAGGTCGAGGCAGACCTCGCCGGCCAGCGGCGCCAGCGCGGGCAGCGCCCAGGTGGCCATCGAGTCGGCGTTGACCGCGATCGGCAGCGTGGGCACCACCCCGGGCGCCGGGGCCTCCCCGAGCTCGCGGGCGACGTCGGCGGTGAGCAGGTCGATCTGCCGCGCCAGTCGCAGCACCGCCTGCCCGGACCCGGTGACCTGCACCGGCTTGCTGCGCACGAGCAGGATCCGGCCGGTCGCGACCTCGAGCGCCCGCAGCCGCTGGCTGATCGCCGAGGGGGTGACGTGCAGGGCCCGCGCGGCGGCCTCGAGCGTGCCCGCCCGCACGGTGGCGTCCAGCGCCCGCAGCTGGGCGAGGTCCCATTCCATGAAGCGATGCTAATGAGGCATCAGGATCATGAGCTGGACTGCACGTCCGGGGCTTCCTACCGTCGTCGGCGTGCTCACCACCCCCGCCCTGCTCGCCGCCGTCTCCGGGCTGGCGCTGGGGCTGGGTCTCATCGTCGCCATCGGCGCGCAGAACGCCTTCGTGCTCCGGCAGGGGCTGCGCGTCGAGCACGTCGCCGCCGTGGTGGCGGTGTGCGCGCTGTCCGACATCGTGCTGATCGGCGCGGGCGTGCTGGGCGCCGGCGCGGTGCTCTCCCGGGTGCCGTGGCTGGTGCCGGCGGTGTGCTTCGCCGGGGCGGCGTTCCTCCTCTGCTACGGGCTGCTCGCCGCCCGGCGGGCGCTGCGGCCCGGCGCGCTGCTGCCCGACTCGGCCGGCGCCCGGACCGGTCTCGCCGTCACGGTCGGCACCTGCCTGGCGCTGACCTGGCTCAATCCGCACGTGTACCTGGACACCGTGGTGCTGCTGGGCTCGATGGCCTCGACGCACGGCGAGCACCGCTGGGCGTTCGCCGCCGGAGCCGGCGTCGGCAGCCTGCTGTGGTTCACCGGCCTCGGTTTCGGTGCCCGCCTGCTGCGGCCGGTGTTCGCCCGCCCGGCGGCCTGGCGGGTGCTCGACGCGGCGATCGCCGTGGTCATGACCGCGCTCGCGGTCTCGCTGGCCGTCCGCGGCTTCTCGGGCGCGTGACCGTGCCCATCCACTCCCTGGAGGACCTGTGATCGACGTCGAGCTCCCGCCCGGCCCCGCCGGGACCGCGCTCGCCCGCGGTGTCGCGGCGTGCCTGGCATCGGTCCTCGAGGTGCCCGTGACCGACCTGCCGCAGCCGGCCGGCGACCTCGCGCAGGCGCTGGGCACCTGGCGGAGCTGGCTGGCCGAGCACGGCTCGGGGCTGGTGCCCATCGACGACCCCGTGCGCTTCCAGTGGGCCGGGTGGTGGATCGCGGTCGTGGAGCAGCCGCCGGGGCCGGCCGCCGTCCTGGCCTTCGGCACCCCGCCGGGCGTCGTCCTCAGCCCGCAGGAGCCCGCGCTGCTCGGCCGGGCCACCGCGGACCTGCCGATCGGGGCCGCCTTCGCCGTCGCCTCGCTGGACCCGGTGCTGCGCCGCGGGGCGGCGGACGGGGCCCTGAGCGGCACCGTCGCCGGGCTCGCCGTCGCGCCGGCCGCGGAGGCGCCGATGCAGCTGCTGGAGGCCGTGCGGGCCCGCGCGGGCCAGGGGCTCGACGGCGACCGCTACGCCGCCGGCGCCGGCACCTTCAGCCCGCGGGCCGGCCGGCGGCCCGGCTACGACCTGACCCTCATGGCCGCCGAGGTGCTCGACGGGATGGCGGCCGCCGGGCAGGCGCTGGACTTCCCCGGCACCCGGCGCAACGTCCTCACCCGCGGCGTCGACCTGAACGCGCTGGTCGGCCGGCGCTTCCGCATCGGGGACGTGCTGTGCGAGGGGCGCCGGCTCTGCGAGCCCTGCGTGCATCTCGACCGGCTCAGCGGGCCCGGCGTCCTCCGCCCGCTCATCCACCGCGGCGGGCTGCGCGCCGACGTCCTCTCCGACGGGGAGATCCGGCTGGGCGCGCCGCTCCGGACGGTCTGACCGGCGCGGCTACCGGCCCGGCTCGGCGCCCGACCAGGCGGCCCGGAGCAGCCCGGCGACGGCCTCGCGCGTGACCGGCCGGGGGTTGGCGTACGGGCTGGCCACCGCTGCCTCCGCGATCCGGTCGACGTCGTCCTCGGCCATCCCCAGCTCCCGCAGGGAGCGGGGGGCGCCGAGGCGGCCGGCCAGCTCCCACAGGGCCCGGGCCGGGTCGTCGGCGCCGCCGAGGGCCCGCGACAGCGCGGCCACGGCCTGGGGAGCGGCGGCGGCGTTGTACGCGAGGGCGTGGGGGAGGACGACGGTGTGGGTGGGGGCGTGCGGCAGGTCGAGGGTGCCGCCGAGGGCGTGGCACAGCTTGTGGTGCAGGCCCATGGTCGTGGCGCCGAGCACCGCGCCGCACAGCCAGGCGCCGTACTGGGCCTCGCCGCGGGCGTCCAGGTCGGTGGGGTCGGCGACGACGGCGGGCAGCGCGGCGGCCAGGGCCCGGGTGCCCTCCTCGGCCATGAGCGAGACGATCGGGCTGGCGTCGGGGGCGTAGAGGCCCTCGACGGCGTGCGCGATGGCGTTCATGCCGCTGGTCACCGTCATCTGCGCGGGCAGGGTGAGGGTGAGCTGCGGGTCGTAGAGGACGCTGACCGGCAGCACCCGCCGATCGCGGCCGGTGCGCTTGGCGCCGCCCTCGGTCAGCCCCCAGACCGGGGTCATCTCCGATCCGGCGTAGGTGGTCGGGACGGCGATCACCGGCAGCCCGTGCTCGAGCGCGATGGCCTTGCCCAGGCCGACGGCCGAGCCGCCGCCGACGGCCACGCAGCCGTCGGCCCCGAGGTCGGCGGCCATCTGCCGCGCCCGGTGCGCGACCTCGACCGGCACGTGCATGCGGGCCTCGGGCAGCACCCCGGCGGCGCGGTCGCCCAGGGCGTCGGCCACCTGCCGGCCGGTGTCGGCCTGCTCCGGGGAGCACAGCACCAGCACGCGGGTGAGCCCGAGGGCGGCGACCTCCTCGGGCAGCGCGGCCAGCGACCCGGGCCCGAACCGGACCCGCATGGGCAGCGCGCTGTAGGTGAACTCCCGGCTCACGCCGGGGCTCCGCGGACGATCGTCGGCTGCACCTCGGCGGGCTGCGCCGCCGGCGGCGCCTGGTCCTCGCGCAGCAGCACCAGGTCGAAGGTCAGGGTGCGGAACGGGTTGGCCAGCCCGACCTCGGCGGCGCGGACCGGGTCGTCGACGGTGCCGACCTCGCGGATCAGGCTCTCCTTGACCCCGAATACGGCGTCGGAGTCCAGATAGGGGGAGTCGGCGACGAACACGTGCGTGGTCACCGGCCGGTAGCCGGGAGCGGTGACGATGAAGTGCAGGTGCGCCGGGCGGTTGGGGTGCCGCCCGGTCGCGGCCAGCAACTGGCCGACCGGGCCGTCGTCGGGGATCGGGTAGTAGCGCGGCACCACCGAGCGGAACCAGAACCGGCCCTGCTCGTCGGCGGTGAACAGCCCGCGCAGGTTGCCCGGCGGCTGGACGTCGGGCTGCTGGACGTCGTAGAAGCCGTCCTCGTTGGTCTGCCAGACGTCCACGGTCGCCCCGGCCAGCGGCTCGCCGTCCGGCCCGGTCACCTGACCCGACACCAGGCACGGGGTGCCCTTGCGGTCGAGGTTGATGTCGTCGCCCAGCTGCCGGGGCGGGGACTCCACCATGTGGAACGGTCCGAGCACGGTCGACTCGGTCGAGGTGCCGCCGGTGCGGTGGTTGATCGTCTCCACCAGCATCGACACCCCGAGGACGTCGGACAGCAGGATGAACTCCTGGCGCACCTCGTCGCTCATGTGCCCGGTGTGGGTGAGGAAGTCGATGGCGAACGCCCACTCCTCCTCGGTCAGCTCCACGTCCTTGACGAACGCGTGCAGGTGCCGCACCAGCGACGTCAGCACCTCCCGCAGCCGCGGATCCGGCGTCCCCGCGAAGCTGGCCGCGACCACCTCCGCCGACCGCTCCTCGCTGAACAGCTCCCGCGTGCCCTCGTCGACGTCCACGTCCCGATCCTCCTCCCGAGTCCACCCCGTGACAGCGGACGGGGTCCGGTTCCGGACGCCCGCCGTCCCTCCGCGCCTCTAGGCTCCCGCCCGTGACCAGCGCGTCGGCCTCGGAGCAGCGGCTGCAGGACCTCGTGCGGTTGCGGCGCGTGCGCGACCGGATCGACCGGGAGTACGCCGAGCCGCTGGACGTCGAGGCGCTCGCGCGGGGCGTGCACATGTCGGCCGGGCACCTCAGCCGGGCCTTCCGCCGGGCCTACGGCGAGTCGCCGTACCAGTACCTCATGACTCGGCGCATCGAGCGGGCGATGACGCTGCTGCGCCGCGGCGACCTGAGCGTCACCGAGGTCTGCTTCGCCGTCGGCTACGGGTCGCTGGGCACCTTCAGCAACCGGTTCACCGAGCTGGTGGGCATGGCGCCGGGCGCGTACCGGCGGGCGGCGCACGACGGGGCGGGCATCCCGCCGTGCCTGGCCAAGCAGGTCACCCGACCGGTCAGGAATCGAGAAGTACCGGGGACGGCGCCGTCGCTAGCGTCCCCGGCATGACCGTGATCATCCACTACACCTTCCTGCCGCACACCGACGCCGAGGCGTCCCTGGCCTTCTACCGCGACGTGCTCGGCTTCGAGGTCCGCAAGGACGTCGGCTACGGCGACATGCGCTGGATCACCGTCGGCCCGCCCGACCAGCCGGACACCTCGATCGTCCTTCACCCGCCGGCCGCCGATCCCACCATCACCGACGACGAGCGCCGGACCATCCTGGAGCTGATCGCCAAGGGCAACTTCGCCGCGGTCACCCTGGCCAGCGACGACCTCGACGGGCTGTTCGCCAGGCTCGAGGCCGGCGGCGCCGAGGTGCTGCAGGAGCCCATGGACCAGGACTACGGCGTGCGCGACTGCGCCTTCCGCGACCCCGCCGGCAACCTGATCCGCGTCAACCAGCTCGTCTGAGCCGGTCGGCGACCGAAGAGTTCCCATGGCCCTGTCGCTCGACGTCGTCGGTCTCCCCGTTCCCGACGTGGACGCCGCCTGCGTCTTCTACCGGAGCGCGTTCTCCTTTCCCGTCCGGGAGGCCGCCGGGAGCATCCGGCTGGACCTCCGGGGCGCCGGGCAGCTGGAGCTGCAGCCCGCCGACGGACCGGCGACCGCCGGTGCCGGCGGCCGCGTCCTGAACCTCGTCGTCGCCCAGCCCAGCGAGGTCGAGGCGCTCGTGGCCGCCGCCGCCCGGCACGGCGCGACGGTCCTCAAGCCGGCGAAGAAGGGCTTCTTCGGCGGCTTCACCGCGGTGGTGCGGGCACCCGACGGCACGGTGTGGAAGCTGGCGGCACCCACGAAGAAGGACACCGGCCCGGCCGCCGACCCGCCGGTGCCGACCGAGGTCGTGACCATCCTCGGGGTGGCCCGGCCGAAGGTCTCCGCGGCGTTCTACACGGCCCTGGGCATGACCGTCGACCGGGACTACGGCACCACGTTCGTCGACTTCCGCTTCCGGCCCGGCAGCGTGCGGCTGGGCCTCATGCCGGGCCGTGAGCTGGCGAAGGACGCCGGCACCGACCTCGGGGACGCCGGGTCCGCGCCGCTGGTCTGCCGGGCCGGATCGGCCGACGAGGTCGACGCGCTCCTGGCGGCGGTCGCACCCGCCGGGGGCCGGATCGTCGCCCCGGCGGCGGAGCTGCCGGCCGGCGGGCACGGCGGGCGGTTCACCGATCCCGACGGATTCCCGTGGTCGGTCGCCAGCGGGTGACCGGGCGGACCCGCGCCCCGGCGCGTGGGGAGTCCTCCGACCCTGGACACCCGGCGCGCCCGGACGTACCCCTGCCCCGCGGCGCCGACGGCGCCCCCGGACACGCCCGCTGAGCACGCCGGGACGTCCGCGTCGAGGGCGCCGCTGCCGCCAGGTCGCCGGCCTGGCGGCTCCCCGGCCGGGTGCCGCAGGGGGCCCGGCCCGCACAGGAAGGCGCAGCCCATGACCCGCAAGATGATCGACTGCCGCACCATCCCCAGCGACATCGCCTGCTCGCTCACCATCGCCGGCGAGGAGGACGACGTCCTCGACGCGGCGGTCGTGCACGCCGCCGACAAGCACGGGCACGAGAAGACGCCGGAACTGCGGGAGATGCTCCGGGGCGCCCTGGTGGACGCCGAGCCGGCGCTCGCCTGAGCCCTCCCGGGCGCGGCCCCGTCCGCTGCCCGCGGACGGGGCCGCGACGCGGTCAGCCCAGCCCGAGCCGGGCGATCGGCTCGACGAGTTCGCGCTCCTCGTAGCCGAGGTGGGAGAGCAGGCTGTCGCTGAGCAGGTCGACCGCGGCGCGCAGCCCGGCCATGCCGTCGGGGGCGGCGACGAAGGCGACCAGCGCGCGGTCGACGCCCTCGAGGACGTCGTGGATGGCGCGGTGCTCCTGCTCGAGCCGGTCGATGACCGGGGTCAGCCGCGGATCGGCGTTGCGCAGGTGGGGGAACAGGGACCTGTCCTCGAGGGTGTGGTGGGTGGTGACGATCCGGCAGTAGGACTCGCAGTAGGTGCCCAGCGTCCACTTGTTCTGCCGCATGGTCATCGTGCTGATGTGCGAGCGCGCCGTGCCGACGTCCATCCCGCCGGCGGCGACCTGCTCGACGAGGTCGTGGATCTGCGCGAGCTCGGCGCGCAACCCGTCGTGCACGTCGATCAGGTGCTGGCCGCCGGCCTGCTCGTGCGCGGTGTAGGTGCGCCCGGGATCGGGTGCGGGCCCGGTGGGGCGGGTCGACTCCTCCCACACCTGCCGGGTGCTGCGGCGGGTGCCGTCGTCGGGGGTGGGGACGACGGCGAAGGGCCCGCGGGGGACGGCCGGCCGCGGCGCCGCCGGGGTCGCGCGTGCCGGGGCCGGCGCGGGCGAGCGCTCGGCGGCCACCAGCTCGCGGACCGCCGGGGCCACCTCGCCGGCGAAGCGGCGCAGGTCGTCGGGGTCGTCGCTGCCCAGGATGAAGGTGCCGATCCCGTCGCGCAGCGCCAGGTCGGCGAGCTCCTCGGCCCACTGCTCGGCCGGCCCGTGCAGCGGTCCGCGGCCGACGGGGTCGAACCGGCCGGTGACGTTGAGCAGCCGGCGGATCTGCGACGGCGACCGCCCGGCCTCCTGCGCCGCCTCGTCGATGCGCGCGTTGCCCGCAGCCAGGTCGCCCGGCTGCAGGTAGCCCAGCGACGGCAGCCAGCCGTCCGCGCGGCGACCGGTCAGCGCCAGCATGCGGGGCTTGTAGGCGCCCAGCCAGATGCCGACGTCGTGGGCCGGCGCCGGGCCGCGCTTGGCGCCGACGACCCGGTAGTGCTCGCCGTCGACGCGGACGCCGCCGCGCGCCTCGGCGTCCCAGGTCTGACGGATGACCTCGATGGCCTCCTCCAGCGCCCGCACCCCCTGACCGCCGCTGAGCCGCCGCCCGCCCATGGCCTCGATCGCGTCCCAGAACGCACCGGCACCCAGGCCGAGCTCGACCCGGCCGCCGCTGAGCAGGTCCAGGCCGGCCACGCTGCGGGCCAGCACCGCCGGCGGGCGCAGCGGCAGGTTGATGACGTTCGCCGACAGGTGCACCGTGCTGGTGCGCGCCGCGACGAAGCTCAGCAACGTCCAGGTGTCGAGGAAGCCCGGCTGGTACGGGTGGTCCTGGAACGTCACCAGGTCCAGCCCGACCTGCTCGGACAGCACGGCCAGGCCGACCGTGCGCGCCGGGTCGGCGCTCGCCGGCGTGATGAAGGACCCGAACTCCAGCCGGTGGCCGTAGCGGGTCGTCGCCGTCCCCTCCTCGGGATGCCTGCTCATCGGATCTCCTCGATCGGCCTACCGTGCCGGCCACGACAACCGCGGCCCGCTCGATGTTATGCCGGACAGAAGATCTCCGATGGAGAACGTCTATGGCGCAGAGCTATCCTCGACGCATGGCGACGGAACCTGCCGAGGCTGCACAGCTGGACCACGACCTGGGGTGGATGCTCGGCGCCCTGTTCCGCTCCTACGTGAGGGCCGCCGAGTCCACGCTGCGGGACCTCCCCGGCGGGCCGCGCGGCTACCAGGTCCTCACTGCCGCCATCGGGGAGCCGCCCCGCAACCAGGGTGCGATCGCCGAGGAACTGGGGATCGACCGCACCGTGCTCACCTACCTGATCGACGACCTCGAGCGGCTCGACCTGGTGGTCCGCCGTCCCGACCCCGCCGACCGCCGCAGCCGGCTCGTCGTCGCCACCGACACCGGACGTGCGGAGTGGCAGCAGCGCCGTCAGGCCCTCGACCACGTGGAGACGCACCTCCTCGGCCCGCTTCCTCCGGCGCGCGCCGCGACGTTCCGGACCCTGCTCCAGGAGCTGGCCTGCGCGGCGCAGGCCCTCGATCCCCTCGACGACCTGTGCGAGGCGGCGCGGCACGTGCTGCCGGCCGAGGAGCCGCCGGCCGCACCGCCGACGGCATCCCACAGGCGACGGCGGGGCTGAGCGCGGCGGGACCGCCCGGCTGCCTGGTCAGTAGGGGGCGACCGCGGGAACGTCGGGCACCGAGGGGTCCAGCCGGTGGGCCGCGCGCTGCCCGCGGGCGGCCAGCGGCACCAGGCCGGTGGCGCCGCCGAGACCGAAGTCGGCCGGCATGTTGACGTAGACGGTCTCCTGGCGTTCCAGGACGTAGGTCTCGTGGAAGATGCCGACGTCGCCGTTGTCCCGGACTCGCCGGTTGAACTCCCGCCAGGCAGGGAGGTGGGCGTGGTCGCGGGCGCGGGCGTAGCGGTCGAGGTCCTCGGCGCTGCGCCAGTACTGGACGGTCAGCACCGTGCGCCCGCTGACGTAGGTGCGGGCGGCGAGCAGGCCGAGGTCGGGATGCGCGGCCAGCTCCCGCAGCATCCGGGGCATCGCCGTGGCGACCGGCAGCCACTGCCGGATCTTCCCCGGCCGGTTGATCCGCATGCCGATGAGGAAGACGACCGTTCCGGGCGGTGCGTCGGCGGTCATCCGGCCGGCGAGGGCTGTCCTGCTCATCGGGCTTCTCCTGTCGTGGCGCCTGGGGTGCCACGCATGTGGACACCGGCAACATGGACACTCCAGCACGGGTGGTGGACACTGTCAACATGGTCGAAGGTCCCAGCGCCGCACGCCGCTACCACCACGGCAACCTGCGGGCCGCGCTGATCGACACCGCCGTCGACCAGGCCCGCGCCGGCGGCGCCGACGCCGTCGTGCTGCGCGACGCCGCCCGCCGCACCGGGGTCTCGCACAACGCCGCCTACCGGCACTTCGTCGACCGCGACGACCTGCTCGCGGAGGTCTCCGTGCGGGCCATGGCCGAGCTGGAGCAGCGGATGCGCGACCGGCTGGCCGACCTCCCCGACGACGACCGCGGTGCGCCGGCGTGCGCGCGGCTGCGGGCGGTGGGCCGGGAGTACGTGCACTTCGCGCTCGCCGAGCCCGGGCTGTTCGCCACCGCCTTCGCCTGCGCCCGGCCGGAGGACGGCGCACCGGGGCAGGGCCCCTACGGCGTGCTCTCCACCGTGCTCGACGAGCTGGTCGCGACCGGTGTGCTCCCCGCCGAGCGACGTCCCGGCGCCGACGTCACCTGCTGGGCGGCGGTGCACGGATTCGCCCTGCTCTGCCTGCAGGGGCCCCTGCAGGGCCTGCCGGAGCAGGAGCGGGAGGCGCAGCTGGACGGGCTGCTCGAGCGGGTGGCGCGCGGGCTCTGAGGGCCGCCCCGCCGCAGGTGATCGCACCCGGACCGGGGTAGGGCACCATCTCGGGCGTGCCGAGCCTCCGCCTCACCCAGGACCCCGCTGCCGACGAGCTGCTCGGCCGTGACCCGCTCGCGCTCCTGCTGGGGATGCTGTTCGACCAGCAGTTCCCCATGGAGCGCGCGTTCGCCGGGCCCCGGCTGCTCGCCGACCGGATGGGCGTGGACACCCTGTCCGCCGCCGACCTGGCCGACGCCGACCCCGAGCAGGTGGCCGCCTGGTTCCAGGGACCACCGGCCGTGCACCGCTACCCCGGGTCGATGGCCGCCCGCGCCCAGGCGCTGTGCCGGCTGCTGGTCGAGCGCTACGACGGCCGCGCCGAGGCGCTGTGGGCCGACGCCCCCGACGGCCGCACCCTGCTGAAGCGGGTCGGGGAGCTCCCGGGCTTCGGCGCGCAGAAGGCGAAGATCTTCGTGGCGCTGCTCGGCAAGCAGTACGGCATCACGCCGCCGGGCTGGCGCGAGGCGGCGGGGGAGTACGGCGAGGAGGGCTCCCGGCGCTCGGTCGCCGACATCACCGGCCCCGAGTCGCTGGCCGAGGTGCGGGCCACCAAGCAGGCGGTCAAGCAGGCCGCGAAGCAGGCGAAGGCGGCCGCGGCCGGGGCCTGAGCGCGGCACCGGGAGGTGGCTGCACCGGGCCCGATCCGGTGGCACGATGGTCGGCGGAGCCGGGGGCTCCAGGAGCCGGGCCCGAACCCGAGTGCCGACACCTGCCACCTCCCCCGACCGGTCCAGGGAAGGGCGCTCGTGGCCTCCAGCCAGCAGTCCGCACGCTCCCGGCGAGCAGAGCCGGTCCTCATCACCGAGGCGGCACCGAGCCTCGTCGACCAGCACGCGGCCCGGAAGAAGCGGTACGTCATCACGATGGCGGTGCGCGCCGTGAGCCTCGTGCTGGCCGCGGCCTTCTACCAGATCCTCTGGCTGGCGATCATCTTCGCGGTGCTCGGCACCGTGCTGCCGTGGGTCGCGGTGGTCATGGCCAACGACCGGCCGCCGAAGAAGAAGCTCGACCCGAACCGCTACGTCAGCCCGCCGGCCGACCGCGTGCTCGAGAACCCCTCCGCGGGCGGCCGCGTCATCGACCACTGACCTCCTGGTCGGCGCGCATGTGGTGCCGCCCCCTCGGCAGCATCAGCGGCGCGCCCGAGGTCGGGTCGACCACGACCCGGCTCTCCAGGCCGAAGACGGCGCGCACGCAGTCCTCGGTCAGCACCTCGGCCGGCGCGCCCGCCGCGTGGATCCGGCCGTCGACCAGCGCGACCAGGTGGTCGGCGTAGCGGGCGGCCAGGTTCAGGTCGTGCAGGACCATGACGATCGTCGTCCCGCGGGTGCGGTTGAGGTCGGTCAGCAGGTCCAGCACCTCGACCTGGTGGGCGACGTCGAGGAACGTCGTCGGCTCGTCGAGCAGCAGCAGGTCGGTCTGCTGGGCCAGGGCCATCGCGATCCACACCCGCTGCCGCTGCCCGCCGGAGAGCTCGTCCACGGGGCGGTCGGCCAGCTCGGCGGTCCGGGTCGCCTCCAGGGCGGCGGCCACCGCGACGTCGTCCTCGGTGCGCCAGCGGGTGAAGACGCCCTGGTGCGGATGCCGCCCGCGGCCGACGAGGTCGGCCACCGTGATGCCCTCCGGCGCGATCGGCGACTGCGGCAGCAGGCCGAGGGTGCGGGCCAGCTCCTTGGCCGGCATCCGGTGCACCGCCTTGCCGTCGAGCAGCACCTGGCCGCGGCGGGGCGCCAGCAGCCGGCTCATCGACCGCAGCAGCGTGGACTTGCCGCAGGCGTTGGCGCCGACGATGGCGGTCACCCGGCCGGCCGGCACCACCAGGTCGAGGCCGTCGATCACAGTTCGCTCGCCGTAGGCCAGCGTCAGCTGCTCGGCCGTGAGGGAGTGGGTGGCGGTCATGGTGTGCCTCGTTCCCTCGCGTGCGGCGGAGCCGCTGGGCCGGCAGAGCCGGTCATAGTGAGCCTCCGGCCCGGTTGGTGCGGACGATCAGGTAGATCAGGTACGGCGCGCCGAGCACCCCGGTGACGACGCCCACCGGGAAGCGGGTGCCGAGGGCGAACTGGCCGGCGAGGTCGGCGACGAGCACGAGCAGCGCCCCCACCAGCGCGGCGGGCACCAGCAGCGAGCCGTTGGGCCCCACGATCCTCGCCGCGATCGGCCCCGCGAGGAAGGACACGAACGCGATGGGCCCGCAGGCGGCCGTCGCGAACGCGATCAGGCCGACGGCCGCGACGATCGCCACCACCCGCGTGCGCTCGACCCGGGTGCCCAGCGCCGAGGCGGTGTCGTCGCCCAGCTGCAGCGCGGAGAGGTCCCGGGTGCGGGCCAGCAGCACCGGGCCGAGCACGACCAGCGCGACCAGGGCCGGGACGGTTCCCGCCCAGGTGGTGCCGTTGAGGCTGCCGGTCAGCCAGCGCAGGGCCTCGGCGTAGTCCCAGGCGCCGGCCTTGGACAGCACGTAGTTGGTGGCGCTCGTGGACATCGCGGCGACGCCGATGCCGATCAGGATGAGCCGGGTGCCGGCGACGCCCCCCGTGAAGGCCAGCCCGTAGATCAGCAGCGCGACGCCCAGCGCCGCGACGATCGCGGTGAGCGAGACGGCCGTGCCGGTCCAGCCGAGGACGACGATCGCGAACGCCGCCGCCGCGCTCGCGCCGGTGCTGATGCCGATCACGTCGGGGCTGGCCAGCGGGTTGCGCAGCATCGTCTGGAAGGTGACGCCGGCCAGGCCGAAGCTCAGCCCCGCCACCACCGCGAGCACCGCCCGGGGCAGCCGCAGCCGCCCGACGGTGAACGAGGCGCCCGGCACCTGCTCGCCGAGCACGACCCGCAGCACGTCGCCGGGCGGGTAGAAGGTGCGCCCGACCATGAGGGTGACGGCGAAGGTCGCGACGACCAGGACGGCGAGCAGCACGATCACGGCCCGCCGCCGCGTGGCGCGGCGGTGCCGGGCGCGCGCGACCGCCTCGACGGTCGCGGCGGCCGGTGCGAGGACGGCGGTCACAGCTCCCGCACCTTCTGCCGGCGGACGATGGCGATGAACACCGGGGCGCCGATCAGCGCGGTGACGATGCCGACGTCCAGCTCCTCCGGGCGGGCCAGGATGCGGCCGAGCACGTCGGAGGCGGTCAGCAGGCAGGCGCCGGCGAGGGCGGAGAACGGCAGCAGCCAGCGGTGGTCGACGCCGACCAGCAGCCGGCACAGGTGGGGGACGATCAGCCCGACGAACCAGATGGGCCCGGCCACCGCGGTGGCCGCACCGCACAGCAGCACCGATCCCGCGGCGGCCAGCCCGCGGGCCAGCGCGACGCGCTCGCCGAGGCCCGCCGCGAGCTCGTCCCCGAGGGCCAGGGAGTTCAGGCTGCGGGCCGACAGCAGGCTGATGGCCAGGCCGGCCAGCAGGAACGGCAGCACCGGCGTGATGTTTGCGAACGTCGCCCCGCCCACGCCGCCGACCTGCCACGACTGGACGCTCTCGGAGATGTCGCCGCGCGGCAGCGCGATCGCGGTGACGAACGACGTCAGGGCCGCCGACGTCGCCGCCCCGGCCAGCGCCAGCTTCAGCGGGGTGGCCCCGCCGCGGCCCAGCGACCCGACGGCGTAGACGAACACCGCGGCCAGCGCGGCGCCGGCGATCGCCGTCCAGATCCGGCTGGTCGCCGAGAACAGGCCGAACCAGGCGATGCCCGCGACCACGGCGAGCGAGGCGCCCATGTTGATGCCGAGCACGCCGGGGTCGGCCAGCGGGTTGCGGGTCACGCCCTGCATGACCGCGCCGGACAGGCCCAGCGCCGCGCCGACGAGGACGGCGAGCACGGTGCGGGGGATGCGCTTGGTGACCGCCGCCTCGTCGATGCCGTCGGAGGAGCCGCCGAGCGCGGCGAGGATGTCGGACCAGCCGACGTTCCGCGAGCCGATGGCCACCGAGGCGACCACGAGCAGCACCAGGACGGCGACGACGACCAGCAGCCAGGCGAACCGGAGCGACCCCGGGCGCCGCGCAGGGGCGGCACCCGGGGTCGTCGGGGTCGTGTCGACCGACGTCACGGGGAGGTGGTCACGCCGTCTTGTCGGCGGCCTCGGCGAGCAGGGCGAGGTAGTCGTCGAGGACCCAGCCGATGGCCAGCGGCGTCGGGTTGGCGGCGGTGCCCAGCGGGGTGTCGGGCAGCAGCACGATCGACCCGTTCTGGACGGCCGGGATCTGCGACAGCAGCGGGTCGGCGTTCAGGGCGGCGACCAGCTCCTGGTCGCCGTAGGTCACGATGATGTCGACGTCGTCGAACACGTCGACCTGCTCGGCGCTGACCGAACCGTTGAACACGCCGGGTTCGGAGGCGGCCGTCACGCTCTCCGGGGTGGTGAGGCCGAGGTCCTCGAAGAAGGCCGCGCGGGTGTCGAACGGGGTGTAGAAGCTGACCTCGCTGAGGTCGGTGGTGTCCACGTGGGTCATGAACATCGTCCGCTTGCCCTCGAGCTGCGGGTACTCCGCGGCGGCGTCGGCGATCTCCTGCTCGATGCTCGCGACGAGCTCCTCGCCCTCCTCGGCCATGCCCATGCCGGCGGCGTTGATCTCGATCATCTCGCGCCACGGCGTCGACCACGGCGCCTCGGGGTAGGCGATGACGGGCGCGATCTCGGAGAGGGTCTCGTAGTCCTCCTCGGTCAGACCCGAGTAGCCGGCGAGGATGACGTCGGGCTCGGTGTCGGCGACCGCCTCGAAGTCGATGCCGTCGGTCTCGTCGAACAGCACCGGGGTCTCGCCGCCGAGCTCCTCGAGCTTCTCGGAGACCCAGGGCAGCATGCCGTCGCCGTCGTCGTCACCGAAGTTGGCCGCCGCCATGCCGACGGGCACGACGCCGAGGGCCAGCGGCACCTCGTGGTTGGCCCAGTTCACCGTGGCGACGCGCTCGGGGGTGCCCTCGATGGTGGTCGTGCCGAACGCGTGCTCGACGGTGATCGTGTCCGAGCCGCCGGAGGCGGTGCCGGAGCCGCCGTCCCCGTCGTCGGCCGCGGAGGAGGAGCAGGCGGCGAGGCCGCCGGCGAGCAGGGTGGCGGTGGCGAGCGTGGCCAGTCGCGAAGTGCGGCGCATGGTGTCCTTCCGGTCGGAGGTGGGGCGCCTCGGTCGGTGCGCCGCAGTCGGCTGCCCTCGCACGTGGCTGCGCTGCCCGACTATGTGAGGGTTGCCTTACCGAACTTAGGGTGTCCTTCGCCGATCGCAGATCACGATGTGGTCACGGTTGATCGTCACCGCGCGCCGGGACGGGCGACCACGGCGGCGGCCACCGCCATGCCGGCGTCCAGCAGCCGGGCGGGGTCGCCGTCGCCCGCGGCCAGCCACTCGGCGAGCAGGCCGGCGGTGAACGCGTCGCCGGCGCCGGTGGTGTCGACGACCCGGGCCGGCGGGGCCGGCCGGTGCACCAGCCGGTCGCCCGCGCACCACAGCGCGCCCTCGGCGCCGAGGGTGACCGCCACCGCCGGGTGCCGGGCGGCCAGCGAGCGGGCGGCGTCGCCCGGGTCGGCGCAGCCGGTGAGCAGCCGGGCCTCGTCCTCGTTGGGCAGCAGCAGCGTCACGCCGACGGTGTCGGCCAGCCAGCGGTCGACGCCGTAGGCGGCCAGCGGCCCGGTCGAGGCCGGGTCCAGCGAGGTGGTCGCCCCGGCGGCCGCCGCCGCGGCGAGGGCGGCCAGGCCGGCGGGCCGCGGCCGCGGGTCGAGCAGGGTGTAGCCCGACAGGTGCAGGTGCGCCCCGGCGGGGATCTCCGGCACGTCGGCCGGGAGGAGGGCCAGGTTGGCCCCGCGGTCGGCCAGCATGCTGCGCTGCCCGCCGGGCTCGACGAGGCTCACGATCGTGCCGGTGACCGCGCCGGGCACCGTCCGGACGGCGAACGCGACCCGCGCCCGCTCGAGCTCGGCCAGCCGGGCGTCCGCCGCGGCGTCGTCCCCGGCGCAGCCGGCGAACGTCACCGGCACGCCGAGCCGGCCCAGGTGCACCGCGACGTTGGCGCCGGCCCCGCCGCCGCGCATCCGGACCTGCGCCGGGCGGTCGGAGCCGGGCGCCGGATCGCCGGACAGCACGGCGACGACGTCGGTGGCGAGGTCGCCGACGACGAGGACCGGGCGCACGTCGCTCAGCGGGTTAGCGCGACGAGCTCGGCGGCGATCCGCCCGGCCAGCTCGGCGTTGCGCAGCACCAGGCGCACGTTGACCTCCAGGGTGGCGCCGTCGCTGGCCCGGTGCAGGTGGTCGAGGACGAAGGGGGTGACCGCCTTGCCGCGCACCCCGGCGGCGCCGGCGGCGGCCAGCGCGTCGGCGATGACGCGGTCGTGCAGGGCCGGATCGAGCTGGTCCTCGGCCGGCAGCGGGTTGGCCACGACGACCGCGCCGGGCGCCACGCCGCGGCGGGCGGCCAGCACGGCGGCGGCCTGCGCCGGGGTCTCGACCGACCAGTCCAGCGGCGAGCCGGAGTCGGCGACGTAGAAGCCGGGGAAGGCGCGGGTGCGGTAGCCGACCACGGTCACCGACAGGCTCTCCAGCCGCTCCAGCGTGGCCGGGACGTCGAGGATCGACTTCACCCCGGCGCAGACGACGGCCAGCGTCGTCCGGGACAGGGCGGTCAGGTCGGCGGACTCGTCGAAGGTCTCGGCCGACTCCCGGTGCACGCCGCCGAGCCCGCCGGTGGCGAAGACCCCGATCCCGGCGGCCTGGGCCAGCAGCGCGGTACTGGAGACGGTGGTGGCCCCGGACAGGCCGAGCGCGGCGGCGACCGGCAGGTCGCGGACGCCGAGCTTGGCCAGGTCGGGATCGGCGCAGACGCGGTCGACCTGCTCGGCGGTGAGCCCCACGTGCGGCACCCCGTCGAGGACGGCGATCGTCGCCGGCACGGCGCCGCCCGCGCGGACGGCGTCCTCCACGCGGTCGGCGGCCGCGCGGTTGTCCGGGCGCGGCAGGCCGTGGGCCAGCAGCGTGCTCTCGAGGGCGACGACGGGCGCCCCGGCGGCGAGCGCGTCGGCGACCTCGGGGGAGAGGGTCAGCGGGGCGGGGCGGGGAGCGGGCACCCTGCCATCATGGTGGGCGGGGTGGCCGCGCCCGGGGCCCGCCCTCGGGTGCCCGGGCCGCCATCGGAGCCGTATCTCCCTGGAGGCAGCGCATGAGCAGCAGCGACATCCTCGAGCGGCCGGACGTCCGCGACAGCGACACCGGCAACGTCAACGAGGTCTTCCACTACGTGCGCAAGAACAAGATCGCCGAGAGCGCGGTCATGGGCACGCTCGTCGAGGCGCTCTGCGGCGAGGTCTTCCCGGTCACCAAGAGCCCGAAGCCGGGCAGCCCGGTGTGCCCGGCGTGCAAGGAGATCTACGAGCAGCTCAAGAAGGAGTAAGGGCCCCCGTGCCCCCCGCCGCCCGCACGCTCGCGGCGGGACCCTGCACGGGGCCGGGCGCACCGTGCACGTGGCTTCTCAGAGGGCGTCGAGGCGGCGGGCGCGCTCCAGCTTCTCCGCCCGCCGCTCCTGGCGCCGCTTCAGGTGCCGGCGCAGCGGTGCCGGCCAGCGGGCCTGGATGGTGGCGTTGAGCTCGGCACCCAGCAGCACCGCCATGCCGAAGAAGAAGCAGAACAGCAGCGCGGCGATCGGGGTGGCCAGCGCGCCGTAGGGGAGTGCCGCCACGAGGATGTCGGCGACGTAGGTGCGCAGCAGCAGCGCGGCGACGACGAAGAACGTCAGCGCGAGCACCGTGCCGGGCAGGTGTCGCCGCCAGGGCAGCCGCCGCGGCAGCACCACGTGGTAGAAGCTGGTCAGGGCCAGCACCAGGCCCAGCAGCACGATCGGGAAGTACACGGCGTTCACCAGGACGGTGGCCTCGTCCTGCCAGTCGTCGGGCAGCAGCGACACGAGCATGTCGGGGCCGAGCACCAGCAGCGGCAGCGTCAGCACCGCCATGAGCAGGCCGACGACGAACAGCCACAGCGCCATGAGGCGGGTGGCGATCGGCCCGCGGACGTCGCGCTGGTCGTAGGCGATCACGATCGTGTTCATGAAGGTCGCCGTCGCCGACGACCCGGCCCACAGCGACAGCAGGAAGCCGAGGCTGATGACGTCGAGCCGGCCCGAGCCGAGGATGTCGGCCAGGGTCGGCCGCACCAGCGAGTCGACGACGTCGGGCGTCAGGGCCTTGGCCGAGGCGTCCAGCAGCTGCGCCTCGATCTCGGCGACCGACGCCTCGCCGATCAGGTTGCCCAGGTAGCCCAGCGTCCCGAGCAGCCCGATGAGCAGCGGCGGCACGGAGAGGATCTGCCAGAACGCCGCCTCGCCCGACAGCCCGAGGATGCGGTCGGACCACGCCTTGGCGACGGTCTGGCCCAGCACCTGCAGCGGCACCCGGATCGGTCGCGGCCACCGGGCCAGCCCGCGGGGCCGGGCCGCGCCGGCGGCCGTGCTGCCCGAGGAGGTGCCGGGCGGCGCCTGGTCACCGCCGGCGCCGGCGACCGCCTCGGGGTCCCCGGCGCGGGCCGGGGACCCTCCGGGCAGCACCGCGCTCACCGGACCAGTGTGCACGTCGGCCAGGGGGGCGACCGCCGTCCGGGCCGGTCGGGACGGCGGTTCGCCTGCCCGGGCGACCGGTCAGGCCACTCGCGCGGCGCTGCGGCGGCGGTGCCGGTGCGGCGTTCCGGGCGTGCTGCCGCCGGGCCGGCGGCCGGCGGGCCCGGTCGCCGGTGCCCCGCCGCCCGGGGTGGCCGGCGGCGTCTCCGGCGCGGCCGGCGGGGGCGCGATGCAGCGGATGACCGCCTCGGGGGCGTAGTGGGTCTCGAAGGTCTCGCGGCGGATCTCCGCCCCGGTCTGCAGGTCGCGGAAGACCCGGGTCACGGTGATGTCGAACCCGGCCGCTCCGCCCTGCGGGATGCAGCTGCCGTCGTCGACCTTCTCCTGCACCGCCGGCTGCGTGACGTTGCGCCGGGGACCCTCGATCGCCTCGATCTCGTAGTGCTTGGTGCCCCAGAAGCGCACGGTGATCGACCCGCCCCCGGAGCCCGACGGCACCCACTGGGTCTGCACGTAGACGCCGGTGTCGGTGTCGTTGCGCCACTGCAGGTCGATCTGCCCGTCGTACACCGTGGCCTCGCGGCCGGCGGGGTAGCGGCTGATGTAGAAGCTGTGCGTCTTGTGGTAGACGTCCTCGAGGCCGGCGAAGAAGACGGCGTTGAACATCGTCGTCGCGAACTGGCTGATGCCGCCGCCGATCGCCGTCGACAGCTGCCCGCCGCTGATCACGTTGGCCGGCACGTACCCCTGCGCGGCGCCGCGCGGGCCGGTGTAGCCGTTGAGGCTGAAGGTCTCGCCCGGCAGCACCAGGGCGCCGTCGACCTCCTCGGCCACCACGCGGATGTTGGTGCCGCTGGCGCTGTTGCCGGTGCTGGTGGTGAAGGAGCTGATCTCCTCCTTGATCCCCAGCTGCTGGGCCTCCTCGGTGGTGAGGTCGGCCGGGATGGGCCCGAGCTGCGCGGTCACCGTCCGGGGCGCGGCGTCCGGGAGCACCTCGACCAGCTGGCCGGCGAGCACCGCCGGGTCGACGCCGGTGCCGTCGACCGACGGCACGATCTGCACCGTCCCGCCCTGGATCTCGAAGGTCGCGTCCTGCGCGGGGGTGCCGAAGGCGGCGAAGTCGGCACCCATCGCCTCGGCGAGCAGCGCCGGGTCGACGCCGACGGTGAGCTCGCCGCTCTCCTCCGGGGTGAAGGTGAGCGAGGCGGCGATCGCCTCCACCGGCACCTCGACGGAGGTCGCGCCGTCCTGGCTGACCACGGTGATCGGCGCCGCCAGGCCCGGCGTGACGGTCTCGTCCAGCACCCGCTGCGCCTCGGCCTCGTCGACGGTGACCTCGTCGACGTCGACCGGCAGCTCGATGGGCGTCGCCGGGTCGCCGCCGGTGGACAGCGCCTCGCTGATGGCGGTGGCGGCGCCGTCCTGGTCCAGCGTCCGGCCGGGGACGGGCGGGACGACGCTGGGGGTGGTCCCCTCGAGCGCGATCGTGGCGTCGACCGGGGCCCGGTCGACCTGCGTGGCGATCAGCTCGACCTGCGCGGCGAGCGCGTCGTCGGCGCCGGTGATCACCGGGTCGACCTCGCGGTCGCTGAAGAAGCTGACCAGCCGGGTCCAGGGGTTCAGCGGCTGCTCCGCGGCGACCTCGACGGTCTCGTCCACGTCCAGCGCGATGCCCGCGGCGGCGGGGGACAGCGGCAGCGTCACGTCGTCGGCCACGACGGTGTGGTCGGCGTTGATCCGCGGCCCGAGCTCGGCGTCCAGCCGGTCGGCGGCGGCGGCCGGCGAGAGGCCGCCGAGGTCCACGCCGGCGACCACGGTGTTGCGCGGGATGTCGTTCCCGGCGACGAGCAGGTCCACGCCGTAGGCGCCGGCCAGCACGACGACGGCCGCGGCCGGCGTGAGCACCGCGGGGCGCCGCCACCAGGGACGGCGGGGCGCGGGCGCGCCGGCGCCCGGGCCCTCGGAGCCGGCGCCGCCGTCCCCGGGGCCACCGGGCCCACCGGGCCCGCCGGGACCGTCCGGGCCGTGACCGTCCGGGCCGGGACCGTCGGAGCCGGGCGCCGGCTGCTCGGCGGTCGGCGTCACGGGAGCGCTGCTGCCCTCCGCCGGCGGGGCGGGGGGTGCCAGCTGGCCCGGAGCCTGGCCGGGGGCGAAGCGGATGTCGGCGGTGCGGTCCCAGTCCACGTCGGCAGCCGGCCCGCCGGTGATGGGGGCGGTGCCGGCGACCGGGGTGCCGTCGCCGTCCACGGGCGGCACGTCCTCCGCCGGGACGGCCGGGGCGGCCGGCTCGCCGCCCGCGTTCCCGGCGGGCGCGGCCGGCGGCGGCACGGCGGGCGTGCCGGCCTCGTCGCCGACCGGGCCGCGGTCCCGGGGCACCGGACGGGTGTCGTCGCTCAGACCGCCGTCGGCGAGCCCGGGCTCGTCCAGCCGGGCGGTCTGGTCGTGGGGGACGGGGGACTGGGGCATGGGGTCTTCTCCGGGTCGCCGTCGACCGGGGATCCCCGGGAACGACGGAGCCGCCGGGTCCCCGTCCGCGCGTGGCGGCTCGGGGACGCCGGCGGCGGCGTCGGGTGAGGGCTTCATCGCTGTCCGCGACGATAGCGCCTCCGTCAGTGGCTGAGGCTCTGCTCGCCGTCAGTCTCGATGATGTCGGCGGCCAGGTCGCGCAGCTTCCCCTCGTACTCACGGGCGTGGTGCCCGCAGAACACGAGGTCGCTGCCACTCGGGAGCACGACCCGCACCTTGGCCAGCGCGCCACAACGGTCGCAGTGGAAGGGGACGACGAGGTCGTCGGCGGCGGGGGTCGTCGTCAGCGTCTGGGTCATCTGGGTCATCACTCGCTCTCTACCGCACGGACCCGCGAACGCGGATCGGCCTCCTGCACAGCGCCAGGATGGGCCTCTCTGTTCCCGTTCCACCGACCTTCGTGACCGGACTCGCCGAGGGCGGTGAGTCCGGGACCACTGGTGCCGGTGGGAGGTTCAGCAGTGGACGCATCCCGGGTGGTGCAGATCTGTCGGTCGTGCTGCTCGTCGGTTCCGTGCGCCGGCAGTGTCCGGCTGAGGTGCCATGGGGTCCGCTGCTGTTGTTGAACGACACCCACGCTACGCCGTCTACCCGGCGGGCGGCGTCGTACACCGCCCGGTCGGCACCGAAGGGTGAGATCGTGACCTCTCCGCAACAGAGGCGGAGGGCTCTGCTGTTCGCGGTCCTCCCGGACCCACCCCGGCCCTGCCCGGCCGCGCCGCGACCGGAAGCGCTGCTCCGGCCACGGGGGCCGCCGACGGAGCCGGGACGGCGACGGCCCCGCACCTCCGCGTGGGAGGCCGGGGCCGTCGGCAGGAGCCCAGGAGGGCCCTTCGTCAGTCGAGGTAGTCGCGCAGCACCTGCGAGCGGCTGGGGTGGCGCAGCTTGGACATCGTCTTCGACTCGATCTGGCGGATCCGCTCGCGGGTCACGCCGTAGACCTGGCCGATCTCGTCCAGGGTGCGCGGCTGGCCGTCGGTGAGGCCGAACCGCAGCCGGACGACGCCGGCCTCCCGCTCCGACAGCGTCTGCAGGACGCTGGTCAGCTGGTCCTGCATGAGCGTGAAGCTCACCGCGTCGACGGCGACGACGGCCTCGGAGTCCTCGATGAAGTCACCGAGCTGGCTGTCGCCCTCGTCACCGATGGTCTGGTCGAGGCTGATGGGCTCCCGGGCGTACTGCTGGATCTCCAGCACCTTGTCCGGGGTGATGTCCATCTCCTTGGCCAGCTCCTCCGGGGTGGGCTCGCGGCCCAGGTCCTGGAGCAGTTCGCGCTGGATGCGGCCGAGCTTGTTGATGACCTCGACCATGTGCACCGGGATGCGGATGGTGCGGGCCTGGTCGGCCATGGCGCGGGTGATGGCCTGGCGGATCCACCACGTCGCGTAGGTCGAGAACTTGTAGCCCTTGGTGTAGTCGAACTTCTCGACGGCGCGGATCAGACCGAGGTTGCCCTCCTGGATGAGGTCCAGGAACGCCATGCCGCGGCCGGTGTAGCGCTTGGCGAGGGAGACCACGAGGCGGAGGTTGGCCTCCAGCAGGTGGTTCTTGGCGCGCTCGCCGTCGCGGACGATCCAGTTGAGGTCGCGGCGCATCTGCGGGGAGAGCTTCTGGCCCTCCTCCTCGACCTGGCGCAGCCGCTCGGCGGCGTAGAGCCCGGCCTCGATCCGCTTGGCGAGGTCGACCTCCTCCTCCGCGTTGAGCAGCGCGACCTTGCCGATCTGCTTGAGGTAGGCGCGGACCGAGTCGGCCGAGGCGGTGAGCTCGGCGTCCTTGCGGGCCTGCCGCAGCGCCTCGGACTCCTCCTCGTCGTCCCACTCGAAGTCGCCGCCCTCGGCGCCCTCGGCGGTGGCCTCGTTCTCCGGGCCGTCCGGCCCGGCGACGACGGTCTCGTCGATCTTGAGGCCCTCACCGCCGGCGTCGATGACCGCGACCGCGGAGTCGTCGGAGGCGACGGCGGTCAGCACGGCGCCGCCCTCACCCGCGCCGGGGGACGGGGAGATCGTGGGCTTGGTGCGGCCCTTGGCGGCGGCGGCGCTCTTCGCCGGGGCCTTCTTGCGTGCCGGGGCCTTGGCGGCGGATGCCGCCTCGGAGCTGACCGGGGCGCTGGTCCGGGAGGCCCGGGGACCGGCGGCAACCGTCTTCGAGCGGTTCTGGCTCGCGGCTGCTTCCGGTGCTGGCGTGTCGGCGGGCACTCAGGGTTCCTTCCCGTGCTGGGTTCGTTCCCCGAGGTGCCGTGTGACCCCCGGGCAGCGGCCCTGGCCGGTCGTCCGGTGCCGGGGCTGTCCCGCGGTCGCGGCGCGGCGTTTGACCGACGCGCGGACAGGGGATGCCGATCGGCTGGAGCGACGGGGCGGGGCTCGTCCATTGTAACGACGCCGGACGGCGATTCCACCGGTTGCGGCTGCAGTGCCCGTTCCGGGGGAGACGGCGGGCCGCGGACCGCCGGCTGCTACTGCCCGATGCGCTCGGCCGCGGCCAGCGCGGCGCCCACGATCCCGGCGTCGTTCTGCAGCGCCGCGGGGACGACGCGGGTGCGGGTGCTCAGCAGCGGCACCCACTTCTCCGCCTTCTTGCTCACCCCGCCGCCGACGATGATCAGGTCGGGCCAGACGCCGGCCTCGAGGACGTCGAGGTACCGGTCGACCCGCTTGGCCCAGTCCGGGTAGCTGAGCCCCTCCCGCTCCCGCGCCGAGGCCGACGCCCGCCGCTCGCCGTCCTCGCCGTCGACCTGGATGTGCCCGAACTCGGTGTTGGGCACCAGGACGCCGTCGGTGAACAGCGCGCTGCCGATCCCGGTGCCGAAGGTGAGCATCAGCACCACGCCCCGCTCGTCCCGGCCGGCGCCGTAGCGCATCTCGGCGATGCCGGCGGCGTCGGCGTCGTTGAGCGTCTGCACCGTGCCCGGCACGAGGGCCTCGACGCCGGCGGCCAGGTTGGTGCCCAGCCAGCTCTTGTCCACGTTGGCGGCGGTGTGCGCCACCCCGTGCTTGAGGACGCCGGGGAAGGTCACGCCCACCCGCTCGGTCCAGCCGAACGTCCTCACGATCTCGGCGACGACGGCACAGACCGGATCGGGGAGGGACGGCTGCGGCGTCTCGATCCGCACCCGCTCCCCGACCAGCCGGCCCTCCGCCAGGTCCACCAGGCATCCCTTGATGCCGCTGCCGCCGATGTCCACACCGAAGCCCTGCACGGAGCCAGGCTAGTGACCCCCTCGTGCGCGGGGCAGGATCACCGGGTGACCGCGCTGCCCGAACCCGCCCAGCTGCTCGACCTGGCCGTCGCCACCGCCCAGGAGGCCGCCGCCCTGATCGCCCGCGAGCGGTCGACGGCCGCCGCCCAGGTGGACACCAAGTCCAGCCCCACCGACGTCGTGACCGCGGTCGACACCGCGGCCGAGGCGCTGATCACCAGCCGGCTGCTGGCCGCCCGCCCGGACGACGGCCTCCTGGGGGAGGAGGGCGCCGACCGCACCGGGAGCACCGGCGTCCGCTGGGTCGTCGACCCGATCGACGGGACCGTCAACTTCCTCTACGACCAGCCCGGCTACGCGGTCTCCATCGGGGCGGAGGTCGACGGCCAGGTGGTGGCCGGCGTGGTGCTCAACGTGCCGACCGGCGAGCTGTTCACCGCGACCGCCGGCGGCGGGGCGTACCTGTCGGCCCCGGGCCGCGGCGAGCCCGTGCGGCTCGCCGGCAGCGCCCCGGCCTCCCTGGCGCAGACGCTGGTCGCCACCGGCTTCGGCTACCGCGTCGAGCAGCGCCGGGCGCAGGGCGCCGTCGTCGCCGAGCTGCTCCCCGAGGTGCGCGACATCCGCCGCTACGGCTGCGCGTCGCTGGACCTGTGCGCCGCGGCGGCCGGCCGGGTGGACGCCTACTACGAGCTCGACCTCAAGCCGTGGGACCACGCGGCCGGCGCGCTGGTGGCCGCGGAGGCCGGGCTGGTGGTCACCGGGCTGCCGGGCCGCGCCTTCGCCGACCCCATGGCGATCGCCGCCGCGCCGTCGGTGGCCGAGCCCCTGGTCGCCCTGCTGGAGCGGCTGCACCGGCGCTGAGCGCCGGCGGCGCCGACCCGGTGGGCGGTCAGCCGGCGGCGACCGGGGCCGCGGTGTCGCAGGCCGCCGCGGCCTCGGCGCCGCCCGCCAGGCCGGCCGCGACCTCGTCGGTGCTGGCCAGGCCGGCGAACTGCGGGCCGATCACCAGGTCGACCTGGGCCGTGGGGCGGGTGTCCTCGAACAGCTCGGCGGTGGGGAGGAGCACCCGGAGGAAGCGGGCGACGTCCGCACCCGGCTTGCCGTGCCGGATCTCGCCGACCCCGGTGACCTCGCGGTCCTCGGGGTCGTTGGCGATCTCGTCGACCACGAACCCGCGGGACTGCAGCTCGGCGGCCACCTGCTGGGCGAGGCCGGCGGTGTCGGTGGCGTTGAAGACCCGGACCGACACCGTCGCCGGGTCCAGCGACGGCGGCGCGGCCTCGGCCGAGGCGCACGCGGCGTCGTTGGCCTGCTCGGCCTCGGCGGCGTCCCGCAGCACGTTCCACCACACCGCCAGCGCGGCCAGGGCCAGCACCAGCAGGAAGATCAGCGGCGGGATCGGCCGCCGGCCGCTGCGCGGACGCACCACGGGACGGTCGGTGCTCGCGGTCACGGTCGGGTCTCCTCGGCGAGGGCCCGCGGTCGGCTCGCTGCGACCGGCCGGCGCGCGGGGCGCTGGCCTGGTCAGCGGACGCCGTGCGGGGAGCTGGCGGTCGGCCGGAGTCTAGGACCGGACAGGGCTTCTAGATCGCACCGTCGTCGAGCGCGGCGCGTCCCAGTTCGACGACGGGATCGATGCGCTCGGCGTAGCCGGTCGTGTCCTTGCCCGCCATCGCGCCGGCCGCCGACCGGGCGATGATCCCGGCGACGATCGCGGCGAACTTGAAGAAGGCGAAGCCGACGTACCAGTGGAGGTCGGCGAGGTCCAGGCCGCTGCGCCCGGCGTAGCGCTCGGCGATCTCCCGCCGGGTCGGGAACCCGGGCAGGGTGGTGACCGGGCTGAGCGCGTAGGGGCGGTCCTCGCCGGGCTCGGGCCAGTAGACGAAGAGCATCCCGATGTCGGCGAGCGGATCGCCCAGCGTCGACATCTCCCAGTCGAGCACCGCCCTGACCACGCCCGGGTCCTGCGGATCGAGCAGGCAGTTGTCCAGCCGGTAGTCCCCGTGCACGATCCCGGAGCGCTGCGTCGTCGGCACCGTCTCGGCCAGCCGGGCCGCCAGGGCGTCCATGCCGGGCCGGTCGCGGTCGCGGGTGGCGTCCCACTGCTGGGTCCAGCGCCGCACCTGCCGGGCCATGAACCCCTCGGGGCGGCCGAAGTCGCCGAGGCCGACGGCCGCGGGGTCGACCGAGTGCAGGTCGGCGAGGACGTCGATGAGGCCGTCGGCCATGCGGCGGCGCTGCGGCGGCTCGTCGGCGTAGCCCGGCGGGATCGAGCCGATCACGTGGACGCCGACCACGCGCTCCATCACGTAGAACGGCGCCCCGAGCACGCCGGGGTCGGTGCACAGGTGCAGCGTGCGCGGCACCGGGACGGCGGTTCCGCCGAGGGCGGAGATCACCCGGTGCTCCCGCCCCATGTCGTGGGCGGTGGCCAGCACGGCGCCGGTCGGCGGCCGGCGCAGGATGACCGCCTCGTCGACCGACCGCCCGGCGGGGGTGACGGTGTACGTGAGGTTGGACATGCCCGCGGCGATCAGCTCGACCTGCACCTCGCGCCACTTCCGGTCCCGCAGCGCGGCGGCCAGGTACGGGCCGACGACGGACGGGTCAGCACCCACGGGAGTCGACACCGGCGCAGGGTAACCTCTGGCGCTCTGCGGCCCGCCCGGCTCTCGACCAGGGTCGGCCCGAGGGGCGTTCCCGGGCACCGGATGTGTCGGGTCGCGCCCGCCGGGCACAAACCGGAGCTGCACGGCGTTGGGGGGCTGCCGGTTCCCCGACGCCGACACCGTGCCGGTGACGGGGTGGCCCGGCGCGGGAGACCGCACCGGTGCCCGCCCCCGGGCCGCCGGTTGGACAGACCGTCCGGTCACCCCGTGACCGGACACCGACGGCGGCGCCCCGGCGCCGTCTCGCACGTTGCGGGCGCCCCGGCGCCCGCGTGACACCCCGGAGGAGGGGCACCACCCATGGCCACCGACTACGACGCCCCGCGCCGCAACGAGGCCGACGAGCTGGGCGAGGACTCGCTCGAGGAGCTCAAGGCCCGGCGCGCTGAGGCGCAGTCCGCGTCCGTCGACGTCGACGAGACGGATTTCAACGAGAACCTCGAGCTGCCGGGTGCCGACCTGAGCAACGAGGAGCTCACCGTCCGCGTGCTGCCGAAGCAGGAGGACGAGTTCACCTGCTCGCGGTGCTTCCTGGTGCAGCACCGGAGCCGGCTGGCCTCCACGCGGGGCGACCAGCTCTACTGCCGCGACTGCGCGGCCTGATCACAGCAGCCGGCCCGGGGCCGGGGGAGGAGACGGCGTGAGCGAGCAGCACCGGACCGGCGAGGTCCGCGACGTGCCGCCACCGCGCCCTGTCCCGCCTCCCGCGTCCCCGGCCGGCGGTCCGGTCCCCGAGAGCGGGCTGGGCCGGGCGGCCCGGCTGGTCGCGGAGGCCGTGAGCGGGCTGGTCGGCGACTCGACCCGGCGTTCCCGTCCCGACGGGGGAGCCGGGAGCGGGCGCGCGGCCGGCGCGCTGCGCGACGTCCTCACGGCGGTCGCCGCCGCGGTCCGCGGCGCCGGTGGCGACCGGTCGGCGGGCGCGGCGACGCCCGAGGGGTCGCGCGCGCCCACCGCGCTGCTGGGCGACCTCCTGGCCGCCGCCGCACCGCGGCTGCCGATCCGCGACGCGGCGCGGCTGCGCGCCGCCCATCCGGGGGCGAGCGACGACGAGATCGCCGACGCGCTCGTCGCCCGCGCCGCCCGGCTGACCGGCACCATCGGCGCGGCCACCGGCGGGCTCTCGGCGGCGCACTGGTTCGCCCCTCCGTCGCTGCTCGCGCTGCCGCTGGAACTGGGCGCGGAGACCGTGCTCACCGCCGCCGTCGAGGTGGTCCTGCTCGGCGAGCTGCACGAGCTGTACGGCCGCCCGGCCGCCGGCGACCCCGGCGCCCGCGCGGCGGCCTACCTGGCCAGCTGGTCGGCCCAGCACGCCGTCGACGAGTCCGGCGGCACCGGTCTTGGCGGGGTCCTGGGCAGCGCCGGCCTGCGCGCGCTGCGGCGCCGCATGACCCGCCGGCTGGCCCGCAATGCGCCGTCGGCCGCGCCCTTCCTGGTGGGCGCCGCGCTCGGCGGCCGGGGCAACCGCAAGGCCACCGAGACCCTCGCCCGGCGGGTGCTGGCCGACCTCCGCCGGCCCCGCGGCTGACCCGCCGCCCACCTGCACCGCCGCCGCTCCGCGCGGCTACTGTCGCCGACGTGGCGCCGCCCTCCGAACCGTCCCCGGTCCCGACGGAGGTGGACGTCCCGGTCCGGCTGTCCGGGCCCGACGACGTCCTCCCCGCCTATGCGCTGCCGGGGGACGCGGGCGCCGACCTGTCGGTCGCCGAGGACGTCGAGCTGGCCCCGCTGCAGCGTGCGCTGGTGGGCACCGGCGTCGCCGTCGCCATCCCGGAGGGCTACGCCGGCTTCGTGCACCCGCGCTCGGGGCTGGCCCACCGTCTCGGGCTGAGCCTGGTCAACGCGCCGGGCACCATCGACGCCGGCTACCGCGGCGAGATCAAGGTGAACCTGGTCAACCTCGACCCCGCCGTCCCGCTGCGGCTGCGCCGCGGGGACCGGGTGGCCCAGCTGGTCGTCCAGCCGGTCGTGCGGGCCCGGTTCGTCGCGGTGGCCGAGCTGCCGGAGAGCGCGCGGGGCGAGGCGGGGCACGGGTCCACCGGCGGGCACGCCGGATCGGCCGACGGACGAGGGGAGCGGGGCTGACATGCCCTTGGGACGGCGACGCAACCGGATCGACCGCAGCCTGCGCGAGCGCGGGGTCCCCCCGGAGCCGCAGCACCGCGTGCGGGAGGTGGACGAGACCACCGGCCCGTGGGACGAGGCCGACGCCCCCGACGACGGCCGGCCCCGCGTCGACCTGGGCTCGGTGCGGCTGCCGGCGATGGCCGGCATGGAGCTGCGGGTCGACGTCAACGCCCAGCAGAAGGTGATCGGTGCGACGCTGCGCCACGGCGACTCGCTGCTGCAGGTCTCGGCGTTCGCCGCTCCGCGCGCGGGCGGCATCTGGGACGACGTCCGCGCCGACCTGCAGCGCAGCGCCTCCGGGCAGGGCGCCTCGCTCAAGGAGGCCGACGGCCCCTTCGGCACCGAGCTGGTCGGCCACGTGACCGCGTCGCCGCCCGGCCAGCCGGGGCAGCCGGCCCCGCAGCCGGTGCGCCGCGCCGCCCGGTTCCTCGGCGTCGACGGCCCGCGCTGGTTCCTGCGCGGCATGATCAGCGGCCCGGCCGCCGAGGACCCGACCGCCGCGGCGGTGCTGGAGGAGGCGTTCCGCGAGATCGTCGTCGTCCGCGGCAGCGACCCGATGCCGGTCCGCGAGCAGCTCCCGCTCACCCTCCCGCCGCAGGCCGCGGCGCAGGTGGCCGCCCAGCAGGCCGCCCGCCAGCAGGGTGCCGGCGGTGGCCCGGCCCGACCGCCGGCGTGACCGCGGCGACCACCCGCTACGGCGCCCACCCCGACCAGTTCCTGGAGCTGACGCTCCCCGCGGGCGAGGGGCCGGCGCCGGTGGCCGTCGTCCTGCACGGCGGGTTCTGGCGGGCCGCCCGCGGCGTGGAGCTGGCCCGGCCGCTGGCCGCCGACCTCGCCGCCGCCGGCTTCGCCGCGGTCGCCGTCGAGTACCGCCGGGTGGGCGCGGGCGGTGGCTGGCCCGAGACGGTCGCCGACGTCGGCGCCGCGCTCGACGCGCTGCCGGACCTGCCCGGCGCCGACCGGCTGGACCTCGGCGACGTCACCGTGGTGGGGCACTCCGCCGGCGGGCACCTGGCCGCCTGGGCCGCCGGCCGGCACCGGCTGCCCGACGGCGCGCCGGGCTCCCGGCCGCGGGTGCGGGTGACCGCCGCGGTGCTGCAGGCCGGCGTCCTCGACCTGGAGCGGGCCGCCGCGCAGGACATGGGCGACCGCGCGGTGCAGGGCTTCCTCGGCGCCGGGCCGGCCGAGGCGCCCGAGCGCTACGCCCTCGCCAGTCCGGTGCGGCTGCTGCCCACGGGCGCGCGGGTGCTGTGCGTGCACGGCACCGAGGACGTCGTCGTGGTGCCCGAGCAGAGCGCCCGCTACGCCGAGGCCGCCACGGCGGCCGGGGACGACGTCGAGGTGCGGCTCGTGCCGGGTGACCACATGGTCCTGATCGACCCCGCCGGGGAGCCCTGGCGGCTGGTGCGGGAGTGGCTGCGGACACGCCGCGACGGCGCGCCGCAGCGCTCTACGCTGTAACCGTGACAGAGACCCGTCCGGCGGGGTGGTTCTCCCGGACCCTGCAGCGCCTCACCGCCGACGACCAGACACGCGACGCCGAGCGGCTGCGCGAGGAGGCGGCGAGCGCGGGCTGCGAGGCGGTCAGCGCCTGCCGCAAGGGCGCGGTCGTGACGGTGACCGGCCGGCTGAAGTCGGTGGTCTACACGCCGCGCGAGACCGTGCCCACCCTCGAGGCCGAGCTGTTCGACGGCTCGGGCTCGGTGACGCTGGTCTGGCTGGGCCGCCGCCGCATCCCCGGCATCGAGCCGGGCCGCAGCCTCACCGCGCGCGGCCGCTTCGGTTCCTTCGAGGGCCGCCAGGTGATCTACAACCCCTGGTACGAGCTGGGCATCGGGTGACGGCTGCGGCCGGGGACGACCGGTCCGGGACGGGGCCGGCGGGGGAGGACCGTCCGGTGGCCGCGACCGGCGCGGCGGACGGCGGCACGGACGACGGCACGGACGACGGAGCCGAGCGCGCGCCGGTGTTCGACCGGCACCTGGTGCTCGACCAGCTCGGCGGGTGGCGGGGCATGCTCGACGCCACCCTGCCGACCGTCGCCTTCATCGTGGCCAACTCCCTGGGCGGGCTGCGGGTCGGCATCTGGAGCGCCATCGGCGCCGCGCTGCTGGTCTTCGCGCTGCGGCTGGTCCGCCGGGAGAGCGTGCAGCAGGCGGTCAGCGGGCTGTTCGCCGTCGGCATCGCCGTGGCGATCGCCGCCGCCTCGGGCCAGGCCCGCGACTTCTACGTCGTCGGCATCCTGCGCAACGCCGGCATCGGGGTCGTCCTGCTGGGGTCGGTGGCCGTGCGCTGGCCGCTGGTCGGCGTGATCGCCGAGTTCCTGGCGCCCAGCCACCTGGGCGCGATGGCCTCGCACGGCAGCCCGCACACCGGCCTGCGCGGGCGGATCCACCGCGCCCGGGCGGTGCTCGAGCCGGGCGACCGCGATCCCGAGACCGGGCAGCGCCCGGCCGACCCGGAGGCCGAGCAGCACTGGCGGGAGGACCGCCGGCTGCTGCGCGCCTACGCCTGGCTGACCGTCATGTGGGCGGCGGTCTTCCTCATCCGCGCGGCGATCGCCTATCCGCTGTACGTGGAGAGCGGCAGCGGCGACGCCACCCTGCTCGGCGTCGTGTCCCTGCTGCTGGGCCTGCCGGTCACCGCGGTGGAGATCGCGGTGACCCTCTGGGTCGTCGCCCGGCTGCACCGGCACCGCACCGCGCCGCCTCCCGGGGAGCCGGGCCGGGAGCGCCCGGCGGCCTGAGGCCGGCTCAGCCGCGCGCGGAGAGGACCTCCTGCAGCTGCTCCTCGACGTCGGCGTGCGTGATGAACAGCAGCTCGTCGCCGGCCTCGAGCGGCTCGTCTGGCGACGGGGTGATGACCCGGTCGCCGCGCAGCACCGCGGTGAGCACCGTCTCCCGGGGCAGCGGCACCTCGCGCAGCGGCCGGCCCACCCAGGGGGTGTCCTCGGCGAGGGTGATCTCCACCAGGTTGGCCGCGCCCTTGCGGAAGCTCATCAGCCGGACGACGTCGCCGACGGTCACCGCCTCCTCGACGAGGGCGGCCAGCACCCGCGGCGTGGACACGGCGACGTCGACGCCCCAGGCCTCGGTGTAGAGCCACTCGTTGCGCGGGTCCTTGACCCGGGCCACGACGCGGTTGACCGCGAACTCGGTCTTGGCCAGCAGCGAGACGACCAGGTTGGCCTTGTCGTCGCCGGTGGCGGCGACGACGACGTCGCAGGTGGCCAGCTGGGCCTCCTCCAGCGAGCTGACCTCGCAGGCGTCGGCCTGCACCCACTCGGCGCCGGGCACCGCGCGGGTGCGCACCTTGCGGGGGTCCTTCTCGATGAGCATCACGGTGTGCCCGTTGTTGAGCAGCTCCCCGGCGATGGAGCGGCCCACGGCGCCGGCCCCGACGATGGCGACGCGCATCAGTGGTCCCCTCCCTGCGGGCCGCGCTCGACGACCTCGTGCACGCGGGCGGTGATCGCGTCGGTGACCGCCACCATCAGCTGGTCGCCGTCCTGCAGGACGGTGACCGGGGTGGGCAGCTGCGCCTCTCCGAAGCGCACCAGCCACGCGGCGCGGGCGCCGAAGGCGGCCTCCAGCTCGGTGAGCTTGTGGCCCACCCAGCCCTCGGTGACGGTGACCCGCATCAGCAGCACCTGCCCGGTGGGCTCCCGCCACAGCTCGCTGACCTTGACCGACAGCAGCTCGCGCAGCAGCCGGTTCACCGTCCACGGGACGGTCGCCACGCTGGGGATGCCCATCCGCTCGTAGACCTCGGCGCGCTTGGAGTCGTAGATCCGCGCCACGACGTGCTGGACGCCGAAGGTCTCGCGGGCCACCCGCGCGGAGATGATGTTGGAGTTGTCGCCGCTGCTGACGGCGGCGAACGCGCCCGCCGAGTCGATGCCGGCGTCGAGCAGCGTCTGCCGGTCGAAGCCCAGCCCGGTCACCTGCCGGCCGGCGAAGTCCGGCCCGAGCCGGCGGAAGGCCTCCGGGTCCTGGTCGATGACCGCGACGCTGTGGCCGACCTCCTCCAGCCGTCGCGCGATGGCCGAGCCGACGCGGCCGCAGCCCATGACGACCACGTGCACGTGTCGCTCCCGTTGTCCGCGGCGCGGGCGCCCACCGCCCGCGTGCCGGGCGCGAAGCTACACCCGGGGAGGCCGGAGGCGGCCGGTGCGACCCGGCGGCCCACCCGGAGGAGCGGGGTCCGCCCGTGGGGCGCGGCACGCGGCGCCCCGGCGTCCGTACCATCGCCGCCGTGCCATCGCTGTCCGACCTCGGACAACTCCCGAAACGGCTCGTCCTGGGGCGCCCGGTCCGCAGTGACCGCGCCGGCGAGTCGCTGCTGCCCAAGCACCTCGCGCTGCCGATCTTCGCCAGCGACCCGCTCTCCTCCGTGGCCTACGCCACCCAGGAGATCCTCATCGTCCTCACGCTGGCCGGGACGGCGTTCCTCTTCCTCGCCCCGTGGCTGGCCGTCGGCGTGGTCCTGCTGCTGGCGACCGTGGTGCTCTCGTACCGCCAGGTCGTGCGCGCCTACCCCTCGGGCGGCGGCGACTACGAGGTCGCGATGAAGAACCACGGCCGGTTCGCCGGGCTCACCGTGGCCAGCGCGCTGCTGGTCGACTACGTGCTCACCGTGGCGGTGTCGGTGTCGGCCGGCACCGACAACATCATCTCGGCGTTCCCGGAGCTGGACGAGCACCGGCTGCTGATCGCGCTGGGCCTGGTGGCGCTGCTCGCGGCGGCCAACCTGCGCGGCCTGCGCGAGTCGGGCAAGACCTTCGCCGCCCCCACCTACCTCTTCGTGGCCGGGATCATGGTGATGATCGTCACCGGCCTGGTCCGCGACTTCCTCACCGACTCGCCCGTCGTCGCCGAGAGCGCCGCGTGGTCGATCACCCCGGAGCCCGGCTACGACAACCTGGGCGGCCTGGCGCTGGTGTTCTTCGCGCTGCGCGCCTTCGCCTCCGGCTGCACCGCGCTCACCGGCGTCGAGGCCATCGCCAACGGCGTGCCGGCGTTCAAGCCGCCGAAGAGCAGGAACGCCGCCACCACGCTCGCGCTCATGGGCGGCATCGCCGCCACCATGTTCGCCGGCGTCACCGCGCTGGCCCTGCTCGCCGACGTCAAGTACGCCGAGCACCCCTGCGACCTGGAGGGGTTCGCCGACTGCGAGACCGAGCCGCAGCGCACCGTCATCGCGCAGCTGGCCGCCGCGACCTTCGGCGGGGACACCTCGGTCGGCTTCTTCTACATCCAGGCCTTCACCGCCCTGGTGCTGATCCTGGCGGCCAACACCGCGTTCAACGGCTTCCCGCTGCTGGGCTCGGTGCTCGCCCAGGACCGCTTCATGCCCCGCCAGCTGCACACCCGCGGCGACAAGCTGGTCTACAGCAACGGCATCCTGCTGCTGGCCGGCTTCGCCGCGCTGCTCATCGTGGCCTTCCAGGCCGATCCCAACCGGCTGATCCAGATGTACATCGTCGGGGTGTTCACCAGCTTCTCCATCGGCCAGTGGGGGATGGTGCGGCACTGGAACCGGGAGCTGCGCACGGTGACCGACGCGGCCGCCCGCGCCCGGATCCGCCGGTCGCAGCTGATCAACACCGTCGGCGGATCGCTCACCAGCGTCGTCCTGGTGATCATCGTCATCACGAAGTTCACCCGCGGGGCCTGGCTGGTGCTGCTGGTGATGCCGGTGCTGTTCCTGCTGATGCGGGCCATCAACCGGCACTACTCGCACGTGGCCGAGCAGCTGGTGCCCGACACCGACGCGCGCACGCTGCCCAGCAAGGTGCACGCGATCGTGCTGGTCTCCAAGGTGCACAAGCCGACGCTGCGGGCGCTGGCCTTCGCCCGGGCCACCCGGCCCGACGCGCTGACGGCGCTGACGGTCAACGTGGACGACGCGGAGACCCGCGGGTTGCAGGCCGACTGGGAGCGCTACGACATCCCTGTTCCGCTGACCGTGCTCGACTCGCCCTACCGGGAGATCACCCGCCCGGTCCTCGACTACGTGAAGGCGATCCGCCGCGACAGCCCCCGCGAGCTGGTCGTGGTGTTCGTGCCGCAGTACGTGGTCGGCCACTGGTGGGAGAACCTGCTGCACAACCAGAGCGCCCTGCGGCTGCGCGCCCGGCTGCAGTTCCAGCCCGGCGTCATGATCACCACGGTGCCGTGGCAGCTGGAGAGCTCGGTGGGCCGGGAGGACGGCGGCCACGGCGACGGCCCCGCGCCCGGCGACCTGCGGCGGGGGATCACCGAGGACGCCGAGGTCACCCCCTATGGATGAACCCCCACGCCCCACGCGCTCGGCGCGGGGCCCCGGCGGGCGGCCGCGGCGGTCGGCCCGGCCCGATCACGGCCTCGGATGGGCCGGCCGCGAGTTCGAGGTCGAGGTCGGCCCGGTCGCGCACGGCGGCCACTGCGTGGCCCGGCACGAGGGTCGGGTCGTCTTCGTGCGGCACTCCCTGCCCGGTGAGCGGGTGGTCGTGCGGGTCACCGAGGACCGCCACGCCGGTTTCTGCCGGGCCGACGCCGTGGCGGTGCTGGTGGCCTCCCCGGAGCGCGTCGAGCGGCCCTGCCCGTACAGCGGCCCCGGCCGGTGCGGCGGCTGCGACTGGCAGCACGTCACGCCGGTCGAGCAGCACCGGCTCAAGGCCGCCGTCGTCCGCGAGCAGCTCACCCGGCTGGGCGGGCTCCCCGCCGACGACCCGGTGCTGCGCGACCTCGTCGTCGAGGAGCTGCCCGGTGGTCCGCTGCGCTGGCGGTCCCGCGCCCGGTTCGCCGTCGACCGGTCGGGCGTGCCCGGCCTGCGCCGGCACCGCTCGCACGACGTCGTCCCGCTCGACGACTGCCCGATCACCGTCGAGCCGGCCGCCGCAGCCGTGCTGTCCCGCCGCTGGCCCGGCGCCGGCGCGGTGGACGTCGCGGTCGACGCCACGGGCACGGTGACCACCACCCGGCTCGACCGCCGCGGCGTGCCGACCTCGACCCGCGTGCTGCGCGCCGGCGAGGAGGTGCCCGGCGAGCCGGTCGCGCGGGCGGCGCGGTCGGCCGGCGGCCGCGACTGGGAGGTCGAGGGCACCGGGTTCTGGCAGGTGCACCCCGCGGCCGCCGACGCGCTGGTGGCCGCGGTGGCCGGCTTCGCCGGGGTGCGCGCGGGGGAGACGGTGCTCGACCTCTACGCCGGCGCGGGGCTCTTCGGCGGCGCGCTGGCCCCTGCGGCGGGGGAGTCCGGCCGGGTCGTGTGCGTCGAGTCCGACGAGGCCGCCTGCGCCGCGGCGGAGGCCAATCTCGCCGGTCTCCCGCAGGCCGAGGTGTGGCAGGGCGAGGTGGACGCCGAGGGGCTGGCCGAGCTGCTCGCCGAGCTGCCGAGCGCGCCGGACGTCGTCGTCCTGGACCCGCCGCGGGCCGGGGCCGGCGCCGCGGTGAGCCGGGTGCTGGCCGGGTCGGGGGCGCGCGCGGTCGTCTACGTGGCCTGCGACCCGGCGTCGCTGGGCCGCGACGTCGCCGCGTTCGCCGCCGCCGGCTGGCGGCCGGCCGGGCTGCGCGCCTTCGACGCGTTCCCGATGACCGCGCACGTGGAGTGCGTCGCGCTGCTGGTCCCCGCGACGTCCTGATCGGCTGCCCGGCTACGGTGCACGGGTGACCATCTGGGAGTACGCCTCGGTCATCACGGCCAACGACGCGGAGTCGCAGCGCGCGGGGGTGAGCGTCAAGCTGCCCGGCGGCACCCTCGAGCGGCAGAGCGGTGACACCAGCTCGGTGCTCAACCGGCTCGGCGCCGAGGGGTGGGAGCTGGTCAGCTACCACTCCAGCGGCGCCGGCACGTGGGGCTTCGAGCAGTTCTGGCTGAAGCGGCCCAGGGAGGCCTGACCCCCGGGTGGAGTGGCACGGCGCGGCTTCCGCGTCCGTGGCACTCCGCCCGGCGCCACCTGGCTCGAACACGCGTTCGACGTCGGGCAGACTGTCGGGGTGGACGCGACAGTGCCCCCGGGCTGGCCCGACCCGGTGCGCCCGCCGGGTGCGCCGGACTGGGAGCACACCGCCGTCGCCTGGCTGTTCGACCTCGTGCCACCCGACTACCGCGCGCACGAGGTGCTGCGGCGGTACCCGGTGCTGCTGGCCCGGTTCGCCCGCGACCACGTCTCCGCCGGGCTGGAGGCCGCCCGGGCCGGCTGGCGCACCGTGCGGGTCGAGCTGGCCGACGACCTGCCCGCCGACGCCATGGAGGCGGCCATCGCCGCCTACGAGCGGGAGGGTGCCCGGCTGGCCGCCGCGGCCCGCGCGGTCGAGGTCGTCGCGGGCGCCCTGCGGGGGGAGCGCTGGGTGCCGCGGCTGTAGCCGCGCTCACCCGATGCGTCGTGCGCGACGCGGTTAGAGTGGGTCGGCGGCCGGTAGCCCAGCCGTGGACCTGCCGCCGACGGAGGAAGGACACCACCACTCCGTGTCGTTGCTGCGCTCACTCCGCACGCCCGCCGACCTGCGGGCGCTGCCCGCCGACCAGATCCCGGTGCTGGCCGCGGAGATCCGCGACGCGCTGGTCACCAGCGTCGCCCGCACCGGCGGGCACCTCGGCCCCAACCTCGGCACCGTCGAGCTGACCATCGCGCTGCACCGGGTCTTCGACTCCCCGCGCGAGCCGATCGTCTTCGACACCGGCCACCAGTCCTACGTGCACAAGATGCTCACCGGCCGGCTGGCGGGCTTCGAGCGGCTGCGCCAGCGCGGCGGCCTGTCCGGCTACCCCAGCCGGCAGGAGAGCGAGCACGACTGGGTCGAGAACAGCCACGCCTCCACCGCGCTGTCCTACGCCGACGGGCTGGCCAAGGCCTTCGCCGTCCGCGGGGACGTGCGGCCGGTCGTCGCGGTCATCGGCGACGGCGCGCTCACCGGCGGCATGGCCTGGGAGGCGCTGAACAACATCGCCGCCACCCGCGACCTGCCCGTGGTCGTCGTCGTCAACGACAACGGCCGCTCGTACTCCCCGACGATCGGCGGCGTCGCCGACGCCCTCGCCACGCTGCGCCTGCGGCCGGGCTACGAGCAGGCGCTGCTCCAGGTCCGCAACGCCCTGCACCGGGCGCCGGTGGTCGGCTCGGCGCTGTACGACGCGCTGCACGCCATCAAGAAGGGCCTCAAGGACGTCCTGTCCCCGCAGGGCATGTTCGAGGACCTCGGCCTCAAGTACATCGGCCCGGTCGACGGGCACGACGCCGAGGTCATGGAGTCCGCGCTGCGCCGGGCCCGCTCCTTCGGCGGCCCGGTGATCGTGCACGCCGTCACCACCAAGGGCTTCGGCTACCCGCCGGCCGAGACCGACCAGATCGACGCCTGGCACGCCACCGGCGTCTTCGACCCCGACAGCGGCACCAGCGCCCGCAAGGCCGGCCTGGCCTGGACCGACGCCTTCTCCGACGAGCTGGTGCGGATCGGCGCCGAGCGGCCCGACGTCGTGGCGATCACCGCGGCGATGCTGCACCCGACCGGCCTGGCGCCGTTCGCCGAGCGTTTCCCCGAGCGCACCTTCGACGTCGGCATCGCCGAGCAGCACGCGCTGACCTCGGCCGCGGGGCTGGCCATGGCCGGCCTGCACCCGGTGGTCGCGGTCTACTCGACCTTCCTCAACCGCGCCTTCGACCAGCTGCTCATGGACGTCGCGCTGCACCGCCAGCCGGTCACGGTCGTGCTCGACCGCGCCGGGGTCACCGGCGACGACGGCGCCTCCCACAACGGCATGTGGGACATGTCGATCCTCTCGGTCGTCCCCGGGCTGCAGCTGGCCGCGCCGCGGGACGAGGCGACCCTGCGGGAGGCGCTGCGCGAGGCTGTGGCGGTGACCGACGGGCCGACCGTCGTCCGCTTCCCCAAGGGCGTCCTGCCGCCGGACATCCCGGCGCTGGAGCGCCGCGGCCGGGTCGACGTGCTGCGCCGCGGCGACCGCCCCGACGTGCTGCTGGTCGCCGTCGGCTCGATGGTGCCCATGTGCCTGGCGGTCGCCGAGCGCGCCGCCGACCACGGGATCGAGGTCACCGTGGTCGACCCCCGCTGGGTGCTGCCGGTGGCCGACGAGCTGGTCAGCCTGGCCGCGGGGCACCGGCTGGTGGTCACCGTCGAGGACGGCGGCCGCGCCGGCGGCGTCGGGACGACGCTCACCCGGGCGCTGCAGGACCGCGAGCTGGACGTGCCGGTGCGCACCCTGGGCCTGCCGCAGCAGTTCTTCGAGCACGGCAGCCGCGGCCAGGTGCTCGCCGACGCCGGGCTCACCGAGCAGGACATCGCCCGCCGGATCACCGAGTGGACGGCGGTGCTCGCCGACCGCGCCGACGCCCGGGCCGCGGCGGCGACGGCGACCGTGGAGGGCATCCAGCGGTAGGGGCCCCGTCCTCCTCCCGCCATTCGCGCGCGGAAGGCGAACCGGCCCGGGCCCCCGCGGGGGCCCGGGCCGGTCCTCCGGGTGGCTACGCCGGGAGCGACGCCACGCCCGGTGGCAGGAACCGCGAGCCGGTGACCTGCTCCGAGACGCCGGCGCGGTCCAGGTAGGCGGAGATGCCGCCCAGCCAGAACGGCCATCCGGCGCCGAGGATCATGCAGAGGTCGATGTCCTGCACCGCCTGGACGACGCCCTCGTCGAGCATCAGCCGGATCTCCTCGGCCAGCGCGCGCACCGCGCGGTCGCGGACCTCCTCCGCCGACTGCGGGGCGTCGCCGGCGTCGATGCCGGCGAGGTCGGGGTCGACGACCCCGGGCTCGCTGTAGACCGAGGACCTGCCCAGCTCGACCATCCTCCGCAGCCCCTCGCCGACGGAGAAGCGGTCGGGGAAGGCCTCGTGCATGCGCTCGGCCACGTGCAGCGCCACCGGCGGGCCGACGAGCGTCAGCAGCTCGAAGGGCGTCATCGGCAGGCCCAGCGGGTCCAGCGCGCGGTCGGCGACGGCCACCGGGGTGCCCTGCTCGACCGACGCGATGATCTCGCCGAGGAAGCGGGTGAGCAGCCGGTTGACCACGAACGCGGGGGCGTCGGCGACGAGCACGCAGCTCTTCTTCAGCGACTTCCCGACGGCGAAGGCGGTCGCCAGCGTGGCGTCGTCGGTCTGCTCGGCGCGCACGACCTCCAGCAGCGGGAGGACGGCGACCGGGTTGAAGAAGTGCAGGCCCACGACCCGCTCGGGGTGCTCCAGCTTGGCGGCCATCTCGGTCACCGACAGCGCCGAGGTGTTGGTGGCCAGCACGCACTCGGGGGAGACGACGGCCTCGACCTCGGCGAACACCTGCTGCTTGACCGACATCTCCTCGAAGACGGCCTCGATGACGAGGTCGGCGTCGGCGAAGACGTCCTTGGACAGCGAGCCGGTGACCAGCCCCTTCAGCTGGTTCAGCCGGTCGGCCGACAGCCGGCCGCGCTGGGCGAGCTTGTCCAGCTCGCCGTGCACGTAGGCCACGCCCTTGTCGACGCGGGCCTGGTCGATGTCGGTGAGCACGACCGGGACCGTGAGCTGCCGGGCGAACAGCAGCGCCAGCTGCGAGGCCATGAGGCCGGCGCCGACGACGCCGACCTTGGTGACCTTCCGGGCCAGGCCCTTGTCCGGCGCGCCCGCCGGCCGCTTGGCCCGCTTGTTCACCAGGTCGAACGCGTACAGCGAGGCCCGCAGCGGGTCGCTCATCAGCAGTTCGGTGAGCGCGTCGTCCTCGGCCGCGGTGCCGGCGGTGAACGCGTCGCCGTCCACCCCCTGGCGGGCGAGGTCGAGCAGCTCCACGGTCCGGACGGCGCCGGGGGAGGCGTTCCGGGTGCGCGCGGCCACGATCGCCCGGGCCCGCTCGACGGCGGCGTCCCAGCCCGACCGGTCGACCGGGGGGCGCTCGACGGTGACCGAGCCGGAGAGCACGCCGGCGGCCCACTCCAGCGACCGCTCCAGGAAGTCGGCCGGCTCGAACAGCGCGTCGGCGATGCCGAGCTCCGCCGCCCTGGGGCCCGGCGTCATCCTGTTCTGCGACAGGGCGTTCTCGACGATCACGGTGACCGCCGGGTCGATCCCGATGAGGTTCGGCAGCAGCTGCGTGCCGCCCCAACCGGGCACCAGGCCGAGGAAGGCCTCGGGGAAGGCGACCGCGGCGCCGGTGCTGATCGTCCGGTAGTGGCAGTGCAGCGCCAGTTCCAGGCCGCCACCGAGGGCGACGCCGTTGACGAACGCGAACGTCGGGACGGCGGAGTCCTTCAGCCGGCGGAACACGCGGTGGCCGGTCGCGGCGATCTCCCGCGCGGCCGCGGCGTCGGTGACCGACGGGACGCCGGAGAGGTCCGCGCCGACGGCGAAGATGAACGGCTTGCCGGTCACGGCGATGGCCGCGGGCGCCGGGGTGTGCGCCGCGATCTCGTCGAGGGCGGCGTCCAGGGCGGCCAGCCCGCCGGGACCGAAGGTGCTCGGCCGGGTGTGGTCGTGCCCGTTGTCCAGCGTGACGAGGGCGATCTCGCCGGCCAGCCCGGGGTACCGCACGTAGCGGACCAGCGCCCGCGTGACGACCTCGTTCTCGAAGACGGCGCTCACTTCTCGAAGCCCTCCCAGTTCGGGTTCTCCCAGATGACGGTGGCGCCCATGCCCAGGCCCACGCACATGGCGGTCAGGCCGTAGCGGACGTCGGGCCGCTCGGCGAACTGGCGGGACAGCTGGGTCATCAGCCGGACGCCCGAGGAGGCCAGCGGGTGCCCGATCGCGATCGCGCCGCCCCAGGGGTTGACCCGCTCGTCGTCGTCGGCGATGCCGAAGTGGTCGAGGAAGGCCAGCACCTGGACGGCGAAGGCCTCGTTGAGCTCGAACAGGCCGATGTCCTCGATCGACAGGCCGGTGCGGGCCAGCGCCTTCTCGGTGGAGGGCACCGGGCCCACGCCCATGACCTCGGGCTCGACGCCGGCGAAGCCGTAGCCGACCAGCCGCATGCCGACCGGGAGGCCGAGCTCCTCGGCGACCTCCTCCGCGGCCAGGATGCAGCCGGTGGCGCCGTCGTTGAGGCCCGCGGCGTTGCCGGCGGTCACGGAGCCGTGCGGCCGGAACGGCGTCTTCAGCGTCGCCAGGCCCTCGAGGGTGGTGCCCGGCCGCGGCGGCTCGTCGACGGTGGCCAGGCCGAAGCCGGCCTCGGCCGAGCGGGTGGCGACCGGCACCAGCTCCGGGCCGATCGTGCCGTTGGCCACGGCCTTGGCGTACTTCTGCTGGCTGGCCAGCGCGAACGCGTCGGCCCGCTCGCGGGTGAGGTGCGGGAAGCGGTCGTGCAGGTTCTCCGCGGTGGAGCCCATGACCAGCGCCGAGGGGTCGACCAGCTTCTCGCTGACGATCCGCGGGTTCGGGTCGACGCCCTCGCCCATCGGGTGGCGGCCCATGTGCTCGACCCCGCCGGCGATCGCGACGTCGTAGGCGCCGAACGCGATGCCGCTGGCGGTCGTGGTCACGGCGGTCATCGCGCCGGCGCACATGCGGTCGATGGCGTAGCCGGGAACCGACTTCGGCAGGCCGGCCAGCAGCGCCGCCGTACGCCCGATCGTGAGCCCCTGGTCACCGATCTGGGTGGTCGCGGCGATCGCCACCTCGTCGACCCGCTCGGCCGGCAGCGCCGGGTTGCGGCGCAGCAGCTCGCGGATGCAGCGCACCACCAGGTCGTCGGCGCGCGTCTCGGCGTACATGCCCTTCGGGCCGGCCTTCCCGAAGGGGGTGCGCACGCCGTCGACGAAGACGACCTCACGCAGCGCGCGGGACCGCCGCTCTTCCACTGACACAGGACCTCCGCAGGAGTTCGTCGCCGCCTCCGGACGCGGAGCGGCAGGAGGTAAGTTACCCGCCGGTAACAGGAACTCCAAGCGGAACCGTGGGAGCGCTCTCTTGCGATCCCGTCACGGTCCTGCAACGCTCCCCGCCGGTGCTTGCCGCCACTGTGATCCAGATCGCATAGTGGCCGCCGGGCACCACACGGATCACACGACGAATGGTGGAACATCGATGGCGCGACGGCGCACCACGACCATGACGGCCCTCGCGGCCTCGCTCGTCTTCAGCCTGGCCGCCTGCGGCGGCGACGGCGGCGACAGCGGGGGCGGCGGGGGCGGCGGGGGCGACGCCTCCGGCCAGAAGATCGGCGTCATCCTCCCCGACACCGAGTCCTCGCCCCGCTGGGAGAGCTTCGACCGGCCGCTCCTCGAGCAGGCCTTCGAGGAGGCCGGCGTGGAGTACGACATCCAGAACGCCGAGGGCGACGCCCAGCGCATGGCGACGATCGCCGACCAGATGATCACCTCGGGGGTCACGGTCCTGGCCATCGTCAACCTGGACAACGCCTCCGGCGCGCAGATCCAGGAGACCGCCGCCCAGCAGGGCGTGCAGACGATCGACTACGACCGGCTCACCCTGGGTGGCTCGGCGGAGTACTACGTCTCCTTCGACAACACCGAGGTCGGCCGGCTGCAGGGCCAGGGCCTGGCCGACTGCCTCGGCGACGTCGAGGCCAACATCGCCTTCCTCAACGGCTCGCCCGACGACAGCAACGCCACGCTGTTCGCCAACGGCGCGCACGAGGTGCTCGACGCGATCGACAGCTACACGCAGATCGCCGAGCAGGCCGTCCCGGGCTGGGAGCCCGACCAGGCCGCGACGATCTTCGAGCAGATGTACACCCAGACCAACGGTGAGATCGACGGCGTCCTCGCCGCCAACGACACCCTGGCCAACGCCGCGATCCAGACCCTGGAGCGCAACGGCCAGGCCGGGCAGGTGCCGGTCACCGGTCAGGACGCCTCGCTCGAGGGCCTGCAGAACATCCTCGCCGGCCGCCAGTGCATGACGGTCTACAAGCCGGCCGCCGACGAGGCCAACGCGCTGGCCGAGCTGGCCATCTCGCTGATCAACGGCGAGGAGCAGCCCGACATCGTCAACGGCGAGTCCGAGGACGCCGAGGGTGGCCGCACCGTCCCGTCGGTCCTGCTCGACCCGATCACCATCACCCGCGACAACGTGAGCCAGGTCGTGGAGGACGGGCAGGTCAGCGCCGAGGACCTCTGCACCGGCGAGTACGCCGCCGCCTGCACCGAGCTCGGCATCGAGTGATCCCGCCTCTCGGGGCGCCCTCCGCACACGGGGGGCGCCCCGAGAGCGTGTTCCGAGGAGGAACCGCAATGTCCGTCCCAGAGTCCGCCGCCGGCGGGCCGATCCTCGAGCTGCGCGGTGTCGAGAAGAGCTTCGGCGCCGTCCAGGTCCTCCACGGGGTGGACCTGAAGGTCTACCCCGGCAAGGTCACCGCGCTCGTCGGCGACAACGGCGCCGGCAAGAGCACGCTGATCAAGTCCATCGCGGGCATCCACCCCATCGACGGCGGCGAGATCCTCTTCGAGGGGCGGCCGGTGGCGATCACGGGGCCGCGCGACTCCGCCGCGCTGGGCATCGAGGTCGTCTACCAGGACCTCGCGCTGGCCGACAACCTCGACGTCGTCCAGAACATGTTCCTGGGCCGCGAGCGGAAGAAGGGCATCCTGCTCGACGAGGCGTCGATGGAGCAGGCCGCCCGCGACACCCTCACCAAGCTCTCGGTGCGCACGCTGAAGTCGGTGCGCCAGCTGGTGTCCAGCCTCTCCGGCGGCCAGCGGCAGACCGTGGCGATCGCCAAGGCCGTGCTGTGGGAGTCCAAGGTCGTCATCCTCGACGAGCCGACCGCCGCACTCGGCGTCGCGCAGACCCGGCAGGTCCTCGACCTGGTCCGCCGGCTGGCCGACACCGGCCACGCGGTGGTCTTCATCAGCCACAACATGGTCGACGTCTTCGAGGTGTCCGACCGGGTCGCGGCGCTCTACCTGGGCCGCATGGCCGCCGACGTGCCGATCGGGCAGGTCGACCGGGCCCAGGTCATCGAACTCATCACCGCAGGACGATCGGGCGACCTCGGCATCGCGCCCGCCGTCGCCGAGGCAGGGATCTGATGGCCGGCGTCGTCTCCACCAGCAAGGCCGAGCCCGGCGGCGCACCGACCGGCGGGTTCGAGAACGACCGGTCGGAGAGCACGCTCTCCGGCGCCGTCCGCGGCTACGTCGACCGCGTCCGCGGCGGCGACCTCGGGGCCCTCCCGGCGATCCTCGGGATCTTCGTGCTGACGATCCTGTTCTTCGCGCTGCGGCCGAACACCTTCCTGACGCCGCTGAACATCACCAACCTGTTCGTGCAGGCCGCGCCGATCACCCTGCTGGCGATGGGGCTGGTCTTCGTCCTCCTGCTCGGGGACATCGACCTGTCGGCCGGTGTGGTGAGCGGCGTGTGCGCCGCGATCTCGGCGCAACTGCTGCGCGAGGCCGGGCTGTCCTGGTACGTGGCGATCCTCGCCGCGCTGCTCGCCGGGCTGGTCATCGGCCTGATCACGGGCATCCTGGTCGGCCTGATCGGCATCCCGTCGTTCGTGGTGACCCTCGCGCTGTTCCTGGGCTTCCAGGGCGTGACGCTGTGGATCATCGGCCAGGGCGGCACCGTGCCGATCCGCGAGCCGGTGATCCGGGGGCTGGTCAACGACTACATCCCGCCGGCCATCGGCTGGGTGCTCGCCGTGGTCGTGATCGCCCTCTACGCGGCGGTGCAGCTCAACCGCTGGCGGGTGCAGCGCTCGCGCGGGCTGGCGCACCAGCCGCTGGCGGTCGTGGGTGCCCGGGTGGCGGTCATCGCGGTCGTGGTCCTGCTGGTGACCTGGATCATGAACCAGGACCGGGCGCGGGCGGTCGCGGTCGAACTGCGCGGCATCCCGTACGCGATCCCCGTGGTCGTGGTGCTGCTGCTCGTGCTGACCTTCGTGCTCGGCCGCACCACCTTCGGCCGGCACGTGTACGCGGTCGGCGGCAACGCCGAGGCGGCCCGCCGGGCCGGCATCAGCGTGACCCGCATCCGCGTGCTGGTGTTCGGGCTCTCCTCCTCCATGGCCGCCGTGAGCGGTCTGGTGGCGGCGGCGCGGCTGAGCTCGGTGACCCCGGGCTCGGGCGGCGGCAACACGCTGCTCTACGCCGTGGGCGCGGCGGTCATCGGCGGCACCAGCCTCTTCGGTGGCCGCGGGCGGGTGCGCGACGCCGTCCTCGGTGGTCTGCTCATCGCGATCATCGACAACGGCCTCGGGCTGCTGCAGGTGGCGGCGTACCTGAACTTCATCATCACCGGCGGCGTGCTGCTGCTGGCCGCCACCGTCGACGCCCTGGCGCGGCGCCGGACGGCCGCCACAGGCCGCTAGGGCCCGGGGGGCGGCGGATCGGTCCGCCGCCCCCCGGGCACCCCGGGAGCGGTCCCGGGGACAGGTGCACCGGACGGGCGCGTCCGCCATCGGCGGGCGCGCCCGTCGTGCTGCGGCGCCGGGAGGCATAGGAGGCTTTGCGCACGTTTCCTGCCTGGAAGCGTGCGCAAAGCCTCCTATACCGGGGTGGGCGCGGTCAGGCGCGGTTGACCGCGTCGGTCAGCAGGTCGCGGGTGAGCTCGACCTGCCACTCCCGGGCACCGCCGACGCGCAGCGCCGCGGCCACCGTCCCGGCGTCGCGGGGCTCCGGCGGGGTCCACATCAGCCGGCGGACCAGGTCGGGGGAGAGCAGGTTCTCCACCGGGACGGCGTGCTTCGCCGACAGCTCGGCCAGCCCGGCCCGCGCCACCTGCAGCCGCGTGGCCGCCGCCGGGTCCCGGTCACCCCAGCGGTTCACCGGCGGCGGGCCCTCGCCCGGCCGGCTGTGCGGGGGCAGCTCGTCCTCGGGCAGCGCGCGGCCGCGGGTGATCGCGCCGTACCAGTACGCCACCAGCCGGCGGTTGGCCCGCCCGCGGAACACCGGCAGCTCGAGCAGCTTCCCCTCGTCCTGCGGATCGGCCTGGACGGCGGAGACCATCGCCGAGTCCGGCAGCACCCGCCCGGGGGCGACGTCGCGCTTGCGGGCGAGGTCGTCGCGGGCCTCCCACAGCGCGCGCAGCATGCCCAGCTGGCGGCGGCTGCGCAGCCCGTGCACGCCGGACGTGCGCCGCCACGGATCGGCCTTGGGGGCCGGCGGGCCGGCGGCCAGGATCGCCTCGAACTCCTGCCGCGCCCACTCGGTCTTGCCCTGCTCCTCGAGGATCGCGGCGAGGGCGTCGCGCAGGTCGACCAGCACCTCGACGTCGAGGGCGGCGTAGACCAGCCACTCCTCGGGCAGCGGCCGGGTGCTCCAGTCCGCGGCCGAGTGGCCCTTCTGCAGCGACCAGCCCAGCAGCGACTCCACCACCGCGCCCAGCCCCACCCGGGGCAGGCCGGCCAGCCGCGCGGCCAGCTCGGTGTCGAAGACCCGCCGGGGCACCAGGCCGATCTCGGCCAGGCAGGGAAGGTCCTGGTTGGCCGCGTGCAGCACCCACTCGGCGTCGGCGATCGCCTCCTGGACGACCGACAGGTCCGGCAGCGGCACGGGGTCGATCAGCCCGGTGCCGGCGCCGGCGCGGCGCAGCTGCACCAGGTAGGCCCGCTGCCCGTAGCGGTAGCCGGAGGCCCGCTCGGCGTCCACGGCCACCGGCCCGCTGCCGGCGGCCAGCGCCTGCGCGTACTCCACCAGCGCGGTGGAGGTGTCGATGACCGGGGGGAGGCCGTCGCGGGGTGCCAGCAGCGGGGTGGCCGGCGGTGCCTGGTCGTCCTCGGGAGCTGGGAGCGGCTCGGTGCTCAGCGCTCGTCCACCTTCTCGCCCGTCTCGTCGTCGTCGGCCGGCTGGGGCCGCACGCAGCGCCCGGCCGGAGGGCAGGCGCTGGGAAGGGTGCTCCCGGCACGCGGGGGCATCGAGCCCCTCAGGCCACCGATGTTAGAGACCCCCGCCGCCGGAGGGTCCGCTGGGACCCAGCAGGTGCACCCCCGGAGGGGGGAGGCCCGCGGCGTTGCCGAGTACCTGCAGCCAGGCGTCCAGGTGGCGGTCGAGGGCGGTGTCCTCCGCCGTCCAGGAGGCGCGCATCTCGACGTCGACGGTGTGCTCGACGCCGGCCAGGTCACCGAAGCGGGTGGAGGCGGTGCGGGTGACCGTGCCCCCGAGCGCGTGCCAGGCCGCGCCGGTCTCGGTGAGCGCGTCGGTCAGCCAGCTCCACGCGACCTCGGAGAACATCGCGTCGTCGACCATGTGCTCGTCGGTCTCGGCGGAGAGGTAGCCCACGCAGCGGGTGGTGCCCTGCCATGCCTCGTGCCCGGCGGGGTCGTGCAGCACGATGAACCGGCCGGTGCCCACCTCGTCGTCCTCGTCGCCCTCGGGATCGACGACCCGCGCGCCGACCGCGTAGGCCCACGGCGCCAGCCGCTGCGGCGGCGGGATGGGCTCGACGACGATCTCGGGGCGCACGCGCAGGCCCGCCAGCGCCGCCAGGGCGGCGCGGAAGGCCTCCGGGGGCTCGCCCCCGGTCCCGGTGCCGGCGCCGTCCCCGAGACGGGCGGCCGAGCTGCGTGGCTCCACGCTCGCAGGGTAGGGCGGCGCGCCGCCCCGTGCGCCCGACGCGCCGCGCCGCGTCTGGGAGGATCGACGGTCGTGACTGCTCCTGCCGGCTCCGCCCCTGCCCCCGCCGACTCGGACCTCGTCCGCGCGGCCCGCGGTCTGCCGGTCGGCCGGACGCCCGTGTGGTTCATGCGCCAGGCCGGCCGGTCGCTGCCCGAGTACCGCGCCCTGCGCGCCGGGACGGCGATGCTGGCGGCCTGCCAGGACCCCGACCTGGTCACCGAGATCACCCTGCAGCCGGTCCGGCGGCACGGCGTGGACGCCGCGATCCTCTTCTCCGACATCGTGCTGCCGCTGGTCGTGGCCGGGGTCGACATCGAGATCAAGCCGGGCATCGGGCCGGTCGTGGCCGACCCCGTGCGCACCGTCGCCGACGTCGACGCGCTGCCCGACCTCGAGCCCGAGCGGCTGGAGTTCCTCGCCACCGCGGTGCGCCGCCTGGTGGCCGAGCTCGGCGGCACGCCGCTGATCGGCTTCGCCGGGGCGCCGTTCACCCTGGCCACCTACCTGATCGAGGGCGGCCCCTCCAAGGAGCACGCGCGCACCAAGGCCTTCATGTACGCCGAGCCCGAGGCCTGGACCCGGCTGCTCGACCGGCTCGCGGTCTCGGCCGCCACCTTCCTGCGCACCCAGGTCGACGCCGGTGCCTCGGCGGTGCAGCTGTTCGACTCCTGGGCCGGCGTGCTCTCGGCGGCCGACTACGCCGAGCGGGTGCTCCCGCACTCGCGGGCGGTCTTCGACGGCCTCGGCGACCGCGACGTCCCGCGGATCCACTTCGGCGTGGGCACCGGTGAGCTGCTCCCGCTGATCGGTGACGCCGGGGCCGACGTCGTCGGCGTCGACTGGCGGGTGCCGCTGGACGAGGCCGCCCGGCGGGTCGGCCCGCAGCGGTCGCTGCAGGGCAACCTGGACCCGGCCGTGCTGCTGGCCGACCGGGAGACCGTGGAGCGCGAGGTGCGCCGCGTGGTCGAGCAGGGCCGCGCGGCCCGCGGGCACGTGTTCAACCTCGGCCACGGCGTCCTGCCCGACACCGACCCCGACGTGCTGACCCGGGTCGTCGAACTGGTGCACGAGCTCAGCGCGCGATGAGCCCGCGCCGCCTGGTCGTCGTCGGCGCGGGGATCACCGGCCTGGCCGCGGCCTTCGAGTGGCGGCGCCGGCGGCCGGACGACGAGATCGTCGTCCTCGAGGCCGGCGACCGGGTGGGCGGCAAGCTGCACCGCGTCGAGCTGGCCGGCACCTGGTACGACACCGGGCCCGAGGCGATGCTGGCCCGGGTGCCCGAGGCGGTGCGGCTGGTCGAGGCGCTCGGGCTCGGCGACCGGCTGGTCGCCCCGGCCACCACCCGCGCCTCCGTCGTCCTCCCCGACGGGCGGCACCCGCTGCCCGCCGGCACCGTGCTGGGCGTGCCGGCCTCGGCCGACGGGCTGGACGGCGTCCTCACCCCGGACGGCGTCGCGCGGGTGCGGGCCGAGGCCGACCTCCCGCCGCTGGCGTTCTCCGGCGACGCCCCCGTCGGCGGGCTGCTGCGCCAGCGGCTCGGCGACGAGGTGGTCGACCGCCTGGTCGAGCCGCTGCTGGGCGGCGTCTACGCCGGCCGCGCCGACGAGCTGTCGCTGGTCGCGACGATGCCGGCCCTGGCCGCGCACCTGCCCACCGCCGGCTCGGTGCTGGCCGCGGCCGCCGCGGCCCGGGACGCCGGCATCCGCAGCCGCGGCGACGCCGACGGCCCGGTGTTCGCCACCGTCACCGACGGCATCGGCTCCCTGCCGGCGGCCCTGGTGGCGGCGGCCCGCGCCGACGTCCGGCTGCGCACCCCCGCGCACGCGCTGCGGCGCACCGGCGCCGGCTTCGAGCTGTCGATCGGCCCGGCCGCCGCCCCCGAGCTGCTGACCGCCGACGCCGTCCTGGTCACCGCCCCCGCCGGCAAGGCCGCCCGGCTGCTCGGCGAGGTGGCGCCCGCCGCGGTCGAGCCGCTGCAGGGCATCCCGTACGCGTCGATGGCCGTGGTCGCGATGGCCTTCCCGGCCCAGGACGTCGACGCCGGCTCCGGCCTGCTGATCCCGCCGGTCACCGGCCGGCTGGTCAAGGGCGTCACCGTCTCCTCGGCGAAGTGGCCGCACCTGGCGTCCGGCGAGCACCTGCTGGTGCGCTCGTCGGTCGGCCGCTACGGCGACGAGGCCGAGCTGCAGCGCGCCGACGACGACCTCGCCGCCGCGGTGGTCGCCGACGTCGCCGACCTGCTCGGGCTGGCGCGGCCGCAGCCGGTGCAGACGACCGTCGTCCGGTGGGGCGGCGGCCTGCCGCAGTACCTGGTCGGCCACCAGTCGCGGGTGGACGCCGTGCGCGCCGCGGTCAGCGAGGTGCCGGGCCTGGCGATCGCCGGCGCGGCCTTCCGCGGGGTGGGCGTGCCGGCCTGCATCCGCGACGCCCAGCACGCGCTCGAGGCGCTGCTCTAGCCGCCGGTGCGCACCCGCGCGGCCAGCTCCGTGCGGTTGGCGGCGCCGAGCTTGCCCAGGATGTTGCGCACGTGGCTCTCCACGGTGCGCTCGGACACGACCAGCGCCTCGGCGATCTGCCGGTTGGTGCGGGCCGCGGCCACCAGCGCGGCGATCTCCCGCTCGCGCGGGGTGAGGGGATCGGCCGCGGACCGTGCCGCCGTGGCCCGCCGGACCAGCTCGTCGGCGGTGCGCAGGAGCCCGGGCATCCCCAGCCGCCGCGCGTCCCGGGCGGCCGCGCGGGCGAGGTCGAGCGCCCGCGGCAGGTCCGCGGCGCGCCCGCGGTCCAGCAGCGCACCCGCCAGCCCGGTGCGGTCGTGCACGGTGGCCGGCACCGCCCCGGTGCCGGTGTCGATCTCCAGTGCCTCCTCGAAGTGCCCGATGGCCTCGTCGAGCCGGCCGCGTACCACCGCCAGCCGCCCGAGCAGGGCTGCGGTGGACCCCGAGCAGTAGACGCCGGCGCCGACGACGGCGTACGGGTGGGCGGCGATCTGCGCGGCCAGGACGCGCGCGGCCTCGGCGTCGGCGAACGCCTCCACCAGCGGCACCAGGTTGACGTCGACGCCGGACGCGCTGGTGAAGTCGTCGTCGGCCAGCCGCCGCCGCAGCCGCTCCCACGCTGGCCGGGCCGCCTCCGCGCCCTCCCGGACCAGCAGCACCACGGCCCGGCTGACCAGCACGATCGGCACGTCGTCGGCCCGCGCGAGGGCGGCGAGCACCGCGTCGTCCCAGGCCGTGTGGTCGCCGATGACCTGGGCGTGCTGGAAGGCGAAGGCACCGGACATGCCGACGGCGGAGACGTCCTGGGTCAGCTCGGTGAGCGCGATCTCCCGGGCGCGCTCGTCGAGGGCGTGAGCCTCGGCGAACCGGCCGGTCAGCGCGGCGAGGGAGGCCCGCAGCCGCAGGTCGTGCCAGCGCACCAGCGGCAGCCGGGTGCGCCGGGCCAGCGCGGAGACCCGGTCCAGTTCCTCCTCGGCGAGGGCGGTGTCGCCCACCTCGAGGGCGGCGTCGATCCGCCACTTGGCACCCCACAGCTCGACCAGGGGCCGGCCGGTGGTGGCGGCGTGGTCGACGGCGAGCAGTCCCAGCCGCAGCCGCTCGGACACCGGCAGCGCGGCCGGCGCTGCCTTGACCCGCGCCCGGACCGCGTCGAGGACCGCGGCCGGGTCGCCGCAGGCCTCGGCGAGGGCCAGCGCCTCGCCGGCCCGCTCCGCCGCTGCGCCGGTGCGGCCGGCGTCGGCGAGCACGGAGGCGCTCTGCGCGAGCAGCCGGGCGCGCAGGGCGGGATCGGTGCCCGCGGTCGGGCCGGCGAGGGCCCGCTCGGCGAGCCGGAGCAGGGCCGGGGGGAAGCCGGGCGCGGCCACGTCCTGCACCACGAGGGCCGCGGCGGCGACGAGGTCGTCGCGCCCGCAGGCGGCGGCCGCGTCCGACGCCGCGGCGGCGGCGTCGAGGCTCTCGGCGAAGCGGCCGGCCCGGTACCGCGCCGTGGCCAGCTCCAGCAGCAGCTCCGCGCGCTCCTCCTCGCCGGGCGCGGCGCGGTCGGCGGCGTCCCGGGCGGCCTCGAGGAACCGGGCGGCCTCGTCGAAGGCCAGCGCCCGGGTGGCCGCGGCCGCCGCCCGCCGGGCCCAGCCGGCCGCGGTACGCCACTCCTCGGGGGTGCGGGCCGCGCGCAGCCAGTGGCCGGCGACCGGCCCGGCGAGCGCGCCGTCGTCCGGGGCGCGGAGCTCCAGCGCCCGCGCCGCCCGCCGGTGCAGGTCCTCCCGGAGGCTGGGCGGCAGGTCGGCGGAGACGACGTCGCGCACGACGGCGTGCAGGAACCGGCGCCGCCCGGGCAGGTCGGGGACGGTGCTGAGCACCCCGGCGCGGACGGCGTCGTCCAGGGCGGCCGCCACGTCGGCCGCCGGCCGGCCGGTGACGTCGGCCAGCAGCTCGGCGTCGACCTCCTCGCCGAGGACCGCCGCCGCCTCCAGCAGCGTCAGCGTGCCCGGCGCCAGTGCGGCCAGCGACGTGCGCACCAGGTGGCGCAGCTCCGGGCCGGCCTCCTCGCTCGGGGCCAGCCGGGTGAGCGCCCGCAGGTACAGCGGGTTGCCGCCGCTGCGGCGGTGCAGCCGCGACGCCGTCGCCGGCTCGCGCGCGGTGCCGCGCAGGTAGGCGACGACGTCGTCCTCCCCGAGCGGGCCCAGGGGCAGGGCGCGGGCCGCCGGACGGCGCAGCAGCTCGGGCAGGGCGCGCTCCAGCGGGCTCCCGGCCGGCGGGTCGCGGTGCGTGCCCACGACCAGCAACCGGGAGCGGGGCAGCTCGCCGGCCAGGTGCCGCAGCAGCCGCAGCGACGTGTCGTCGGCCCAGTGCAGGTCCTCGAGGACGACGACCAGGCCCTCCGGCCCGGCCGCGGCCAGCAGCGCCTCGGTCGCGGTGTCGACCACCCGGAACCGCGCGGCCTCCGGGTCACCTGCCCGGAGGTCCACCTCGGCGAGGGCACCGGCGACCGCGGCCGCCACCTCCGGACGGCGGCGCACCACCTGCCGCCACGGCCAGAGGGGAGGGGCGCCCGGGTCGTCCACGCAGCGGCCCCACAGGACGGCGGCGCCGGTGGTGGCCTCCTCGACCGTGCGGGTCTTGCCGATGCCGGGCGGCCCGGAGACGAGCACCAGCGCCCCGGCCCCGGCCCGCGCCGCGGCCCGCGCTGCGCTCAGCCCGGCGAGCTCGGCGGCCCGGCCGACGAAGGGGCCGGAGTCGGCTCCCGGGGATGCGGTCGCCACGGGCCGGAGTATCCCGGGGCCGGCCGCGTCTGCGTACCGGTCTGCGTGCTGGATCTGCGTGGTGGCTCTGCGTGGGAGCACGGATGTCCGGGGCGCGCGCCGGCCGGATCGTCGTCCGTGCGGGCCGGAGCCGCCGGCCCGAGGGAGGAGATCCCCGTGTACGCCACCCTGCACCCCGTCCCCGCCGTCGGGGACGGCGATCCCCTCGCCGTCGTCGGCGGGCAGCCCGACGGCGCGGTCGCCGTGGCCGACGACGACGGCAGCGAGGGCACGCTGGTCGCGCTCTGGCCCGACCGTGACGCGGCCGGCGCCGCCGGCGGCCGGATCTACGCCGTCACCGACGTCATGACCGGCCCCGCGGCCGGCCGGCCGGCGACGCACGCCCAGCTGGTCTGGCTCAACGGCGACGGCGATCCCGCGGCCGCGGCGGCCGTCGAGCGCAGCAACCGCGAGCGCATCTGGCCGGCCGTCCGGTCCATCGAGGGGGTGGTGGCCTCCCTGGTGCTCCGCTCCGCCGACGACCGGTTCGTCGTCGTCGGCCTCGCCGTCGACCCCGGCACCCACGAGCGGGTGCGGGAGGCCATCGGCGCCACCGAGCTGCTGCCCGGCGAGGACCCCGCGCTGCTGCGCGGACCGGACCGCATCCGGACCGGGCGCGTGCTGCTCGCCCGGCTGCCGGTGGAGGCGCGGTCGTGACCGCCGGACTGCGCCCGGCGCCCGTCGCGGGACGCTGGAGCGTCTCGGACAGCCGCACGCGGGTGACCTTCACCGTCGGCAACCTGGGGCGGCCGGTGCACGGCTCGGTCGCCGTCGTCTGGGGCGAGGTCGAGGTCGCGCCGACGGGCGCCCCGGTGTCGGCCCGGGCCGAGTTCGACCTCGGCACCATCGACACCGGCATCGCCCGGCGGGACGCCGACCTGCGCGCACCCCGCTTCCTCGACATCGACCGGCACCCGGTCATGAGCTGGTCGGCCGACCGCTTCCGCGCGGAGGAGGACGGTGCCTGGACGGCGGTGGGCACGCTGCGGCTGCGCGGGGAGTCCGCGCCGCTGGCCGTCACCGGGCGACCCGAGCTCGCGGACGGCGTGCTGCGGATCCGCGCGACGGCACAGCTGGACCGCACCGCGGTCGGCATCCGGGCCCCGCGGGTGCTCGTCGGCCGGCTGGTGACCATCGAGGTCGACGCGGTGCTCGCGCAGCCCCGCTGAGCAGGCCGGACGTGCGCCGCCCGGGTTGCCGCCGGTCCGGCGGCCCGGGCAGGCTGCACGGGTGATCGGGTCCCTCGCGCGGGGGCTGGCCGCGGGCGCGGCCGGCACCACCGTCCTCAACGCCGTGACCTACCTCGACATGGCCCTGAGGGGGCGGGCGGCCAGCGGGACCCCCGAGCGGGTGGTCGACGCGATCGCCGCCCGCACCGGGCGCGCCGTGCCCGGACCGGGGGGGGGGGGGGGGGGGGGGGGGGGGGGGGGGGGGGGGGGGGGGGGGGGGGGGGGGGGGGGGTGGGGGGGGGGGGGGGGGTGCGGGGTGCCCTTGTGCGGGGTGG
>NZ_JBJGZW010000022.1:0-77060 GCF_054050695.1 Blastococcus sp. SYSU D00820
CGGCCACCAACACCACCACCCCTAACGCCACCGCCCCCCCCCCCCCGCGCCCGCCCGCCCGCTCGAGGAACAGGCGCCCCCCCCCCCGCCCCCGCCCCCGGCGCCGGCGCCCAGCAGCGGGAGCGGGGTGCGGATGCCGTCGGTGGCGAAGCGCTCCTTGAGCCGCAGCCGCAGCTCGCGGGCCACCCGCCACTGGTCGGCGTTGGTGGTGCGCACCTGCAGCCGCATGATCACGCCCTCGGCGGTGATCTGCTCGACGCCCAGCGACTCGGGCTCGGCGAGCAGCACGGCCGACCACTCCTCGTCGGCGTACATGGCGTCGGCGACCTCCTGCATCGCCGTCCGGCAGGCGTCGAGGTCGGTGTCGTGGGCGACCGGCATGTCGATGACCACCTGCGCGTAGCCCTGGCTCTTGTTGCCCACGCGCAGGATCTCGCCGTTGCGGGCGTACCAGACCACGCCGTGGGCGTCGCGCAGCCGGGTGATCCGCAGGCCGACGGCCTCGACGGTGCCGCTGGCCGCCCCCAGGTCGACGACGTCGCCGACGCCGTACTGGTCCTCGAGGATGATCCCGATCCCGGCGATGAAGTCCTTGACCAGGTTCTGCGCGCCGAAGCCGAGCGCGACGCCGATGACGCCGGCGCTGGCGATGATCGGTGCCAGGTTCACCCCGAGCTCGCCGAGCACGAGCACCACGGCGATCCCGAAGACGACGAACGAGGCGATGCTGCGCAGCACCGAGCCGATCGCCTCGGCCCGCTGGGTGCGGCGGGCGGCGATCGTCTCGACGCCGTCCGGGTCGGCCCGGCGGGCGCGGTGGCGCCACGGCCGCAGGATCGTCGGCATCGCGCCCGTGGCGGTGCGCGCGGTGAGCCGGCGGATCGACCGGTGCAGCATCGCCCGCACCACGACGGCGAGGACGACGACGAGCAGGATCCGCGCCGGCTTGGCGATCAGCGCGTCGGCGTTGGCCGCCAGCCAGTCCAGGCCGAACAGGTCGTAGACCCGCGCACACAGGGTGGACGGGTCGTCGACGCAGCTCGGGACGCTGGGCGCCGGGTCGGCAGCAGCGAACACGGACGGTGAAGCGCTCATCACAGCCATGGTCGCAGGTCCCACCTGCCGAGTCAGCCAGGTGTGACGGATGTGGCGGGACGTTCTGCACCGAGGCCCGTGTGCGCCGCCAGGAAGGCCAGCTGGTCGGCGGCCAGCCCGACGGTGCGGCTCACCGCGCGGGCGCCGTGGCCCACCGAGACCTCCCGCCGCAGCAGCACCGGCGCCTCCGCGCCGGTGGCGTGCTGCAGCGCCGCGGCGAGCTTGCGGGCGTGCAGCGGGTCGACCCGGGTGTCGGACTCGAAGGTCGTGAACAGCACCGCCGGGTAGGCGGTGCCCTCGCGCACCGCGTGGTACGGCGAGTAGCCCAGCAGCCAGCCCAGCTCGACCGGGTCCTCGGCGGTGCCGTACTCGTCGTTCCAGGTGCGGCCCAGGCCGAAGCGCTCGTACCGGACCATGTCCAGCAGCGGGGCGCTGCAGACGACGGCGGCGGCGAGGTCGGGTCGCTGGGTCAGCGTCGCCCCGACCAGCAGGCCGCCGTTGGAGCCGCCCATGACCGCCAGCTGCGCCGGCGTCGTCCACCCCCGGGCGACCAGGTGCTCGCCGGCGGCCGCGAAGTCGTCGAAGACGTTCTGCTTGCGCTCGCGCATCCCCGCGCGGTGCCACTCCTCGCCGTGCTCGGACCCGCCGCGCAGGTTGGCCACCACCCACACCCCGCCGGCGGCGACCCAGGACAGCGCCTGCGCCGAGTAGGCCGGGGTGAGCGCGACGTTGAAGCCGCCGTAGCCGTAGAGGACGGTCGGCCGCGGCGTGTCCGGGCGGCCGGCCGAGCTGATGACGAACAGGTGCACCGGCGTCCCGTCGCGGGAGGTCGCGTGCTCCTCGACCACGGTCACCGGGGGCACCGCCCCGGCGACGTCCGCGGCCTCCCAGGGCTCCAGCCGGTCGGGGACGGCGGCGTCCCAGCGCAGGACCGACGGCGGGGTGGCGTAGTCGGTGTAGCCGACCCACGCCGACGTGCCGCCCTCGGGCGGCGCGCTGACCCCGGAGATGCTGCCGGCGCCCGGACCCTCGACCTCGCCGAGCCGGCCGGAGCCGTCGGCGGCCCAGACCGACAGCCGGTCGGTGGCGTCCACGGAGTGGACGGCGAGCACCTGCAGGTCGCCGTCCGGACCGTCGACCAGGGCGAGGTCGGAGAGGACGGCGTCCCCGGTCTCCGGGACGACGTCGCGCCAGGCCTCCGGGGCCCACGTGCCCGGATCGGCCGGATCGGCGACCGCGAGCCGCCAGCGGGGGCTGTCGCGGTCGCTGAGCAGCCACAGCCGGCCGTCGCGGGCCACCCACGCCGAGGTCTGCGCGTCCACGCCGACCTGGAGCTCGCGCAGCGCGCCGTCCCCGTGCAGGTCGGCCAGCCAGACGTCGTCGCGCGGGGCGGTGCCGGCCGAGGCCGACACGACCAGCCAGCGGCCGTCGGCGCTGGTGCGCACGCCGTAGTAGTTGGTGGGATCCAGACCCTCGCCGTGGACGAGGGCGTCGCCGTCGGGGTCGGCGCCGACGCGGTGGCGCCACACCCGCCGGTGGTACTGCTCCTCGCCGGCCGGCACCTGGCCGGGGGCCAGGCGGCGCACGTAGAACAGCTCCTCGCCGCCGGGCAGCCAGGCGACGGGGGAGTAGCGGCAGCGGTCGACCGGCCCGTCGACCACCTCGCCGGTGGCGACGTCGAGCACGTAGAGCCGCGACTCCTCGTCCCCGCCGGTGGACAGCTGGTAGGCCAGCCGGTCGCCCTCCCAGGACGGCGACCAGGCGTCGAGCGTGGTGGTGCCCGCCGGGTCGAGCGCGGTGGGGTCGACCAGCACGCGGACGCTGCCGTCGGGCTCGCGCACCCGCAGCACCGCGTGCTCCTGGCCGGGGTCGCGACGGGTGGAGAACGCCCGTCCGGCCCGCCAGACCGGCACGCCGACGGCGCCGGCGTGCACCAGCTCGCCGAGCCGCGCGGCGAACGCCTCGCGCATCGGCAGGGCGGCCAGCGCCTCGGCGGTCAGGGCGTCCTGGGCCTCGGTCCACGCGCGGGTGCGCGGGTCCTCGGCGTCCTCGAGCCAGCGGTAGGGGTCGGCGACGGGATGTCCGTGCAGGTCCTCGACGAGGTCCAGCCGCGGTGCCTCGGGATAGCGCATCCGGGCCACCGTACGGTCCGCTGCCGCATCCATGCAGCGCGATGGCGCCTCGGCGGGCCAGAATGGGAGCGCCCGCGGGTCGTGCAGCACCCGGCGGTCCGGGGCGTCCGGAGGTGATCCGTGCCGCGTCCAGCGTCCGGGTCGTCGTCCGCGGGCCATCCGGGTCCGCGCCGCGACCCCGTTCCGGTCTCCGCCCTGCCCCCGGCCGGGCGCGGGACGACGGGGGCGACCCTCCTGCTCAACGCCACCTACGAGCCGCTGTGCGTGGTCTCCAGCCGGCGGGCGATCGTGCTCGTGCTGGCCGAGAAGGCGGTCTCGGTCGACAGCGCGAACGACGTCGTGCACGCCGAGACGGTCAGCGTGCCGGTGCCCGTGGTGGTGCGGCTGACCCGCTACGTGCGGGTGCCCTACCCGGCGCAGGTGCCGCTGTCGCGGCGGGCGGTGTTCACCCGCGACGGGCAGACCTGCGTGTACTGCGGCAGCTCGGCCACGAGCATCGACCACGTCGTGCCGCGCAGCCGCGGCGGCACGCACACCTGGGACAACGTGGTGGCCGCCTGCCGGCGGTGCAACCACACCAAGGCCGACCGGTCGCTGGCCGAGCTGGGCTGGAAGCTGCCGCACCCGCCGAGCACGCCGAGCGGGGCGGCCTGGCGGCTGCTCGGGCACCGCACCGTGGACCCGCGCTGGCGGGAGTGGCTGGGCATCCCCGAGAGCGTCTCCGCATGAGGCAGGACCTCCTCGCCCCCCACCGCTCGCGGGCTCGCGGCCGGCCCCTGCAAGGGGGCCGTCGGTGACCTCCTCCGGCACGGCCCGGCGGCTGTGGGTGCTGGGCGAGCCGTTCCACGCGCTCACCTACTTCGCCGACGAGTGCCGGGCCGCGGGGGAGGCCGCCGGGCTGCGCGGCTTCTGGACGACCTACTTCGCGCTGCGCGCCGCCCCGCTGGGGCCGGTCGGCCCCGAGGTCGTCACCGCGACCTTCTACAACTTCGCCCCGGGCTTCGTGGCCCGGCGGGTGCCCGCGGTGTGGGAGTCGGTGACGCCGGCCGCCGCGCTGGAGGCCCGGCTGGCGGGGGTGGACGCCGCCGTCCGCCGCGTGCTGGGCGACGAGTGGCCGACCTCCGACGACGCCGTCGAGGCGATGGAGCTGGCCGCGAGGGCGGCGGCTGCCGTGGACGTCGCCGGCCGGCCCCTGGCCGCCGCCAACACCGCGCTGGCGGTCCCCGGCGAGCCGCACCTGGTGCTGTGGCAGGCGCTCACCACGCTGCGCGAGCACCGCGGCGACGGGCACAACGTGGCGCTGCTGCAGCGCGAGGTCTCCGGGCTCGGCGCGCATGTCCTCGCCGCCGCGGCCGGCCGCACCAGCCGCGACTGGCTGCTCAGGGCCCGCGGCTGGACCGAGGACGAGTGGGACGCCGCCGCGGCGGAGCTCGCCGGCCGTGGCTGGCTGGACGGCGGCGAGCTCACCAGCGAGGGCCTGGCCATGGTGGCCGCGATCGAGGCCGACACCGACCGCCTGGCGCTGGGCCCGTGGCGGGCGCTCGGCGATCCCGGCTGCGATCGCCTCGCCGAGCTGCTGCTGCCGGTGCGGCGGGCGGTCGTCGTCGCGGGGGACTGGCCGACCGGCAACCCGATCGGCGCCCCCGAGCCCAGCTGAGCCGCCGTTCGCGCGCGAAAGGCTAGGTCACCCGCGCGGGTTCGGCGGGGTAGGCCTCGTGCGCGCCGTCGGCCAGCACCTGCCGGAAGCGGTCCATCGCGTCCCAGACGTCGACGAACCGCGTGTACAGCGGCGCCGGGCCCAGCCGCACCCGGTGGGGCGTGCGGTGGTCGGGGACGACGCCGCGCTCGACCAGCGCCTGCGTCAGCTGCCAGGCCTGCGGATGGGTCAGGCTCACGTGCGCGCCGCGCCGCGCCGGATCCCGCGGGGACGCCAGCCGCACCCCGGACGGCGCCAGCCAGGCGTCGGCGAGCGCGACCAGCAGCGCGGTCAGCTCCCGGCCCTTCCCCGCCAGCCGGTCGATCCCCGCCTCGGCCACGAGCGCGGCGCCGACCTCCACCGCGGCCATCGCCAGCACCGGCGGCGTCCCGACGGCGAAGCGCTCGATTCCGGGCACCGGGTCGTAGTCCGGACCCATCGCGAACTGGTCGCGCTGGCCGAACCAGCCCCAGATCGGCTGGCGCAGCTGCTCCTGCAGGTCGCGGCGCACGTAGAGGAACGCCGGCGCCCCCGGCCCGCCGTTGAGGTACTTGTACGTGCACCCGACGGCGAGGTCGGCGCCGATCGCGGCCAGCTCGACCGGCACGGCGCCCGCCGCGTGCGAGAGGTCCCACAGCACGAGCGCGCCGGCGTCGTGCACCAGCCGGGTGACCGCTGCCAGATCGGGCAGGGCGCCCGAGCGGTAGGCGACGGCCGAGAGGACGACGACGGCGACCCGCTCGTCCAGGACGGCGGCCAGCGCGTCGGGCGACAGCCCCTCGTCGACGTCGGCCGCCACCTGCCGCAGCGTCAGGCCGCGCGCCCGCGCGACCCCGGCGGCGATGTAGCGGTCGGTGGGGAAGTCGTCGGCGCTGACCACGACGACGTCGCGGTCCGGGCGGGCGTCGACGGCGGCGACCAGCAGCTTGTAGAGGTCGACCGAGGTGGAGTCCGAGACCAGCACCTCGCCGGGCCGGGCGCCGAGCACGCCGGTGCCGATGAGGTCGCCGACCTCGACCGCCCGCGAGATCCACGACGACCACGAGCCCACCAGCCCGCGGGCCCACTGCTCCTCGGCCACCCGCGCCAGGGCGGCCGGGGTGTCGACCGGCATCCGGCCCAGCGAGTTGCCGTCGAGGTAGAGGACGCCGTCGTCCACCCCGGCGAACCGGCCGCGGAACCCGGCCAGCGGATCGATGGCGTCGCGCGCCTGCGCGGCGGCCCGGGTCAGCTCCACCGGCCCTGTCTACCCGCGGGCGCTAGCGTCGGGGTCCGTGACCCAGCTGCACGACCTCAGCGCGCTCGAGCAGGCCGCCGCCGTCCGTGCCGGCGAGGTGAGCCCGACCGAGCTCGTCGAGCACTCCCTCGCCCGCATCGACGCCCTCGACGGCGGGCTGGGTGCCTTCCTCACCGTCACGCCCGTCCCGGCGCTGGACGCGGCGACGGCCGCCGAGGAGCTGCTGCGCCGCGGCGGGGAGCTGCCCCCGCTGCTCGGCGTCCCGACGGCGGTCAAGGACCTCAACAACACCGCCGGCGTGCGCACCACCTTCGGCTCCCCGGTGTTCGCCGACTTCGTGCCCGAGGTGGACGACGTCGTGGTCACCCGGCTGGCCGCCGCCGGCACGATCAGCCTCGGCAAGACCAACACCCCCGAGTTCGGCTTCCCCTGCTACACCGACAACGAGCTGGCCGGCCCGGCCCGCTGCCCGTGGGACCCCACGCGCTCCGGCGGCGGCTCGAGCGGCGGCGCGGCGGTCGCCGTGGCCGCGGGGCTGGTGCCGTTCGCGCAGGGCAGCGACGGCGGCGGCTCGATCCGCATCCCCGCCGGCATCAACGGGCTGTTCGGCATCAAGCCCAGCCGGGGCCGGATCACCAACGCCCCGCTCGGCGTGGACGTCACGGGCCTGGGCACCAACGGCCCGCTCGCCCGCACCGTCCGCGACGCGGCCGCGATGCTCGACGCCATGGCCGGCCCCGACGTCGGCGACGCGTCCTGGGCGCCGCCGCCCTCGCCGGGGGAGACCTTCCTCGGCTACGCCGACCGGCCGGTCGGCCGGCTGCGGATCGGCCGCTACCTGGAGTCGGGCATGCCCGGTGCGCGGGTGGACGACGACGTCCGCGCCGCCTTCGAGGACGCCTCGCAGCTGCTGGCCGACCTGGGCCACGACGTGGAGGACCTGCCGCGCCCGCCCCTCACGCCCGAGGTGGTCGCCGCCTTCGAGCGGTCGTGGACGCTGTCGGCCACGATGCTGCCGGTACCGCCGGACCGCGTCGGCGACCTGCAGCCGCTGACCCGGGAGCTGCGCGACCGCGGGCTGGCGCTGTCGGCCCGCGACGCCATGGAGGCGCTGACCGCGCTGCGGCTGTTCGCCCGGCGCTGGGTGCGGGCCACCGCGCGCTACGACGTCCTGCTGTCGCCGGTGTGCTCGATGACCCCGCGGCCGCTGGACTGGTTCGGCGCCGACGGGGCCGGCGCGCCGGACTTCGAGCGGCAGAAGCGCTACGCCGCCTACACCGCGGTCTACAACGTCACGGGCCAGCCGGCGGTCAGCGTGCCGCTGTGGTGGACGCCGGACGGGCTGCCGGTCGGCACCATGCTCGTGGGGCGCCCCACCGACGAGGCGACGCTGCTGGCCCTGTCGGCCCAGCTGGAGCAGGCCCGGCCGTGGGCGCACCGACACCCGCCGGGGTGGGACGCCGTCGCGGGTTGAGCGGCCCCAGCCGGTAGGGTCGGGGACCGTGAGCGTCGTCGAGACCATCCTCGTCTTCGTGGGCATCCCGCTGGCTGTCTTCCTCCTGCTGGCCCTGCTCACGCTGGTGCCCGGGCGGGAGAAGCGGGTCCGCTACAAGTCCGGCCAGCCGTGGGACTTCCCGCCGGTCTGGTACGAGCCGCACCCCGTGCGCGAGGAGCCGGCCCACCACGGTGCCGACACCCAGGCGATCGGGTCGTCGGTCTACGGCGAGCCCCACGCCATCGAGTCCGGCCACGGCTCGTCCGCCCGGAGCCACGGCGCCAGCGCCGCGGGGCACGCCCCGGTCAAGGCCGGCCCGCTCGGCGGCGCCCGCGGGACCTGGTGACCCGATGACCGCCCCGATCCCCACCCACCCCACTCCCGGAGGCCGGCGATGACCCGCGTCCTGCAGGCCGAGCCGCACGACACGGCGACCAGCGAGACCGCTCCGACCCGCCACGAGGAGGGCCGGCCGGACGCGATCTTCACGTACCAGGAGCTCGCCCGCCTCGACGAGGCGCTGACGATGTCCTCGCGCGAGACCGGCCTGCGCTTCACGCTCTACATCGGCGACCTCGGCCCGCGCACCCGCAACCGCGCGGAGGACCTGCACGCGACCTCCGGGGGCAACCCGGCGGAGTCGGTGCTGGTCGCCGTCTCGCCGGGGCAGCGGGTCGTGGAGGTCGTCACCGGCTCCGCGGCCTCGCGCCGGCTGCCCGACCGCGCCTGCGCGCTGGCCGTGCTGTCGATGACGAACTCCTTCGCCGCCGGCGACCTCGTCGGCGGGATCGTCAACGGGCTGCGCCAGATGTCCGACCAGGCCGGCCACCCGCGGGGCCTGCGCACCCACTGAGGACCCCGTCCTCCTCGTCCCTCGCACGCTCGGGACGAGCCTCTGGACGGGGCCGTGGACGCCACGACAGAGCCCGGCCGGACCGTCAGGTCCGGCCGGGCTCTGCCGCGTTCTCAGCCCTGCTCGGCGGCGTCGCGCTCGCGGGCCCGCAGCGCCCGGGCGATGCCGTCGCGGCCCTCGGCCACCAGCCGCCGCAGCGGCGCGGGGTGCTCGGCGCCGGCCAGCCACTCGTCGGCGGCCCGCACGGTGCGCAGCTCGACCACCGGCGGGAACAGGTACTGGACGGCGTTCTTGGCGATCTCGCCGGGACGGCGGTCCCACAGCGGGCGGATGTCGGCGAAGTACCGCTCGACGTAGCCGGCCGTCAGCTCCCGCTGCGCGGGGTGCCAGAACCCGGCGAGCATCGCCTCGTGCACGGCGTTGGGGATGCTGTCGTCGGTGAACGCCCGCCGCCAGGTGTCCTCCTTGGCCTCCGCCGTCGGGCGCAGCGCCCGAGCGGTGGCCGCCCGCCGCACGCCGGTGGCCGTCGCGTCGCGCTCGGCCTCGGCGTCGATCTCGGCGTCGCCGGCCGCGCCGATCGCGACCAGCCCGTTGAGGAACGCCCAGCGGGCGTCGGCGTCGACGGCCAGGCCCTCGATGACCTCCGACCCGTCCAGCAGGCCGCGCAGCACGGCGGCGTGCTCCTCGGTGCGGGCGGCCGCGGCCAGCGTGCGCGACCACTGCAGCTGCTCGTCGCTGCCCGGGGCCGCGGCGCGCAGCGCGGTGAGCGCCTTGTCGGCCAGCGCCGCCCACCCGACGTCGGCCCAGCGCGGGTCGGCGTAGGAGGCCAGCGCGCTCTGCACGCGGGCCAGCAGCGACTGCACCACGCTGATCTCGCTCTCGGCGTCGATGCCGGCCAGCACCAGCTGCACCCACTCGCGGGCGGGCAGCTCGGCGTCGCGGGTCATGTCCCACGCCGCCGACCAGCACAGCGCGCGGGCCAGCGAGTCGGGCATCGTGCCGATCGCCGTCCGCAGCGTGGCCAGCGAGCGGTCGTCCAGCCGCAGCTTGGCGTAGGTGAGGTCGTCGTCGTTGACCAGCACGAGGTCCGCGGCCGGGTGCCCGAGCAGCTCGGTCACCTCGGTGCGGGCGCCGTCGACGTCCAGCTCCACCCGCGAGGTGCGGGTCAGCCCGCCGGGGCCGGTGCCGTACAGGCCGACGGCCAGCCGGTGGCGGCGCAGCACCGGGTGCTCGGGCACCGCGGTCTGCTCGATGGCGAAGCTCGCGTACCGGCCGTCGTCGGTCAGCTCGTACACCGGGCGCAGGGTGTTGACCTGGCTGGTCTGCAGCCACTGCTCCGACCACTGCGAGAGGTCCCGGCCGGTGGCCTCCGACAGGGGGTCGAGCAGGTCGGCCAGCGTGGTGTTGCCGAACTCGTGCTTGCGGAAGTACCGCCGGATGCCGGCCAGGAACTCGTCGCGGCCGACGTAGGCGACCAGCTGCTTGAGCACCGAGGCGCCCTTGGCGTAGGTGATGCCGTCGAAGTTCACCTCGACCGCGGCGACGTCGACCATGTCGGCGGCGATCGGGTGGGTGGAGGGCAGCTGGTCCTGCGCGTAGGCCCAGGCCTTCTCGGTGTTGGCGAACGTCGTCCAGGCGGTCGTGTACTGCGTCGCCTCGGCCTGGCACAGCGTGCTGATGTAGGTGGCGAAGGACTCGTTGAGCCACAGGTCGTCCCACCAGCGCATGGTCACCAGGTCGCCGAACCACATGTGCGCGAGCTCGTGCAGGATCGTCTCCGCGCGCCGCTCGTAGCGCGCCCGGCTGGTCTTGGACCGGAAGACGTAGTCCTCCAGGAACGTGACCGCCCCGGCGTTCTCCATGGCCCCGGCGTTGAACTCCGGCACGAACAGCTGGTCGTACTTGTCGAACGGGTACGGGTAGTCGAACACCCGGTGGTAGAAGTCGAAGCCCTGCTTGGTGACCTCGAACAGCTCGTCGGGGTCGAGGTGCTCGGCCAGCGAGGCGCGGCAGTACAGCCCCAGCGGGATGCCGTCGTGGGAGTCGGTGACCCGGGCGTAGGGCCCGGCGATCAGCGCGAGCAGGTAGGTCGACAGCCGCTTGGTCGGCTCGAAGTGCACCAGCTGCGACCCGGCCGGGCCGGCCTCGATGGTGCGCCCGCCGGTGTTGGAGACGACCTGCCAGTCGAACGGCGCGATGACGTGGACGGTGTAGGTGCCCTTGAGGTCGGGCTGGTCGAAGCAGGCGAAGACCCGCTTGGCCTCGGCCGGCTCGAAGTGCGTGTAGAGGTAGACCTGGCCGTCCTCCGGGTCCTCGAAGCGGTGCAGGCCCTCGCCGGTGTTGCTGTACCGGCAGTCGGCGTCGACCACGAGGGTGTTGCGCTCGGCCAGGCCGGGCAGCGGCAGGCCGCCCTCCTCGGTGTAGGTGGAGACGTCGAGCTCCACGCCGTTGAGCGTCGCCGAGCGCACCGTCTCGGCCACGAGGTCGATGAAGGTGCCGGCCCCGGGCTCGCGGCAGGTGAACTCGACGGTGGTCGTCGACCGGAAGGTGCCCACCCCCGGGTGGCCGGCGCCGTCGGTGAGGTCGAACTGGAGGTCGTAGCCGGAGACGGCCAGCAGCCGGGCGCGGGCAGCGGCGTCGTCGCGGGTCAGGTTGGGTACAGCCACGTCCGGGAGCTTCCCACGGGGGAGCGACACCACTCGCGGCGTCCCGGGGACGACGGGAATCCCGGAGCCGATCAGGGACTTGGCAGCCGAACAGGACGTACCGGCGCGCGACGCGCCGGATCCGAGCACGAGGAGACCGACGGATGACCGAGGCAGTGCAGAGCGCGCCGGTGAAGGCGCGCGTGGACTTCTGGTTCGACCCGCTGTGCCCGTGGGCCTGGCTCACCAGCCGCTGGGTCCTGGAGGCGGCGAAGGTGCGTGACATCGACCTGCACTGGCACGTCATGTCGCTGGCGGTGCTCAACCGCGGGCGCGACCTGCCGGAGGAGTACCGCGAGATGATGACCAAGGCCATCGGCCCGGTCCGCGTCGCGATCGCGGCTGCCCAGCAGCACGGCGACGAGGTGCTCGGCGACCTCTACACGGCCATGGGCACGCTGCGCCACCACGAGGGCGTCGAGCTCGAGGACATCGTCGCCCCGGCGCTCGAGCGGGTCGGCCTGCCCGCCGAGCTGGCCGAGGCCGCCGGCTCCACCGAGTACGACGAGGCGCTGGAGAAGAGCCACCACGCCGGCATGGACCCGGTCGGCGAGGACGTCGGCACCCCGGTCATGCACATCGACGGCGTCGCCTTCTTCGGCCCGGTCATCAGCAAGGTGCCCACGGGCGAGGAGGCCGGCAAGGCCTTCGACGGCGCGGTCCTGCTGGCCAACCTGCCCGACTTCTGGGAGCTCAAGCGCACCCGCACGTCCGGCCCGGACATGTCCTCGGTGCCGGCCGACACCCTCGAGCTGACGCGCAGGTGACGGAGTGCGGGAGGCGAGGTTTCCTCGCCTCCCGCACTCCGGTCCATGCTGGCCGCATGCCGCGACCGATCCGCCAGCGCATCCTGATCACCGGCGCCAGCTCCGGCCTGGGCGAGGGCATGGCCCGCCGCTTCGCCGCGCGCGGCCGCGACCTCGCCCTCGCCGCCCGCCGGCTGGACCGGCTCGACGCCCTCCGCGACGAGCTGCTCGCCGCGCACCCCGGCATCCGGGTGGTCACCGCCGCCCTCGACGTGGACGACGCCGACGCCGTCGCCGAAGTGGTGCCCGCGCTCGCCGCCGAGCTGGGCGGCCTCGACCGGTTCGTCGCCAACGCCGGCTTCGGGCTCGGCGGCTCGGTCGGCACCGGGCACGCGCGGGCCAACCGCACCGTGCTGCACACCAACGTGCTGGGCACCCACGCCCAGTGCGAGGCGGCCGTCGAGCTGTTCCGCGCGCAGGGCTCCGGCCACCTCGTGCTGATCTCCTCGGTCGCCTCGATCCGCGGCATGCACGGCACCCGCACCGCCTACGGCGCCAGCAAGGCCGCGCTGAACTCCCTGGCCGAGGGCATCCGCGCCGACCTGCTCGGCACCGGCATCCGGGTCACCACCGTGCTGCCGGGCTACATCGCGACCGACTTCAACGTCGGCCGGCGCGGCCCGTTCACCGTCGACCTCGACACCGGGGTCGACGCGCTCACCGCCGCGATCGAGCGGGAGCCGGTGCGCGCCTACGTGCCCGAGTGGCCGTGGCGGCCGGTGTCGGCGCTGCTGCGGGTGCTGCCGCTGCCGGTGGTCCGCCGCCTGACGTGAGACGCGGGCACGGTTCGTGCACGAACCGGGGCGTCGGGGGCAGCGGGACGACGGTTCGTGCACGAACCGTGGCCGTCACCAGGAGATGCGCATCGGACGACGCCGCGCGTCGACCCCGCCGTCCCCGACCGAGCACGCCGTCCCCTCGGCGATCCGCCGGGCCGACCAGGCGGCGGCGCAGGCGTCGAGCGCGTCGACCACCGGCAGCCGGGACGGCGCGGCGGCGAGCGCGTCGAGCACGTCTGCGACCGCGGTGAGGGCGCGCAGCCGCTGGGCCAGGCCGCGGGCGCTCGCCTTGGGGTCGCGCACGCGGTCGTCCAGCTCCCGGAAGGCCAGCTCGGGGTGCACCTCGTGCACCCGCGGGTCGGGCGGGTCGCCCAGCGCGTCGTCGACGTCCCGGATCGAGCGCACCAGCGCGAACGTCTGCGCCGACAGCGACCGCCCGCCGGTCGCCGCGACCGAGCGCCGGCGGGCGTCGGCGTAGTCGGTCGCGCCGAGGACGGCGCGCACCGGGGCGGGGAACACCGAGCCGGCGGCGCCGCGGCCGCGCAGCTCGTCCCGCGCCGCGGTGTCGCAGACGCGGACGCCGTCCTCCGACAGCCCGATCGGCATGTCGATGCCGAGCACCTCGACCCCCGGCACGGCGAGGACGGCGGCGGCGTCGGGCAGCGCCAGCAGCGTGACCGACCGGCCGTCCAGGAGCGCGCCGACCCACTGGCCGCGCCACCCGTCGACGCCCAGCACCGCCACGGAGCGAGCCTGACAGACTCGACCCCATGCGCGTCTTCGTCGGCACCGACCACGCCGGGCTGGAGTTCAAGGAGCACCTCAAGCAGGCGCTCACCGAGGCCGGGCACGAGCCCGTCGACTGCGGGGCGTTCGAGTACGACGCCCAGGACGACTACCCGCCGTTCTGCTTCGCCGTCGGCGAGCGCACCGTCGTGGAGCCGGGCAGCCTCGGCGTCGTCATCGGCGGCTCGGGCAACGGGGAGCAGATCGCGGCGAACAAGGTGCCCGGCGTCCGGGCGGCGCTGGTGTGGAACCGCTCGACCGCCGAGCTCGCCCGCCAGCACAACGACGCCAACGTCGTGGCCATCGGCGCCCGCCAGCACAGCGTGGAGGAGGCCACCGAGCTGGTGCTGCACTTCCTCGCCACCCCGTTCAGCGAGGACGAGCGGCACGTGCGCCGGATCGGCCTGATCGCCGACTACGAGCGCGACCGGCACCGCCCGGCCGGCGGCCTGCCCACGCACTCGGAGATCGACGCCGGCTGAGGCCGCCCACCCACCGGGACGACCGGTGCCGGCGGGAGGTGCGCTGCACGAGGGTGGTGCACCTCACACGCCGACGACGGGAGCCCGAGCCGATGGACGTCCAGGAGCAGTCGACCGGGCAGGTGCCCGGCGCCACCGAGCGGCTGGTGGACGTCGGCGACATCCGGCTCCGCGTGCTCGAGCAGGGCGAGGGGCCGGCCGTGGTGCTCTGCCACGGCTTCCCCGGGCTGGCCTACAGCTGGCGCCACCAGCTGCCGGCGCTCGCCGCGGCCGGCTACCGGGCGATCGCCCCCGACATGCGGGGCTACGGCGGCAGCGACGCCCCGGCCGACCCCGCCGCCTACGACCGGACCCGCACCGCCGGTGACCTGGTCGGCCTGCTCGACGCCCTGGACGTCGAGCAGGCCGTCTTCGTCGGCCACGACTTCGGTGCCACCCTCGCCTGGGACCTCCCGCAGTGGGCGCCGGGCCGGGTGCGCGGGCTGGCGCCGCTGAGCGTGCCGCGGCAGCGCACCTCGCCCTCGTTGCCGAGCGAGGGCTTCCGGGCGGTCGCCGAGCGGCACTTCCTGCACATGCACTACTTCCAGACGCCGGGCGTGGCCGACCGGGAGCTGGCGGGTGACCCGGCCGGGTTCCTGGCCCGCGTCCTCTGGGCGCTCAGCGGCGCCGGGCGCTACCTCGACGTCTTCCTCAACCCCAGCGAGGGCCGCGGCTACCTCGACGTGCTGCCCCCGGCGCCGCCGCTGCCGTGGCCGTGGCTGTCGGCGGCGGAGTTCGCCGTCTACGTGGACACCTTCACCCGCACCGGCTTCACCGGCGGGCTCAACTGGTACCGCGCCTTCGACGCCGTCTGGCGGGAGAAGCAGGCCCGCCCCGACGAGCCGGTCACCGTGCCGACCCTGTTCCTGACCGGGGAGCGCGACCCCGTGCAGATCATGCTGGGCGCCGACTCGATCGACCGGATGCGGCCGGAGGTGCCCGGCCTGGTCGGGGTCGAGGTCGTCCCCGGGGTGGGGCACTTCCTGCAGATGGAGGCGCCGGACACGGTGAACCGGCTGCTGATCGCCTTCCTCGACGGGCTGGGGAGCTAGAAGTCGTCCGGGCACCAGGGGGTGACCGGCCAGCGGAAGGCGGTCGCCGCGAGGGTGACCGCGCCCGGGCTCACCTCGGTGACCCGGCCGGCGCCGTGCAGCGTGGCCAGCGAGACGCCGCCCAGGTAGACCGCGGCCAGCGCCTCGGCGTCGAGCACGAGGTCGGGGTCGCGGTCGGTGCGCCCGCAGTAGCCGCCCGCCGGGTGGCCGGCCAGGTGCCACCGGCCGGCGTTCCACGGGCAGACGTCGTCGCGCACCTCGAGCACCAGGTCGATCGGCGCGGGATAGCGGCGGGCGGCCAGCGCGCGGTCGACGTCGACCAGCCGCACCCACAGCGACTCCGACGGGTGGCTCTCCAGCGCCCGCCGGTCGGCGAGCAGGTGCCGCAGCGGCTCGTCGGCCGACGCCATCGGAGCGCGCATCGTGCGGACGAGGTCCAGCGAGAGCACGTACCGCCACAGGGCGGCGTAGGCCGGCGTCCCCTCGCCGCGGACCTCCTGCACGTGCACCGTGCCCTCGGGCAGGCCGCCGTCGGTCCAGGACATCTTCACGCGGTAGGCGGCGTAGCCGGTGACCCGGCCGTCGGCCTCGGTGTGCAGCAGGAACTGCAGCGGGGTGGCGCCGTCGCGCTCGGACCGGTCGTCGCGCACCAGCCGCTCCCACCAGCCCGGGTTGCGGGCCAGGTTGCCCGGCACCCACCGGCGCAGCCGCTCGTGCACGCCCGGCGCGGCGGCCAGGTACTCCTCCCGCGACGCCGGCACGACCCGGCCGGTGCCGAGGTCGACGTCGGGCCGCAGGGCGAGGTCGCGGGTACGGCCGGACAGCCCACCGCGCCAGGCCGAGGGGGCGTAGCCGAACCGGCCGTAGATCGAGGACTCCGACGCCCACAGCGCCGCCACCGGCTCGCGCTGCTGCTCGTGCAGCTCGGTGAGCTGCCGCCGCATGATCGCGGTGAGCACGCCCTGCCGGCGGTGCGTGGGGGAGACGGTCACCCAGGTGACCCCGGCGCACGGCACGAGCGCGCCGGGCACGGTCAGCTCGCGGCTGTAGATGCCGGAGGTGGCCACGACGCGCTCGCCGTCGAACAGCGCCAGCGTGCGGTCGAGCTCGGCGACCGCCGTCGGCTTCTCCAGGAACGACGCGGGAGGGTCCTCCCCGAAGACCTGCATCATGGCGGCCGCGAAGGCGGGCCACTCCTCGGGACGGACGGGGCGCAGCTCGGCGGCGTCGATCACCCCTGGATGTCTACCGGGAGCCACCGACGGGACGCGACCGGGTTCGCGGGCGAGGATGGGACGGTGACGAGGGCACGCAGCTGGGCGGAGATGCTGGCCGGCATCGAGCAGCGGCTGGTCGCGAGCACCGGGGACGACGTCGCGACCTGGGCCGCGCGGGTGCGCGGGACCGGCCTGGGCACCGAGCCGGAGGTCCGCGCCTGGCTCGCCGAGCGCGGCATCACCGGGTACGGCCAGATGGTGCTGGTGATGGAGCGCTTCGGCTATCCCGACTTCCTGACCGCCACCGCCGACGAGCTGGTCGACGCGCAGTACGCGGCCAGACCGGCGCTGCGCCCGGTGTACGACGCCGTCGTCGGCATCGCGGCCGGGATGGACGGCGTGCACGTGCAGGCCCGCAAGGGCTACGTGTCGCTGGTCGGCCCGCGGCGCACCTTCGCCGTCGTCCAGGCCTCGACGCGCACGCGGGTCGACCTCGGGCTGCGGCTGCCCGGCCGCGAGCCGGGCGGCCGGCTCCTGGCCGCGCGCAGCATCGGCAACGGCGACTGCTCGGTGCGGGTGCCGCTGACCACCGTCGACGAGGTGGACGACGAGGTCGTCGACCTGCTCGTCGAGGCGCACGAGGCCAACCGGGGAGTGGCGCGCGCATGACCGCGGGGGATCCGCAGCGCCGGCCGATCGGCTGGTGGGTCCGGCACCTGGACACGCTCCTCGAGGAGGTCGTGGACACCGCGGTCGCCGGGGAGGGGCTGACCCGCCGGCACTGGCAGGTGCTGCACTCGCTGGCGGAGGCGCCGGCGGGGGGCGCCGAGCTCGCCGCGGCCCTGGCCGACTTCGACGGCGACGTCGGGGCGGTCCTCGCCGACCTGGCCGGCCGCGGCTGGGTGACCGGGCAGCACCCCGTGGCGCTGACCCCGGACGGGCAGGTCGCGCACGACCGGCTGGGCCGCGGCATCGACCGGGTGCGCCGGCACGTCGCCGACGGGCTGTCCCGGCAGGAGTACGAGCGCACCGTGCTGGTGCTCAGCCGGATGGCGGCCAACATCGAGCGCGCGCTGGGCCGGGAGGGCTGAGCGGTGCCGGCCACCCCCGACGACGTCCGGGCGATCGCCCTGGCCCTCCCCGAGGCCACCGAGCGCCCCGCGTGGGACATGGCCTGCCTGCGGGTGGAGGACAAGATCTTCGCCTCGATGCCGCCCGAGGAGACGTGGGTGGCGATCCGGCTGGCGGAGGGGGAGAACACCGCGCTGTCGGCCGAGCGGCCGGAGGTGTTCTCCGTGCCGCACCACTACCGGAACTCCACGATGGTCGTGGCCGACCTCGCGGCCGTGGACCGGGCGGAGCTGGCCGAGCTGCTCACCGAGGCCTGGCGGCTGCGCGCCCCCGCCCGGCTGCGGCAGGCGTTCGACGCGGGGCGTCAGGAGCGCAGGTAGGCCAGCGTCGCCATGACCCGGCTGTTGCGGTCCTCGTCGGGGGCCAGTCCGAGCTTGGCGAAGATCCGCTGGGTGTGCTTCTCCACCGCGCCGGGGGTCACCACCAGCTGCCGCGCGATCGCGGTGTTCGAGTGACCCTCGGCGATCAGGCCGAGCACCTCGCGCTCGCGCGGGGTGAGCCGGCGCACCGGGTCGTCGGCGCGGCGGCGGGCGAACAGCTGGGCGACCACCTGGGGGTCGAGCACGGTACCCCCGGCCACGACGTCCTCCAGCGCGGCGAGCAGCTGGTCGAGGTCGGCCACCCGGTCCTTGAGCAGGTAGCCGACCCCGCCGCGGCCGTCGGCGAGCAGCTCGTCGGCGTAGGCGACCTCCACGTACTGGGAGAGCACGAGCACCGCCGTCCCCGGCACCGTCCGGCGCGCCTCGACCGCGGCGCGCAGGCCCTCGTCGGTGTGCGTCGGCGGCATCCGGACGTCGACGACGGCGACGTCCGGGTGCAGCTCGGCCACCGCCCGCACGAGGGCCGGCCCGTCGCCGACGGCGGCGACGACGACGGTGCCGGCCTCCTCGAGCAGGCGGACCAGGCCCTCGCGCAGCAGCACGGAGTCCTCCGCGAGCACGACCCTCACCGGCACGGCAGCTCGGCGGTCAGCCGGGTGGGGCCGCCGCGCGGGCTGTCGACGGCGAGGACGCCGTCCACCGCGCGCAGCCGGTCGGCCAGGCCGGCCAGCCCGTGGCCGGGGGCGAGCACGGCGCCGCCGGTGCCGTCGTCCTCGACGACCACGCGCAGCGTGCCGTCGGTGCGGGTCACCTCGACCCGGCAGACGGTGGCGCCGCTGTGCTTGGCGGCGTTGGCCAGCGCCTCGCTGACCACGAAGTAGGCGGTGTTCTCCGCGACCGGCGCCAGCCGCTCGCCGGGCAGGTCGACGGCCAGCTCCACGGGCACTGGGGAGCGGGCGGCCAGCGCGGCGAGGGCGGCGGCCAGCCCGCGGTCGGCGAGCACCGGCGGAGCGATGCCGCGCGACAGCGCGCGCAGCTCCTCCAGCGCCTCCCGGGCCATGCCGGCGGCCTCGGTGATCGTGGCCCGGGCGGCGGCGGGGTCGCGCTCGAGCTGGCGCTGGGCGCGGGCGAGGTCCATGCCCAGGCGCACCAGGTGCTGCTGCGGGCCGTCGTGGATATCGCGCTCCAGCCGGCGCAGCGCCACGGCCTCGGCGGCCACGGCGGCGTCGCGGCCGCGGGCGAGCCGGCCGATCTCGGCCTGGGCGGCGCCGCGCGAGGTGAGCAGCGCCCGGCCGACCTGCGCCTGCAGCAGCGCGACGGCGCGCACCGCGAACGGCAGGAGGACGGCGAACACCAGCCCGATCACGGCGTAGAAGGCGATCCGCCGGCCGGCGGAGGACTCGACCCCCAGCAGCTCGAGCAGGTCCTCGTTGCCGGGGTCGGTCGAGGGGTCGGGCAGCGACCAGTCCCACGCCCAGTAGGTGAGCCCGCCCAGCGCCACCGACCACCAGGTGACGGTGACGACGAAGGCGAGGATCGCGAACGGGAAGCGCACGAGGGCGTGCAGCGCGTCGAGCCAGCACTGCGGATCGCGCAGCGGGGTGAGCAGCTGCCGGATCCGCGAGCCCTCCGGCCCCAGGTACTGCGGCCGGGGCAGGTCCCGGTCGAGGACGGCGGGCAGCCAGGCGCGCTCGGCGACGGCCAGCCCGCGCGCGGCGACCAGGGTGAGGGCGAGGACGGCGACGCCGATCCAGACGACGAGCAGCCCTGCGCCGAGCGCCAGGCCGGTCAGCACGACGACGAAGGCGGCGATCGCCAGGGGGAATGAGGCGAGGGCGTAACCGGTGTCCAGCCCGAGCCCGCGGAACAGCCCGCGGCGGGCGCGGACCGGGGCGGGGGAGGCGGCCATCGGCGGGAGCACGAGGGTGTCTGCGGTCATGCCGTCGAGCCTGGTGTCCGGGCGGGTCCGGACCCATCCCGCCACCTGGCCGTTCGGTTGTCGGGCTGGCCCGACAGGTGCACGCGCGCCATGTCGCCGACGATGCTGGCCAGACCCGGCGGCCGCTGTCCAGCCCCGGGCCCGGCGCGGCGCCCGATAGGGTCGTCCGGGCCGAGCCCGCCACCGCCGTCGGAGCCGGCGGGGGAGGGGCGCATGCACACGAGGACGCTGCCGGTCGCGCTGTCGCTGGTCCTGCTGGCCGGCTGCTCGGGTTCACCCGAGGCCGAGGAGCCGACGGCGGAGCCCGGCGGCACGGCGGGGGTGACCACCTCGGCGCCGGAGAGCCGGCTGACCGTGGTGGGCGACGCCGAGCCGGTCGCGGCCGCCGCCGGGGCCAGCCGGGCGCTGTTCGACGCCGCGGAGGTCGCCGTCCTGGTGCGCGACGGCGACGAGGCGGGCACCCTGCTCGGCGCCTCGGCCGCGGTCGGGCTGGGCGTGCCGCTGCTGGTCGAGCCGGCCGACGGCGCGGCCGCGGAGCCGCTCACCGCGGAGCTCGAGCGGCTGGGGGCCGCGACCGTGCTCGCCGTCGGCGAGGCCACCGGTCCCGACGGCGGGCCCGACGTGCTCGCCGTCCCCGCCGCTCCCGACGCCGTCGCGGAGGTGACCGGCCTGGACCTCGCCGGCCCCGAGGAGGTGCCGGCCGGGGAGGAGGCGCAGGCGCTGGCGGCGCTGGACGCCGACGAGCCCGTGGCCCTGGTGCCCGACGGCGCCGACGCCGCGGACGGCGACGCCCCCGGGGACCGGCTGCCCGAGGTGACCCGTGCCGAGCCGCTGACCGGCACGCTGGTGCTCGGCGCCGGCGACCCGGCGTCGCTGCCGGGCCTGGCCACCGCGCGGGCGGCCGGCGCGACCGTCACGCTGACCGGGGACACGACCGATCCGCGCGGCTCGGCCGACCTGGTCACCCGGCTGGCCGAGCTCGAGCCGACGGCGGTCGTCGCGCTCGGTGCCGACCTCGCCGCCGAGGACGGGCTGGACTGGAAGCTGGCCACCGCGGCCACCGGCGCCCAGCTGCCCGGCGGCGGGCAGCTGCTGTTCCCGGAGCACATGCTGATCGCGCTCTACGGCCATCCGGGGACGGCGGCGCTCGGCCTGCTCGGCGAGCAGGACGTGACCGGCGCGATCGCCCGCGCCCAGGAGTACGCGGCGGCCTACGAGCCGCTGGTGGACCGCACCGTGGTGCCGACCTTCGAGATCATCGCCACCGTCGCCTCGTCGGCCCCGGGGGCCGACGGCGACTACTCCGCCGAGGCCGACGTCGAGGTCCTGCGGCCGTGGGTGGAGGCGGCGGGGGAGGCCGGGATCTACGTCGTCCTGGACCTCCAGCCCGGGCGCACCGACTTCGTCACCCAGGCCCAGCGCTACGAGTCGCTGCTCACCCTGCCGCACGTCGGGCTGGCGCTGGACCCGGAGTGGCGGCTGGGCCCCGGCGAGGTGCACCTGACCCAGATCGGGTCGGTGGACGTCGAGGAGGTCAACCGGGTGGTCACCTGGCTGGCCGACCTCACCCGGGCGAACGCGCTGCCGCAGAAGCTGCTGGTGCTGCACCAGTTCCGGCTGGACATGCTGCCCGGCCGGGAGCGGCTCGACGTCTCCCGCGACGAGCTGGCCGTGCTCATCCACGCCGACGGGCAGGGCTCGCAGGGCGACAAGCAGGCCACCTGGCAGGCGCTGCGCGCCGGCGCGCCGCCGGTGACGTGGGGCTGGAAGAACTTCATCGACGAGGACGCGCCGATGCTCACCCCGGAGCAGACGGTCAGCCAGGTGCAGCCCGTTCCCGACCTCGTCAGCTACCAGTAGCCCGCAGGCTCTCCCGTTTCGTCGGTCGGGTGTGGTGAGCTGGCGCCCCGCCGACGAGGAGGACCAGTCGTGACCAGTGTGGTGACCGGAGCGGTCGAGCAGCTCGACCCGCGGCTGTTGGAGCACCGCCGGGAGCTGACCGGCTACTGCTACCGCATGCTCGGCTCCAGCTTCGACGCCGAGGACGCCGTCCAGGAGACGATGGTGCGGGCCTGGCGCGGCCTGGCCGACTTCGAGGGCCGCTCGGCGCTGCGCTCGTGGCTCTACCGGATCGCCACCAACGTCTGCCTCGACCAGCTGTCGGGCCGCCAGCGGCGGGCCACGCCGATGGACCTCTCCGGCACCTCCTGGCAGCCGGTGGAGGCCTCGCTGGCGGCCACCCGCCCGGCCGAGGCGTGGATCGAGCCGGTGCTCGACCGCCAGGTCGTGCCGGAGGACGCCGACCCCGCCGAGCAGGCGGTGGTCCGCGAGTCGATCCGGCTGGCGTTCATCGCCGCCCTGCAGCACCTGCCCCCGCGGCAGCGGGCGGTGCTGCTCCTGCGCGACGTGCTGCGCTGGAAGGCCGAGGAGGTCGCCGGCCTGCTGGAGACGACGGTCGCCTCGGTGAACAGCGCGCTGCAGCGGGCGCGGGCCACCCTGGCCGCGGCCGGCGGCGACCTCGAGCCCCGCCCGCTCGACGCCGACACCCGGGTGCTGCTCGACCGCTACGTGCAGGCCTTCGAGAGCTACGACATCGAGGCGTTCGTCGCGCTGCTGCACGAGGACGCGACGCAGCACATGCCGCCGTTCGAGATGTGGCTGGGCGGCCGCGACGACATCGCCACCTGGATGCTCGGCCCGGGGGCCGGCTGCCGCGGGTCGCGGCTGATCGAGACCTCCGCCAACGGCTCGCCGGCGTTCGCCCAGTACCGGCCGACGGCCGAGGGCGGTCACGTGCCGTGGGCGCTGCACGTGCTCGAGGTGGTCGACGGGCGGATCGCCCACATCAGCAGCTTCCTCGACCTCGACGCCGGCCTGTTCGTCCGGCTCGGGCTGCCCGCGGCACTGGAGGCGCAGCCCGCGCAGCGATGAGTCCGGGCGGTCGGCGGGGTCTGCCCTGCATGACCGAGACAGCCAACCGGACCGTGCTGAGCGACAGCCGCGCCTTCAGCGGCTTCTCCGTCGACGACGTCGAGCGGGCCCGGCGCTTCTACACCGAGGTGCTGGGCCTGCGGATGTCGGTGGTGGAGGGGATGGGCGGGATCGCCCGCCTGCACCTGGCCGGCGGAGTCGAGGTGCTGGTGTATGCCAAGGCCGACCACCGGCCCGCCACGTACACGGTGCTCAACTTCCCGGTGCCCGACATCGAGGCCGCGGTGACCGAGCTCGAGGGCCGGGGCGTGGAGTTCCTGCACTACGACGATCCGCCCACCGACGAGCGCGGCATCATGCGCGCCGGCGGTCCCCTGATCGCCTGGTTCGCCGACCCGGCGGGCAACGTGCTGTCGATCATGGAGCAGCAGGGCTGAGCCCGGCGCAGCAGGAGTTCCCCTGCGGGTCCTCGCGCTCTGCCCACCCCTGGGGGCAGAGCACGAGGTCCCGCCGGAGCACCTCTCCCGGCTGCCGTCCCCCGTCAGGGAGGAGGATGGGCCCGAGGGCCCCGTCCCGACGGAGGAGGAGTGCGCAGGTGATCTCGGACGCCGAGGTGCGGCTGGCCAGCCGCGGCGTGGCCATCCGGGAGCTCGGCTCCCAGGACCACCCGGGCGACCTCGAGGGGCACCTGGCCGAGCACCCCGACGTCGTCGGGCTGCTGCTGCTCAACCCCGACCCCTCCGGCGGCGCCTACGTGCGCGCGGTGGTGCGCCCGGACGCCGGCAGCGAGCGGCGCGCGTGGTTCGCCGCCTGGGTCGAGGAGAAGATCGACCGGTTCGCCGAGCACGGCCCCGAGCCCGACGGCTGGTCGCGCCGCCAGCTCGACGGCGGCTGGATGCTCTGGGCCGAGGAGCTCGACCTCCCGCCGCTGTGACCCGCCGGTCACTCCAGCAGCCAGGCGACCTGCTCGTCGTCGGCCCGGTCGTCGCAGTGCCCGCCGACCACCAGCCGGGTGGCGTCCGGGGTGAGCACGACGTCCCCGTGGCCGACGACGCCCTCGGCGCAGAGCACGACCGGCTCCCCGGGCGCGCCGGCCGCCAGGTCCACCGGGGTCACCGTCAGCGCCTCGCCGGCGGCCGGGTCCTCGGCCAGGCCGACGTGCGCCCACGTGCCGGCCGGGTCCACGGCCAGCCCGCGCACGTCGTAGGCGCCCGCCCAGGCGGCCACCAGCTCGGCCGTGCCGGCGCCGTCGGGCACGGCGAGCAGCCGCACCTCCAGGCCGTCGGTGCCGCGCAGCCCCACCGCGGCGAGGACGGTGCCGTCGGCCGTGGTGGCCAGGTGCACGTCGCTGCCGTCCTCGCCGTCGGCGACCAGCGGCACCTCGGCCGGCGAGCCGAGGTCCGCGCCGGCGCGGACGAGCACCGCGTCGCCGGACTCGGTGAACAGCCCGGCCACCGGATCGCCGTCGGGCGTCACCACCAGGCTGGTGACCAGCGCCGTCTCGACCTCGCCGCCGATCTCCAGCGGCGCGTCGGCGGTCACCTCGCCGCTGTCGGCGTCCACCGCGTACAGGTGCGGTGCGTCGCCGGAGATCGACAGGTACACGGTGCGCCCGTCCGGGGAGACGGCGACCTGCACCTCGTTGCGGTACTGCACGTCGATGTCCGCGTCGACCACCACCGGCGTGGTGCCGCCGTCCGCGGCGACGGCCACCCAGCCCACCCCGGTGTCCCCGCCGGCCTCCACCCCGCCTGCCAGCAGCACCGCGCCGTCGGCGGTCGCGGCCGCGTCGGAGAACCCGCTGAGCTCCTCGACCTCGACCTGCGACCAGCCCTCGGCGGCGTCGGACACCGTCGCCACGGAGGTGCCGGAGCCGTCGGCGAGCACCAGCACCGCCTCGCCGTCGGACCGGGCGGTCACCGCCCGCACCTCCACCTCGTCGCCGAACTCGGCCGTCACGGGGTAGGTGAGCACGACCTCCTCGACCGGCCCGCCGGCCGGCGCCGACCCGTGCGCCGCCGGGGCGGCGGCGCCGTCCACGGTCGCCGAGCAGGCGGCCACGAGCAGCAGCGGCAGGACGGCGACCGATCGGGCCCGGGCGGCCATGGTTCCCCCTCGGAGGCGGCGGGCGGACCGCCGCATGGTGCCGTCTCGCAGCAGTGCTGGGGAGGGCTCCGCGCGCGGTGTCACATCCGCGGCCCCGGCGGTGCTCAGAGGGTGTGGACCTCGTGATGCAGGAGCGGTGGACGCCGCCCGCCCCGGCCGTGCCCGCCGCGCGGCGCGGCCGGGCCGGGGTCGCGCGGGCCGGGGGAGTGCGGGCCGACCTCGAGGAGGTCTTCCGCTCGGACTATCCGCAGGTGGTGGCCGTGGCCGCGCGGGTGCTCGGCGCCCGCGACCAGGCCGAGGACGTCGCCCAGGAGGTGTTCCTCGCCTTCGGCCGCTCCTCGGTGCCCGCCGCCGAGGCCGGCGGCTGGCTGACCGTGGCCGCGGCGCACACCGCGCTGAACCTGCTGCGGTCCGGCCGGCGCCGCGCCGCCCGCGAGGAGGCCGTCGGCGCCCACCGCACCGACGTCCCCGACGTCGCCGACGCGGTGATCTCCCGCGAGGAGTCCGGGCGGGTGCGCGCCGCGCTCGCCCGGCTGCCGCGCAAGCAGGCCGTCGTCCTGGTCCTGCGGCACAGCGGCCTGAGCTACGCCGAGGTGGCGGCCGCCCTCGACCTGTCCGTCGGCAGCGTCGGCACGACCGTGCGACGCGCCGAGTCCGCCCTGCGCAAGGAGCTGCACGATGCGTCATCCCTCTGAGGGCGTCCTCCGCCGCCTGCTCGACGAGCCGGTCGGCGTGGCCGACGCCGACCGCGCGCACGTCGCCCGGTGCGCCACCTGCCTCGCCGGGGTGGAGGCCGCCCGCGCCGACGCCGTCGCCGCCGGCGCCGCGCTCGGTCCTGCCCCCGACCGTCTCGACGTCGACGCCGCCTGGGCCCGGCTGTCCGCCACCGCCCCGGCCGGGCGTGCCCCCGCGCCGGCCCGGAGCAGCCGGTGGGCCGGTGCGCTGCGCCGTCCGGCGGTCGCCGCGTTCGGCGTCGTGCTGGTGCTCTCCGGCGCGGGCGTGGCCGCGGCCAACGACTGGCTGCCGATCTTCCGCACCGAGGCGGTCGAGCCGGTCGCCGTCGACACCGGCGACCTGGTCGCCCTGCCCGACCTCTCCGCCTTCGGCGACCTGGAGGTCAGCGGCAGCGGCGAGCCGCAGGAGGTCGCCGACGCCGCCGAGGCCCAGCAGCGCACCGGCCTGACCCTGCCCGGGGTGGGGGAGCTGCCGGTGGGCGTGACCGGCGAGCCCCGGTACGTGGTGGCCGACCGGCTGAGCGCCGTCTTCACCTTCTCTGCCGAGAAGGCCGCGGCGGCCACCGGGGAGGACCTCCCGCCGCTGCCCCCGGGCCTCGACGGCAGCCGCGTGCAGCTGGAGGCCGGCCCCGCGGCCGCGGCGGTGTGGACCCAGGAGTCCGGGCTGCCGGTGCTCGCCGTGGGCCGCGCGGTGGCGCCCACCGCCGCCTCCGACGGCGTCCCGTTCGAGACCGTGCGCGACTACCTGCTGTCGCTGCCCGGCCTCCCGCCCGAGCTCGCCGCCCAGCTGCGCACCTTCACCGCCGACGGCACGACGCTGCCGCTGCCGGTGCCCGCGGACATGGTCACCACCAGCGAGGCCGAGATCGACGGCCGCCCGGCCACCGTGCTGGCCTCCCGCGACGGCACGATGTCCGGCGTGGTGTGGGTGTCCGACGGCGTGATCACCGGCGTCGCCGGCGCCGTGAGCACCGACGAGGTGCTGGCCGTGGCCCGGGCGCTGCGCTGACCGTGGCCGCCGAGGACCTCCGCACCGCGGCCGACCTGGTCGCCGGGCTCCCGGCCTCGCCGGCCGTCTGGTGCTCCGGACTGCGCAAGCGGTACGGGCGCCGGACGGCCGTCGACGGGGTCTCCTTCACCGTCGGCCGGGGCGAGGTGGTCGGCCTGCTCGGCCCCAACGGGGCGGGCAAGACCAGCGTCATCAAGATGCTGCTGGGCCTGGTCCGCCCCGACGCCGGCGAGGTGATGCTGCTCGGCTCCCCGGGGCGGGATCCGGAGTCCCGGCGCCGGGTGGGCTACCTGCCCGAGCTGTTCCGCTACCAGCCGTGGCTCACCGCCGCGGAGGTGCTGGCGCTGCACGCCCGGCTCGCCGGGGCGCCGATGACCGACGCCGACGGGCGCGACCGGCTGGCCCAGGTGGGGCTGGCCGGGCGCGACCGCGACCGGGTCGGCGGCTTCTCCAAGGGCATGCAGCAGCGGCTGGGCCTGGCCGTCGCGCTGGCCGGCCGGCCGGAGCTGGTGGTGCTCGACGAGCCGACCAGCGCGCTGGACCCGATCGGCCGGGTCGACGTCCGTGACCTGGTGCTGGCGCTGCGGGAGCAGGGCGTGGCGGTGCTGCTCAACTCGCACCTGATCGGCGAGGTCGAGCGGGTGTGCGACCGGGTGGTGATCCTCGACCGGGGCACGCTGGCCGCCTCCGGCACGCTCGAGGAGCTGCTCGGCCGGCACGAGGTGCGGCTGCACCTCACCGGCGTCGACGCCCGCGCCGAGGCCCGGCTGCGGGCCACGGGGGAGGTCGGCGGCGGCGGCGGGCACTACACCGTCGCCCTGCCGATGGACGACGACGGCACCGCCGTGCCCGCGCTGGTCGCCGACCTCGTGGCGCTGGGCGTGGCGGTGCACGCGGTGGAACCCGCGCGGATCAGCCTGGAGGACCGGCTGCTGGGCATCCTGCGCGGCCGCGACGCGGAGGCCGCGCGGTGACCGTGCTGACCGTCGCGGGGCTCACCCTGCGCGAGGCCGCCCGCCGCCGGGTGCTCTGGGCGCTCTTGGTGCTCACCGTGGCGCTGCTGACGCTCAGCGGCTGGGGCTTCTCCCGGCTGGCCGGGCTGGACACCGAGTTCGGCGAGCTGACCACCGGCCAGGCGCGGCTGTTCGCCTCGCAGCTGGTCAACCTGGTGATGTTCGGGCTGAGCCTGATCGCCGCGCTGGGCACCGCCTTCCTCGCCGGGCCGACCCTGTCCGGCGAGATGGAGTCGGGCATGGCGCTGTCGGTGCTGGCCCGGCCGGTGCGCCGCCCGGTGTGGCTGCTCGGCAAGTGGCTGGGCCTGGTCGTCGTCGGCTGCGGCTACGTGGTGCTGGCCGGGCTCGCCCAGTTCGCCGTCGTCCGGTGGACGGTCGGGTACTGGCCGCCGGACCCGGTGACCGGGCTGGCGCTGCTGGCCGCGCAGACCGTGGTGCTGCTGACCCTCGGCCTGCTGCTGTCCAGCGTGATCTCGCCGATGGCCTCCGGTGTGGTCGCCGTCGGGCTGTTCGGCGCCACCTGGGTGGCCGGGGTGGTCGGCAGCGTCGGCGAGGTGCTGGGCAACGACGGCGTGGCCCGGGTGGGCACGGTGTCGCGGATGCTGCTGCCCACCGACGGGCTCTGGCGGGGGGCGATGCACTCGTTCCAGGACCCGACGCCGCTCGGGCTGGACTTCGCCGGCTCGCCGTTCCTCGCCCAGGCCCCGCTCACCCCGGCCTACCTGCTGTGGGCGCTGGTGTGGGTGGCGATGGTGTGGGGGCTGACCGCGCTGGTGCTCGACCGCCGCGACGTCTGAGCTCAGCGTTGGGCCCAGACGCCCAGTTCGTTCCCGCTGGGGTCGGTGAAGTGGAACCGGCGGCCGCCGGGGAACTCGTACGGCCCGTCGACCACCCGGCCGCCGGCGGCGGTCACCGCCTCGACCGAGGCGTCGAGGTCGGTGGAGAACAGCAGCACCAGCGGGCCACCCGGACGCACCGCGTCGTCCAGCCGCAGCCCGCCGGCCTCCGGGGCGGCGTCGTCGCCGCCGTCCCGGAAGCCGGCGTAGCCGGGCCCGTAGTCGGTGAACCGCCAGCCGAAGGCCTCGGTGTAGAAGCGCCGGGCCGCCGCCAGGTCGGTGACGGTCAGCTCCACGTAGTCGATGGCGTGGTGGCGTGGTGAGGTCATGCCGGGCATCGTGCACCCGGCCACCGACAGGTCAGCCGTGCGACCGGGGGGCGTCCTCGGCCGGCAGCGCCAGGTCGTGCCCCATGCGCTCGCGCTTGGTGCGCAGGTAGCGCACGTTGTGCGGCGTCTCCACCACCGGCAGCGACACGCGGCCGACGACGTCGAGGCCGTAGCCCTCCAGCCCCCCGTACTTGGCGGGGTTGTTCGTGATGAGCCGCAGCCGCCGCACGCCGAGGTCGCTGAGGATCTGGGCGCCGACGCCGTAGCTGCGGGAGTCGACCGGCAAACCCTGGGCGGTGTTGGCGTCGACGGTATCCAGGCCGGCCTCCTGGAGCGCGTAGGCGCGGATCTTGTGCCCCAGGCCGATCCCGCGCCCCTCCTGACCGCGCAGGTAGACCACCGCACCGCAGCCCTCGTCGGCGATGGCCTGCAGCGCCTGCTCCAGCTGGGCGCCGCAGTCGCAGCGCAGCGAGCCGAGGATGTCCCCGGTGAGGCACTCGCTGTGCACGCGGACCAGCGCGCCGCGGGGTCCCTGCCCCGCCGCGGCGACGTCACCCAGGACCAGTGCGAGGTGCTCGGTGCCGTCCAGCACGTGCCGGTAGGCCACCGCGCGGAACTCGCCGAACGCGGTCGGCATCGCCGAGGTCGCGACCGCCTCGACCAGCCCCCCGGTCGCGCGCCGGTGACGGACGAGGTCGGCCACGTGCAGGGTGAGCAGCCCGTGCTCCTCGGCGAAGGCGCGCAGGGCGGCGCCCCGGAGCATCGTCCCGTCCTCGGTGGTCAGCTCACCGATCACGCCGACTCCCGACAGGCCGGCCATGCGGAGCAGGTCGACCGCCGCCTCGGTGTGCCCGGCCCGGGTCAGGACGCCTCCCTCGCGCGCGCGGAGGGGGAACACGTGCCCGGGCCGGCGCAGGTCACCCGGCCGGGTGGCGACGTCGGCGAGCGCGTGGAAGGTGGCGACCCGGTCGGCCGCCGACACACCGGTGCCGGTGCCCACGGCGTCGACCGTGACCGTGAACGCCGTGCCGTGCGCATCGGTGTTGTCGGCGACCATCGGCGGCAGCTGCAGGGCATCGGCGCGCTCCGCGGGCATGGGAGCGCAGACGATCCCGGTGCTGTGGCGGACCAGGAAGGCCATCTGCCGCTCGGTGACCAGTTCAGCGGCGACCACCAGGTCGGCCTCGTCCTCCCGGTCGTGGTCGTCGGCGACGACGACCATGCCGCCGGCGGCGAGGGTGGCCACCGCGCGCTGCACGGTGGCGGTGGGCAGGTCGTGGGTCCGGCTCGTCACTTCGGCCTCCGCTACCAGTCGACGGCGATGTACTGGGACTCGGTGAACTCGAGGAGGCCCTCGTGGCCGCCCTCCCTGCCGAGCCCGCTCTGCTTGAAGCCCCCGAACGGCGCCGCGGGGTCGGAGACGACGCCCCGGTTCAGCCCGACCATGCCGACCTCGAGGCGCTCGCTCACCCGCAGCCCGCGGGCGAGGTCACGGGTGAACACGTAGCCGACCAGCCCGTACTCGGTGTCGTTGGCCAGGCGGACGGCCTCGTCGTCGGTGTCGAAGGCGACCAATGGTGCGACCGGCCCGAAGATCTCCTCCGTCAGCACCGGCGCGCCGGCGGGGACGTCGAGCAGCACGGTGGGCGGGTAGAAGAAGCCGGGGCGGTCCAGCGGATGTCCGCCGGTCGCCACCGACGCACCCGCCGCGACCGAGTCGGCCACGAGCTCGGCGACCTTGGTGCGGGTCGCCTCGTTCACCAGCGGCCCGACGTCGACGCCGTCCTCCAGGCCGTCGCCCACCACGAGGGCGCCCATCCGGGCGGCCAGCTTCTCGCCGAACTCGGCGAGGACCGACCGGTGCACGAGGATCCGGTTCGCGGCGGTGCACGCCGACCCCCCGTTGCGCATCTTGGCGACCATGGCGCCCTCGACGGCCAGGTCGACGTCGGCATCCTCGAGGACGATGAGCGGCGCGTTCCCGCCCAGCTCCATCGAGCAGTTGACGACCGTGCGGGCGGCCGAGGCCAGGAGCACCCGGCCCACCTCGGTGGAGCCGGTGAACGACAGCTTGCGGACCCGCGGGTCGTCGAGCATGGCGTCGACGACCGCCCCCGAGCGCCGCGAGGTCAGCACGTTGACGACCCCGGCCGGCACGCCGGCCTCGTGCAGGAGCGTGGTCACGGCGAGGGCGGTCAGTGGGGTCTCGCTGGCGGGCTTGAGGATCACCGGGCAGCCGGCTGCCAGGGCCGGCGCGATCTTCCGGGTGGCCATCGCGGCGGGGAAGTTCCAGGGCGTCACCAGGACGCTGATCCCCACGGGCACGTGGTTGACCACGATCCGGTTGCTGCCGCTCGGGGACCGCTGGACGCTGCCGACCAGGCGGACGGCCTCCTCGGCGTACCAGCGCATGAACTCGGCGGCGTAGGCGACCTCGGAGCGGGCGTCGGTCAGGGACTTGCCGTTCTCCAGGACGATGAGCCGGGCCAGGTCGTCCGCGCGGCTGAGCATGAGCTCGAACGCCGCCCGGAGGACCTCGCCGCGCCGGCGGGGCGGGGTGGCCGCCCACCCCTCGGCGGCCGCCGCTGCGGCGTCGACCGCGCGCAGCGCCGTGGCCACGTCGGCGTCGGGGACCGAGGCGATCACCCGGCCGTCGGCCGGGTTGCGGACGTCGATCGAGCTGCCGTCGGGACCGTCCTCCCAGCTGCCGCCGATGAGCAGCCGGTGGGGGAACCAGTCGAGGGCCGGGGATGCGGTGGTCGCCGTCATCGATGCACTTCCTCCGGGGTGTCAGTACTTGTTGGCGACGAACAACTCGTCCGCCGGGAAGAGGGTGAGGATCCGGGGCCCGTCCTCGGTCACGACGACCTCCTCCTCGATCCGCGCGGCCGAGAAGCCGTCGGTGGCCGGGCAGTAGGTCTCGAGCGCGAAGACCATCCCGACCTCCAGCTCGACCGGGTTCCCCGGGCTGTTCAGCCGGGAGATGATGGGACGTTCGTGCAGGCCGAGACCCAGGCCGTGCCCGAACTGCAGCCCGAAGGCGGCACGCTCGTCGTCGAAGCCGAACTCCGTGGCCGCCGGCCAGACGGCGGCCACCTCGTCGGTGCCGCGACCTGGCCGGATCATCGCGATGGAGGCGTCCATCCACTCGCGGGCCCGGCGGTAGGCGTCGCGCTGGGCCGGCGTCGCGCTGCCGACGGCGAAGGTCCGGTAGTAGCAGGTCCGGTAGCCGTTGAAGCTGTGGATGATGTCGAAGAACGCCTGGTCGCCCGGCCGGATGATCCGGTCGGTGAAGTTGTGCGGGTGCGGGTTGCAGCGCTCGCCGGAGATGGCGTTGACCGCCTCGACCTGGTCCGATCCGGCCGAGTACAGGCGGTGGTTGGCCAGCGCGACGATGTCGCGCTCTCGCACGCCCGGCTTCAGGGCCTCGGCGATGTCCTGGTAGACGCCGTCGACCATGGCTGCGGCCTGGTTGAGCAGGACGATCTCGTCGAGCGACTTGATCTGCCGGGCGTCGAGCATCTGCTGCTGGCAGTCCACGACCCGCAGCCCCTGCCGGTCCATCTCGGCGGAGAAGGCCGGCTCGACGATGTCCACGCCGACCGGCAGCTCGGCGAGCCCGAGGTCGTGCAGGATGCCTTTGAGTTCGCGGACCGCGTCGACCATCAGCCCGGCGGAGGGGGCGACCGCTCCGCGCATTCCCAGCATCCCGGGCCGGCAGTTCTCGTCCGGGAGCCAGTTGGAGTACAGCTGGTGGTGCCGGACGGCCGAACCGAAGTCCCACAGCCACGGGGCGTCCGCTCCGCGTGCCAGCAGCGCGTAGCGGGTCATCTTGTCGCCGAGGGCGCCACCGATCCACGTCTGGGTGACGTAGCGGATGTTGTAGGAGTCGAAGAGCAGGAACGCCCCGCACTCACCGGACTCGAGGGCGGTCCGGGCCCGGCCCAGGCGGTACTCGCGGAGCCGGGCGAAGTCGACCCGCTCCTCGTAGTCCACGCCCATGTGCCCGGGCGCGGGAAGCGGGAGGGCGCCGCCGAGCGGGAGCGGCGTCGGCCCGGTCACGGCTCGGTCGTCCCCGTCTCGAGACCGTCGCTGACCTCCGCGTCCTCGGGCTTCAGGGTCATGCCGGAGCTGGCCGCCTGGAGGTCCAGGAGGATCGCGAAGTCCTCGTCGACGCGGCCGCTGCCGATGCTGGCCTGGACCAGCTGGGCGGTGGCCGAGGCCAGGGGCATCGGCACGTCCATGCTCCGGGCCGCGGCCAGGCCGAGGTCGAAGTCCTTGCGCAGCAGGACGGGCGTGAAGGTGGGGGTGTAGTCCAGCTTCACGAGGGCCGGCGTCTTGTACCGGGTGAAGACCGAGCCCATCACGCTGTTGTTCAGGAAGTCGAGGAACGCCGCCCGCGGGACGCCGCCCTTCTCGGCGAGGACGGTGATCTCGGCGAGGGACTGGGTGACCACGCCCAGGAAGAGGTTGTGGCAGATCTTTACCAGCCGGGCGGTGTCCCCGTCGCCGGCGTAGGTCACCGAGCGACCGATGAGCGCGAGCAGCGGGTGGACCCGCAGGTAGGTCTCCTCGGGGCCGGAGGCCACCAGGGTCAGGCGGCCGGCCTCGGCGACCTTGCCGTTGCCGCTGACGGGGGAGGCGAGGAAGTGCACGCCGAGCCGGTCGCAGGTCTCGCGGATCCTCGCCGACGACTCGGTGGAGATCGTCGAGCAGTCGACGAGCACCTGCGGCAACTGGTCGGAGTCGGCGAGCAGGCCGCGCTCGCCGAGGAGCACCTCCTCGAGGTCGGCGGGGGTGGACACCATCGTGAACACCACGTCCTGCGTGCGGAGACCGGCGATCTCGTCGACGACCTCGGCGCCGCGAGCGGCGAGCGGCTCGGCCTTGGCGCGGGTGCGGTTCCAGACCTTGAGGGGCGTGCCCGCATCGGCGAGCCGACCGGCCATGGCCGCGCCCATGCGTCCGGTCCCGAGCCAGCCGACGGTGTCGCGCACTGCGTCCTGCGTCATGTCGTCCTCCGTTGCAAACGTTTGTAGCCCCGACGGTAGGTGTCCCCCGATGCGACGTCAACACCCGTCCACGGAGGGGCGCGGTGTCCTCGCCGCGCGAGGTGCCGGCGCGGGAGCCGGCGTCCTGCCGTCACCAGCACCGAGTCGTGACCAGCGAGTCGGTGCCCGAGTCGAGGGGGAGACACCGGGCAGCGGACGCCTAGCCGTCGTCCCGTCGAGAGGGATCCGCGGGGGAGTCCTGCCGCGGATCCGGCACCCGGCCGTCCTCCTGTGTGGCAGGCTCGCGACACCGGCCGTGAGGACGTGCTGGTGCAATCGATCGCGGGTCAGGGGCCCGCGCGGGAGTCGAGGGACGATGACGGCAACACTTCGCGACGTGGCCCAGTTGGCCGGGGTGCACCCGGCCACCGTCTCCCGTGCGCTCAACGCGGAGACCGCGCACCTGGTGGCCGCCGCGACGGCACGCAAGGTCAGGTCGGCCGCCACGAAGCTCGGCTACGTCGCCAACCCGCTGGCCCGGAGCCTGAAGACGAACCGGACCCAGGCCCTCGGTGCCGTCATCCCGGACATCACCAACCCGATCTTCCCGCCGATCATCCGGGGGATCGAGGACGCCGCCTCGGCCGCCGGGTTCAACGTGCTGGTGGCCAACACCGACAACGAGGCCGCGCGCGAGCGGTCCCAGGTCGCGCAGCTGCGCGCCCGTCAGGTCGACGGGCTGATCGTCGCGTCGTCCCGCGTGGACGACCCGGTCATCGCCTCGCTGATCACCGACGACGTGCCCCTCGTCCTGGTCAACCGCGTCGAGCCGGACCTCCCGGTCTCCAGCGTCTCGGGGGACGACGCCGCCGGGATCCGCCGGCTCGTGCGCCACCTCATCGAGCTGGGCCACACCCGGATCGCGCACATCGCCGGCCCGTCGACCACTGCCACCGGCGTCCTGCGGCTGCGCGTGTTCCGCCAGGAGGTGGCGGCCTACGGACTGCCGGCCGAGGGCTGCCCGGTGATCGAGGCCTCCGCCTACCAGATGGACGCCGGCGAGCAGTGCATGGACCAGCTGCTCGACAGTGATCCGGAGATCACCGCGGTGCTGGCCGCCAACGACCTGCTGGCCCTGGGCTGCTACCGGTCGCTGCGTCGCCGGGGGCTGGACATCCCCGGGCACATCAGCGTCGCCGGGTTCAACGACCTGCCGCTGGTCGACCTGGTGCAGCCGCCGCTCACCACCGCGCACATCGAGCTGTACGACCTGGGCGCCGAGGCCGCCCGGCTGCTCCTGGAACGGGTCAGCGGAGGCGACGTCCGGCCCAAGTCGGTGCTGCTCCCGGTCACGCTCCGCCAGCGCGGCTCCACGACCGTCGCGCGCACCGGCCGGTAGTGGCGGGCGCCCCCTGGCGCCCGCCACTACCGGCGCCGGCAGGGCTCACAGCATCGGGCTCACGTGCGGCTCGAGCCCGAGCAGGGTCCGGCCGTACATCTCGAACGGCACGTTGAGGGTGAACAACGCGTGCCGGCTCGCAGTGCCGATGTCCCGCCAGATCCGGCTGAGCGGGGAGAACTCGGCGAACGCGGAGGTGCCGTGTGCCGACATGAGGATGTCGACGGCCTCCCGCGCCTGCTGGCTGGCCCAGGCGTAGTCGGCGCGGATCCGCGCCCGCTCCTCGCTGGTCAGGTCGAGCTCCCCGGCCATGGCGGCGTCCACGTCGGCGGAGGCGCGCCGCGCGTGCAGCCAGGCGGTGTCGATCTTCGTCGCCGCCTCGGCCACGTCCAGCTGGAACGGGGCGGCCTCGGCCTGGCTGCTGTAGACCGATACCGCGATCGGCCGGCCGTGCGCCTTCGCCCGGACGAAGCCGAGCACCGCGTCGGCCATGCCCAGCTGGGGCCCGAGGATGGCGACGGTCAGGATGCCGGCCAGGTGCGCGTGCTGCGGGGCGGGGGAGCCGATGACGAACGGCGCGATGCGGTGGTCGGGGACGAACACCTCGGACGCGACCACCGTGTTGCTGCCGGTGCCCCGCATGCCGGTCACGTACCAGGTGTCCTCGATCGTCACGTCGCTCATGGGCACGAGCACCAGGGACGGCGGCGTGGTCGCCGGGTCACCGAGCGGCGGCACCATGCCGATGACCCAGTCCGCGTGCAGGGAGCCCGACGCGTAGGCCCACTTGCCGTTGACGACGATGCCGCCGGCGACCGGGCGCGCCTGGGCGGTGGGCTGGATGGGGGAGGCGATCCGGGCGAGCGGGTTGCTCTCCCAGACCTCCCGCTGCGCCTGCTCCGGGAAGAGGGTGAGCGTGTAGGTGCTCGCGTTCAGGATCCCGGTCACCCAGGCCGACGAGCTGCATCCCCGGCCGAGGGCGGCGGTGACCTCGAGCAGGGTCGTCGCGCCCCGCGCATGCCCGCCGAACTCCTCGGAGACGAGGAGCTTGAACAGGCCGCCGTCGGTCAGCGCCTGCACGGTCCGCGGGGTGAGGTCGCGGGTGCGGTCCACCTCGGCCGCGTCTTCCCAGAGGTCGGGCTGGAGTGAGTCCGCATAGCGGACGAGGTCGGCGTGCGCATTCGAAGCAGCGAGCGTCTGGGGCCTGTCGGTGACGGTCACGATACTCCTCCTTGGGTTGCAACCGATTGTAGGAGCAAGCCTCAGGTGCGCGTAAGCCCTCATGAGGCTTTTGTCGCAGCCGGACCCTCTCTCGCGCCGGAGACGGCGACCGGAACTGGCAGAAGTGCGCCTAAGACACCTACCGGCGACCGGGCCGGAGCGCCCTCTAGCACGGTGTTGACGCCCTTCTGCGGCCGCCCCTATGGTCTGCCAAACGTTTGCAGAACCGGGCGAGGAGCCGCACATGTCCGACCACCCTGAACCGCTGCACGTGCTCGTGATCGTGGGAAGTCTCCGGGAGAACTCGTACAACGCCGGCCTGGCCCGCGCGTTCGTGCAGGAGGCGCCGTCCTCCATGGCCGTCGAGGTCTACGACCGTCTCGGGGATCTCCCGCACCTCAACGACGACGTCTTCCAGGAGTCCGGCTTCCCCGCGCCGGTCGCCGACCTGCGGAACCGGATCGAGGCGGCGGACGCCGTCGTGCTGTCCACCCCGGAGTACGCCTACGGCCCGCCGGGGGTGCTGAAGAACGCTCTCGACTGGATGAGCTACCCGCCGCCGACCAACCCGCTGCGCTTCAAGCCGGTGGCGCTCATGGGCGCGTCCATCGGTCCCGGCGGCACCATCCGCGGGCAGAACCAGCTCCGGCAGACCCTCCTGTTCTTCGACGCCGGTCTGATCGGCAAGCCGGAGATCCAGGTCCCGCACGCCGGGCACGGTCCGTTCGACCCGCAGGGCGACCTCAAGGACGACCTGGTCCGCGAGCTCATCGTCGAGCTGATCGAGGAGATCGAGCGGTTCGTCCCGGCCAACCGGATGCGGCATGCCGACAGCAAGCGGCCCTTCCGCTTCAGCTGAGGACCCCGTCGCCACCTGGATCGGGTGGCGATGCCGAACGGGGGTGGGCAGCCGGCGCGCCGGTTGCCCACCCCCGTTCCGGTTGCCGGTCCGGTCGCCGGCTCAGAAGGCCCGGCCCTGGCCGGCCTCGTAGCGCGCGCGCAGCTCCGCCGTCATCTCCGGCCACTGCGTGTCCGGCGTGCGACCCAGCAGGAAGTCGCGGGACGCCGCCAGGCGCTCCCGGATCTCCGGCAGGTCGGGGCGGTGCAGCCGGCGGTCGGCCACCACCAACCGCCCGCCCACGTAGACGCGGCCCACCGCACCCGACCCCGCCTGCAGGACGACGTGCTCGGCCGCCTCGGCGCCCCCGAGCCCGAACGGCTCGGTGTCGACGACGACGAGGTCCGCACACTTCCCGGGCGTGATGCTGCCGATCTCGGCGTCCATCCCGAGGGCGCGTGCACCGCCGATCGTCGCGAGCTCCAGGACCCGCCGCGGATCCAGTGCGGGGGAGCCGGCCCGGCGGGCCGGCGGCCGGCCGGCCAGCCGGTCGACGGTGGAGTCGGAGTGGCGGTCGAGCGCCAGCGCGATCCGCATCTGCACGAAGGGGTCGCCGTTGACGGCCGTCGGCGAGTCGGTCCCGATGCCGACCGGCACGCCGCGGCGCAGCGCCCGCCCGAGGTTCGGTGTGATGCCCATCTGGCCGGCCTCGACCTCCGGCGTGATGAGCAGTGGGGACCGCGCCTCGGCCAGGAGGTCCAGCTCGGCGTCGGTGATCGGGCCGCAGTGGACCCACAGCAGGTCGTCGCCCAGGAGGCCCTGCCCGGCGCTCTGCGCGACCTGCCCGGGGAGGTTGGCGTGCACGGTCGCCTTCAGGCCGAGCTCCCGGGCCGCCTGCACCTCCGCCGCATGGGCGTCGGGGGACACGTGCTCGATGTTGTTCAGCGACACGGCCATGCGGACCGGTCCGTCGTGCGCCGCCGCGAGGCGCTGCAGTTCCTCCACCCGGGACCCGAACGTCGGCAGCTCGTCGCTGCCCGCCTCGGGCCGGGGTCGGAAGCTGAAGGCGAACAGCGCCCGGATGCCCGCGTCGGTGAGCCCGGCGATGGAGGCGTCGGCGTGCGCCGCGGAGTTGGTGGCGTGGCAGAAGTCGAGGGTCGTGGTGACGCCGTGCGAGAGCAGCTCCAGCGCGCCGCCGCGGGTCGCCTCGAACATGTCGTCCGGCCGCAGCCGCCCGGACAGGGGGTGCACCAGCCCGAAGTACTCCCGCCCCCAGCACGAGGAGGCCAGGCCCCGGAGGGCGGACTGCCAGAGGTGGATGTGCGTGTCCACGAAGCCCGGGACCAGCACCGAACCCCGCAGGTCGACCACCTCGTCGTACCCGTCGGCGATGGTGGGACCGACCTGCACGATGCGGTCGCCGTCCAGGAGGACGTCGCCGACGAGGTCGCCCACGTCGGGGTCCATCGTGACGACGTGGGCGCCGCGGAGGAGGGTTCTCACGCCTGCGCCCGCGGCGGCACGGCGGCGATGGCGCTGATCTCGAGTCGCAGGTGCGGCGGCACCAGCCGGGAGACCTGGCAGGTCATCGAGGTGGGCAGGGTCGGGAAGTACTCCCGCATGACCGCCACGACTGCGGCGTTGTCGCGGTCGATGTCGACGAGGATCTTCTGGACCTGGACGACGTCGGCGAAGGTCGCCCCGCTGGCGTCCAGGACCTGCGCCATCCGCTCGAACAGCCGGCGGGTCTCGGCCTCGATGCTGTCGTCCGCGGCGTCGCGCTCGCCCAGGCACCCGGCGACGAAGACCAGGTCCATCCCCGCCGGCACGCGGATGGCGGGGACGAAGGGCAGTCCGGCGCGGCCGTAGAGCTCCTCGGCGGTGCCGTGGATCTCGAGTCCCGCAGGCGTGGTGCTGGGTGTCAGGGTCATGGGTTCCTCACGGTCGATCGCTGCGCGGACGGCCGGACGGCGCTGTCCCGGTGGTCACAAACGATTGCAGGAATGACACCAGCCGCGCTCGGAGTGCGTCAAGGCCCGCCCGGTCATCGGGCGACCGCGCGGCCGGACCCCGAGGGGAGTCCGGCCGCGAACGTCGGAGCGCCGGTCAGGCCGGCTGCGGCTCCTCGGCCCGGGCCGGCGGCGGGAACAGCCGGCGCAGCACGTCCGACAGCGTGATGACGCCGAGCACCGTGTCGCCGTCGGTGACCACCGCGAGGTGGTTGCGGGTCTCGCGCATGGCCTTGAGCGCGGCGTGCACCGTCGTCCCGGCGTCGAGGCCGAACACCGGCCGGGCGAGGGTGTCGGCCCGCTCGTCCTCGGCCGAGGCGAGGGTGTCGCGGACGTGCACCACGCCGGTCAGCCGGTCGGGGGTGCCCAGCAGGATGCGCAGGTGCCCGGTCGTGCGGGTGAGGTGGCGGACGTCGGCGACCGTCGCGTCGGCCGGCACCACGGCCAGGTCGGCGCCCTCGGTGACCAGCTCGCGCACCGTCATCCGCTCCAGCTCCAGGGCACCGGAGATCTGCTCGGAGAAGCTGGCGTCCAGCGCGCCCACGTTGGCCGAGTGCTCGACCAGGTGGCGCAGCGCGTCGGGGCTGTGCCCCACGGCCAGCTCGTCGGCCGGCGCGACGCCGACCCGGCGCACCAGCGCGTTGGCGGTGACGTTGAGCAGCCGCAGCAGCGGGCGGAACACCGCCATGAACGCCCGCATCGGCCCGGCCAGCAGGGTGGCCGAGCGCTCGGGGTGCGCGATCGCCCAGGACTTCGGCGCCATCTCGCCCACCACGAGGTGGATGAAGGTGACGATCAGCAGCGCCAGCACGAAGCCGACGACGTCGGCGGCGACCAGCGGCAGGCCCCACGTCTCGAACAGCGGGGTGAGCCAGTGGTGCACGGCCGGCTTGCTGATCGCGCCCAGCGCGAGGGTCGCGGCGGTGATGCCGAGCTGCGAGCCGGCCAGGAGCAGGGTCAGCTCGGAGGAGTTGCGCAGCGCGGCGCGGGCCGACCGGCTGGTCGGCGCGGCCTCCTCCAGCCGGTGCCGCTTGGCCGCGAGCGCGGCGAACTCGACGGCCACGAAGAACGCCGACAGCGCGACGATGACGATGGTGGCGGCGGCCACCACCCACGGGTTCTCGCTCATCGGGCGGTCTCCTCGTCGGTGCGGTCGGGCAGTTCCAGGCGCACCCGCGAGGGCACGTGCCGGTCGACGGCGAGCACCTGGACCTGCAGCAGTCGGGGTGCCGGGGCGTCGTCGTGGACGAGGTCGCCGGGGTCGGGCGGCAGCTCGACCGGCAGCGTGGTGCCGGGCTCGGGCAGCGTCCCGGCAGCGGCGATGACCAGGCCGGCGATCGTCTCGTAGGGGCCGCGCGGCAGGTCGACGCCGAGCGAGCGCTCGACCTCGTCGACGTGCACGTCGCCGGACATCTCCCAGACGCCGTCGCCCTCGACGGGCACGTAGGCCGGATCGACGTCGTCGTCGTGCTCGTCGGTGATCTCGCCGACCAACTCCTCGGCGAGGTCCTCCAGCGTGATCACGCCGGCGAAGCCGCCGTACTCGTCGATGACGCAGGCCATCTGGTTCTGCGTCTCGGCCAGGTGGCGCAGCGCGTCGGGCAGCGAGGTGTAGGTCGAGACGACCAGGGGCTCGCGGGCGATGGCGGGCACGCGGGCGGTGTCGGGCAGGGGGGTGGCCAGCAGATCGGCCAGGTGGACGACGCCGACGACGTCGCCCGCGCCGTCCAGGACCGGGTAGCGGGAGTGGCCCGACGCCATCAGCTCGCGCAGGTGGCCGAGGGTGTCGGTCTCGGAGACGGTGCCCACGCGGGGGCGCGGGATCATCGCGTGCTCGACGTCGCGGTCGGGGAAGTCGAGGATGCGGTCGACCAGCATCGACAGCTCGGCCGGCAGGTCGCCGCTCTCGCGCGACTCCTCGACGATGTGCTCGAGGTCGCGCGCGGTGGCGGCGTGCTCGACGTCGTGCACCGGCTCGATCTTCAGCGCCTTGAGCAGCAGGTTCGACGCCGCGTCGAAGACGGTGATCAGCCAGCCGAAGACGGCCAGGTACACGGTGGTGGAGGCGCTCAGCCAGCGGGCGACCGGCTCCGGCCGGGCGATGGCGAGGTTCTTGGGGAACAGCTCGCCGAACAGCATCTGGACGACGGTGGAGAACAGCAGCGCGAGGACGGCGCCGATGCCGACGCTGACCGCGGTCGGGATGCCGACGCCACCGAGCAGCGCACCCAGGGAGTCGCCGATCAGCGGCTCGGCGACGTAGCCGACCAGCAGGCCGGTGACGGTGATGCCGAGCTGGGCGCCGGAGAGCATGAACGAGGTGCGGCGGGTGACCTTCAGGGCGCGCTCGGCGGCGGCGTCACCGGCCTCGGCGCGCGCGGCCAGGGTGGCGCGGTCGACCGCCATGTAGGCGAACTCCTGGGCCACGAAGTAGCCGGTGAGCACGGTGATCCCGAGGACCACCAGCACACCCAGGAGCAGGGAGAGCACTTCTGTCATCGGCCACGCACCCCCTTGCTATGGGGCGGGTGCGCGGCCGGGGGTATGTGGGCTGTGCTCATGACTCTCTTCGCCGATGGCGGCCCGGCCGGACGACGGGGCCCCTCGTCTCAACGCTGCGGGGGCGCCGGACGTTCCGCCGGGGCGACCGGTTGGCGCAGGATCGTGCGCTGCTTCTCGGGCGCGGTCCTCCGGAAGTCGCTCAGGTAGATCTCGTGGTGGGTGCCGGCCAGGCGCAGGCCCTGTCCGGGGACGACGTCCTCGTGCAGGTGCCGGAGCACCGCCGTCTCGTCGTCGAAGGAGCCGACGTGCAGCGTCTGCACGCAGCGGCCCTCGGCCAGCGTCTCCAGGCGCGGGGTCCGCGCCGGGGCCTTCCTCGCGATGGCCGTCTCGACCATCTCGCCGGGGATCCAGGCCGGGACCATGAGCAGCAGCGTCCAGCTCCACCGCGACTTGTCGCGCGCGGTGGTGAATGTGCTCATGTCCTCGGCCCACCAGAGGCCCTCGAGCGGCGGGACGACGTAGTCGCGGCCGAGGTCGTCCCTGCTGGCGAACTTGACCGCGTAGGCGACCGGGTAGAGCGACTCGACCGCCTCGGCGAAGGCCGGTGCGGTGTTCGGGTCGCCCTGGCCGTCGAGCATCAGGTGCCGGGTGTCCGGCACGTCGAGGACGCGGAACTCGCCCCGCTTCGCCCGGTAGGCGTCGAGGGTCCTCCGGAAGTCGACCTTGTCGGGCACGGGGGCATCCTGCCGCTCAGGAGCAGCCGCAGAGCCCCCGCTCGCGCGGGGCGACGCCGCACGCGGGGCAGGTCTCGGGGACCCGGACCACCCGCCGCGGCCGTGGCGGCGGTGCCGGCCCGGGCGCCGGCTGAGGGCGGGGGCGGCCGAGGTCGCGGGGGAGCAGCCGGGACTCGCGCTGCCCGAGGGTGCACCTGCACGCGCTCGGCCGGCGCCACGCTGCGGGGAGCCGGCGCCCGTCGCTCGACCGGTAGCCGCAATCGCGCTTCTGGCTCCTGACGCCGTGGCGGCAGGCCGTTCACCTTCCGCAGGGCGTCGATGTCCTGGGCGCGGCCACCGCCGGCAAGCGGCTCGTCGGGGAACTCCGGGGGCAGCTCGGCGAACGGGGTGAACTCGACGACCTCGTCGTCCGCGGCGTCGCCGAACGAGCCGTCCTGCCGGTCGGCGAACCAGTCGTCGATGCTCATCGGTGTCCCTTGTCTCCCGGTCCCGGGCCCACGGTGACACGCGGCCGGCGGGGGGCTGTGGACCGACAGGCACCCCTGCACGACCGACGGGGTGGCTGACTTCTGCGCCCGGGTCGGTTAGGCAGGTCGCGTGGACGTCGGACCGCACCGCCTGATCCGGTCCGACCTCGCCGGGCACGTGCCGGAGGCGCGGGCGTTCTACGCGGCGCGGGGGGAGCGGCGCGGGCCGGCCTCGCTGCCGGAGCTGCTGGCTGCACGGGCCGCGCTGCCTCCTCTCCCGCCGGCCGACGAGCACGTCGTCGACGCGGGCGGGCGGCGGAGCCCGCTGCGGATCGCCGTGCCGTCGAGCGGCGAGGTCCGGGGCGTGTGCCTGGAGATCCCCGGCGGCGGCTTCTACCTGGGGCGGACGCCGAGCCAGGACGCGCGCGACGCGGCACTGGCCGAGGCGCTCGGCATCGCCGTGGTCGGCGTCGACCACCGGCTGGCGCCGGAGGACCCGTGGCCGGCCGCGCCGGACGACTGCGCGGCGGCCGCGCGCTGGCTGGTCGAGCACGCGGAGCAGCGGTTCGGCACGACCCGTCTGGCGATCGGCGGTACCTCGGCCGGCGCGACGCTGGCGATGACGACGCTGCTCCGGCTGCGGGACGCCGGGCTCGCGGATGCGTTCGCCGGTGCGGTGCTGCAGTTCGGCACCTACGACCTGAGCGGCACGACGCCCGCGGGCCGGCGGATCGCCGACGAGTACTTCCTCGAGGCCTACGTCGGGCACGTGGCCGACCGGACGCTGCCCGACGTCTCGCCGGTGTTCGGGGACCTGGGCGGCCTGCCGCCGGTGCTCGTGGTGGTCGGGGCGCTGGACGTGCTGCTGGAGGACAACCTCGCCATGGCGGCGCGGCTGGTGGCGGCGGGGGTGGCCGTCGACCTGCGGGTGTATCCGGAGTCGCCGCACGGCTTCACCGGGCACCCGACCGGGATGGCCGAGGCGGCGCTGGGGGAGCGGGACGCCTGGCTGGCCGCGCGGTTACGTGCGATTGCCTGACCAGCGTCGATGGATGGGCGTCGTGGTCACCCCGGACTCGGGGGCAACTGCCGATGCACCGCCAGGCCGAGGACGTCGGGGGCGACACCGGTAGCGGGGAGCCCGATCACTCGTGCCGATACGTGGTGGGGCGGGAGGGGCGGGCGGAGCGGGACACGACGGGCTCACGTCGACCTCACCGGGACGCGGGCTGATCAGACATACCGTTCGGCCGCAGGAGCAGGACGGCATCTCGCGGTAGCCGGAGGCCGTCGTCGGAAGAGGGGCACGCGTGACTGTGATCGGGATGGACGTCGAGGCCGTGCGTGGTCTCGCCCGTCTCATGCTCCAGAGTGGGAGCGAGCTGGAGTCGGTGCAGGGCGTGGTGCGGTCGGCTCTGCTCTCGGTGTCCTGGCGTGGGCATGACGCGGACGCCTTCCAGCAGGTCTGGGAGCAGCGGCACGGGCCGGTGCTGTCGGCCGCGGCCGCAGGGCTGTACGAGGTGTCGCAGCGGCTGGAGAGCGAGGCCGCCGAGCAGGTGGCCGCCAGCGAGTCCGACGGTCGAGGTGGCCCGGCCGGACCGGGCGGCACCTCGGCGGGTCCCGGCCCCGGACGTCCGCCGTCAGGAGGCAGTCCGGCGGACAACGCGGCCTGGTGGGGCTCGCTGTCGCCCATGGACCGGGCACAGCTGCTCCGTGACCATCCCGAGTGGTTGGGCCGGCTCGACGGCCTTCCTGCTGCCGTGCGTGACGACGCGAACAGGGCCTGGCTGGGGGACGAGCGCGCGCGACTGGAGGCCCAACGTGACCGCCTGCGCGCCGACCTCGCCGACAACCGATTCGGCGGATGGTTCACGAACGCCGATGCGGCACTGGAGAACACGGAGGCGAAGCTCGAGGCCCTGGATCGCATCGAGTACGTCCTCAAGCAGGACAACCGTCAACTGCTCGTGCTGGACACCCGGGGCGACCTGGTGCGAGCGGCGATCGCCGTCGGCGACGTGGACACGGCTGACCACGTGGCCGTCTTCACGCCCGGCTTCACCAGCAACGTGCAGGACAGCCTGGAGCGCTACGACCGCGACATGGACCGTCTCCAGCAGCGCACGCTCGACGAGCTCGACCGCGCGGGTCGTGACGAGACGGTGGCGACCGTGGCATGGCTCGGGTACGCGGCCCCCCAGGCCGGCTGGGACCTCGTGAACCCTGACCGGTCGGTGGCGAACGACAACGCCGCGCGCGAGGGCGGCCAGGACCTGGCGACCTTCCTCGACGGCATCAACGCGTCACGGCCTTCGGATCCGCACCTGACGGCCCTGGGGCACTCCTACGGCTCGACGACCACGGGCTTCGGCCTCCAGGAGGCCAGCGGGGTCGACGACGCCGTCTTCTTCGGATCACCCGGGCTCAGCGTGAACGACGTGGACGACCTCAACGTGCCGTCCGGTCACGTGCACGTGATCGAGGCTCGACGCGACCCGGTAGCCGACGCCGGTCACTTCGGTACGGACCCGAACCTGCTCCCGGGGCAGGTGCCCCTGTCGGCGCGAGAGACGGTGCTACCGGACGGACGGCGGCTGACCGAGTCGGTGGGCCACAGCGAGTACGTCAGGCCGGGCACCACCAGCCAGTACAACATCGCCGTGGTCGTCGGCGGCATGCCCGACCGGCAGGTCGTCGGCACCGGCTTCGGTGCCGGTGATGTCCTGGTGCCGGGTCTGCGAAGCGGGCTCCCGTGACGGTCGGGTGGCGTCCCGTCGTCGCGGTGCGCGGTCCCGACCGCCCGTCCCGCATGCACCGCCGGTCAGGAGGATCTCGGAATGTCCGACGCTGAACAGCCCAGCACGCCGTCGATCCAGGAGATCGCCGCTCGTTACGAGCGAGCCCGGGCGGAGGCGCAGCGGGCGGTCGACGACCGCCTCGGTCCGCGCTCGTGGGAGCGGAGCAGCGAACTCCATCGCGCCCTGTGCCCGGGGAACGAGGAGCCCCGGCTCGTCGAGTGGGGACTGCCGCGCCTCACGGCGGCGGGTGGGATCGCGGACGCGGACTGGCTCGACGCCGTCCACGCCGTCCGGACGGTGCTCGAGCGCTACGGGTTCGCGCCGCCGGAGACGGTGGTCGATCGGCCGGGTGACCACGAGGTGCAATTCCGCGACGGGTACGGCGCCGTGCTGCTGTTCGGGGCGTACGTGAACACCATCCTGTCGGTACGGACCGGCTGCCACCCGGACGCGGCGGAAGAGGTCGGTTCGTAGGTCGAGGGACGGGAAACGGTCGGTCAGCGCGTGGAGCGGGTGACGGGAATCGAACCCGCATGGCCAGCTTGGAAGGCTTGGCCCTCGAGGCGCCAATTCGGTGGTCAGCGCCTGCTCAGGCCGACGCCGTGCCTTCCGCGTGCCTTGGCGGTTGCCCCCGCACCCGGCCGCCTCAGTCGATCGTCGAGCCCGGCACCTCGTGGAACTGCATGATGGGGTCCCCCGTGACCCAGTGGGGGGGGATCTCGAGAAACCGCTGCGTGTGGTCGTGGCTCATGTGTGCCTCCAGGGCCGCGCGGTCGCTCCAGACCTCGCGAACGAGTAGGCCAGGCAGCCACGGTCGCCGCGAGTGGCCGCGGCGACCGTCCGGGCCGCTTTGACGAGTTCGTCCCGTGTAGCCGGGGGCGGCGGTGCCCGGCGCGCCAGAGTAAGCTCCGCCGCGCCCTACCTGCATTTCGCCAGCCGCAGCCCGCTGCTGTCCGCGGCGGCCACCGCGGCTGGCCGGCGGCTGTCTGAGCAGATGGCGGAGGCGGTCGAGAAGGAACGGGTCTCCCGCGCCGGGGACGACGACCCGGTCACCCAGGCGGTGGAGGCGCTGGCCACCCTCGCCGCCGTCTACGTCCGCTACACCCTGGCCCACGGCGCGGCGTTCGAGCTGATCCTCGCCGACGAGCTGCAGGACGTCCCCGACGAGGAGCGCCGCGACGTCACCCGGGCGCTGTTCGACCAGCTGCTGTGGCCGGCGATCACGATCACCGGCGACGTGATGGCGGCCAATCCGCTGCTGCGCAGCTTCACCGCCATCGTGCACGGCTACGCCTACCTCCCGCGCGGCGGCTTCACCCGCGGCTTTCCCCTCGACATGCGCGGCTTCCCCACCGAGACCGATCTCGTCGCCGCCGAGGCCGCCCGCACCGTGCGCACACTCGCCCGCGCGGCGGCCGGGCGAGAGCTCAACGCCTGATGCCTGATATTGCGGACGGCGGGCCTCGCGAACAGCGCCCGCCTTCCGCGGCAGGAGGGCTGCCGCTGCGTCGCCCGCTGGCAGTCCTCGTCCGGCAGTAGCTCGAGCCAGGTGGTGGAAGCGAGGTAAGGCGCATCTATGCGGACGTACTTGGCCTAGCGGCTGCCGCTGAGGGAGGGGCTCATGGTTGAGCCGGTGACTCCTTGGAAGTTGCTGCCGTGACCTGACCCGGTTCTTCTGGACTGCTGCGCTTGCCGTACCAGGCCCGCCCGGGCCGAGCCGGTGGAGACTGATTAGACCGAGCTCAACGCAGTCATCACGCAGGCGTTCGCGCCTTGGATCCACCAGTTGGAACTGCTGCAGACGATCCCCGGGGTGGGAGAGAGAAGGTTGCCGAGGTGATCATCGCCGAGGTCGGCGGGGACGTGTCGGCGTCGTCCGGTGCCCGGCAACATCCGGCAAGCGGTTGCCGCGGCATGCCCGCTCGGGTGGGATGCGGGGGGCGGCCGTTCCGGCCGGCCGCCGGAGCGAGGGATGGACATGAGGCCGCAGCTGCTGAATTGGCTCGCCCGTCTGCCTGCCCGCGCCATCGCCTGCAGCGGCGGCGTGGACAGTCTCACGCTGGCGACGCTGGCTCACCGTGAATCACCGGCCACCACCTTGGTGGTGCACAGCATCACCCCGGCCGTCCCCGCCGCCGCCACCGCTCGCGTCCTCCGGTTGGCCGCGGAGCAGAGATGGGACCTGAGGACGGTCCGCTCGAAGGAGTTCGAGGACGAGCGGTACCTGGCCAACCCGCGCGACCGCTGCTACGTCTGTAAGTCCCATCTGTACGAGGCGATCCACGACCTGGTCGGGGTGCTCGGGGGTACGCACACGCCGCTGAGCGGCGCCAATGTCGACGACCTGGGGGAGTTCCGCCCGGGCCTGCGGGCCGCGGCCGAGGCGGGGGTCCGTCACCCCTATGTCGAAGTCGGCGCCACCAAGGCAGATGTGCGTGCCCTCGCCCGCGACCTCGGGCTCGACTGCGCCGAACTCCCTGCCTCGCCGTGCCTGGCTAGCCGGCTCTACACGGGTACGCCGGTGACCGCGGTCCGGCTGCGTGCCGTGGAGGTGGGCGAGGCCCTGCTGACGGCACGCACCGGCGTCACGGTGGTCCGGTGCCGACTGCGCGGGGACCACGTCAGCATCGAGGTGCCCTCGGTCGACCGGACACGAGTGACGCGGGCGCTGGTCGCCGAGGTCCTCGCGGCGATGCGTGCCGTCGACCCGGCGATCCGGACGGCGGATCTCGACGAGCAGCCCTACCGGCCGGGTCGAGCCTTCACGCTCACCCCAGTGGCACGTTGAGCGACCCTGGTTTCGTCGACCTCGGCTTCGCCCGCGTCGACACCGATCGACTGCAGCGCACCGGCCATCCGGAAGTGGTCTACGGCGCCGGCAAGACGGCCGACGAGGTGGTGGCCATCGTCGGGACCCTGCGGATGGCGGCGCCCGAGCGCCCCGCCCTCGTCACGCGCGCCACCCCGGACACCGTCGCTGCGTTGTCCGCGCGTTGGCCGGACCTGCTGGTCGATCGCGGGACCGTCGTGGTCGGACCCCTCCCGCCGCCGGCCGGGGTGGTGGCGGTGGTCAGCGCCGGGACGTCTGACGAACCGGTGGCGGCGGAGGCGGCGGCGACGATCCGCGCCCACGGCGCGGGCGTCGCCCGGGTGACCGATGTCGGCGTCGCGGGACTGCACCGCGTCCTTGCCGCCCGCCAGGTGCTCGCCGACGCCGACGTCGTCGTCGTCGTGGCGGGCATGGAGGGCGCGCTGCCCAGCGTCGTCGGCGGCCTGGTGGGAACGCCGGTGATCGCCGTCCCCACCAGCGTCGGTTACGGCGCGAGCTTCGGCGGGCTGTCAGCGCTGCTTGGCATGCTGAACTCCTGCGCGCCCGGGGTGGTGGTCTGCAACATCGACAACGGCTTCGGCGCCGGGGTGTTCGCCGCTCGCGTCGCCCGGAGCATCGCCGCCGGCCGGACCGCACGGTGACCCGGGTCGGGTGGCTCGACCTCAGCAGCGGCGTGTCCGGGGACATGCTGCTGGGGGCGCTGGTCGGCGCCGGGGTGCCGCTGGAGACGCTCACCGCGGCGCTCGACCCCCTCGACCTGCCGATCGCCCTGCGCGCCGAGCAGATCCGCCGGGCCGGGCTGGCCGCCATCCGGGTGCACGTCGACGCCCCGGAGGAGGGACAGCCGCACCGCACCTGGGCCGACGTCCGGGGCCTGCTCGTCCGGCTGCCGGAGCCGCTGCGGTCCTCGGCGTCGGCGGTGTTCGCCGCGCTGGCGCGGGCCGAGGCGGCCGTGCACGGCGTCCCCGCCGACGACGTGCACTTCCACGAGGTCGGCGCGCTCGACGCGGTCGCCGACGTGGTCGGTGTGTGCGCCGGGTTTGCCGCGCTCGGCCTCGACCGGCTGGTGGTGTCGCCGGTGGCGCTGGGCGGCGGGTCCGTCCGCACGGCGCACGGGCGGCTGCCGGTGCCGGGCCCGGCGGTGCTGGCGCTGCTGGCCGGCACGGACCTGCCGGCCCGGGGCGGCCCGGACGACGAGGAGCTCGCGACGCCGACCGGGGTGGCGCTGGTGACGACGCTCGCCACGGCGTCCGGGCACCTGCCGCTGCTGCAGGCGCCGGTGACCGGGACCGGTGCCGGTGGCCGGGACCCGCACTCCCGCCCCAACGTGGTGCGCCTGGTCGTGGGGGAGGTGCCGGGGGACGGGGGGGCCGAGGCCCTCGTCCAGCTCGAGGCGAACGTCGACGACCTCGACCCCCGGGCGTGGCCGGCCGTCATCGGCGCCCTGCTGGCGGCGGGGGCGCGGGACGCCTGGCTGACCCCGGTCCTGATGAAGAAGGGCCGGCCCGCGCACGTTGTCAGCGCCCTCGTCGACCCCGCCGGCCTGGCCGCCGTCCGCGGCACGCTGCTGCGCGAGACGACCACCCTCGGCGTCCGCGAGACCGTCGTCGCCCGGCACACGTTGACCCGCGCCTTCCGGACCGTCGACCTTGATGGCCAGCCCGTCGCGGTCAAGCTCGGTCTCGCCCACGACGGGCGCGTGGTCAACGCCATGCCCGAGTGGGAGGACGTCGTCCGCGCGGCCACGGCGCTGGACCGTCCCGTGAAGCTGGTCCTGGCTCAGGCCCTCGGTCTCGCCGAGCGCGTGAGCCGCGGGCCGGCGCCTCCGGGAGACTGAGCGGGTGAGCACTCCTGATCCCGTGCGGGACCTCGTCACCCGCGCCGGGGAGCTCGCCGCGCAGCAGCGGATTCAGGAAGCCCTCACACTGCTGGAGTCCTGCGACGACGTCCGGGCCGACCTCACCTACCACCGGGCGTGGGCGCACGACCGGCTCGGCCACGACGACGACGCCGTCCGGCTCTACTGCGACGCGCTCCGCCGCGACGCGGAGGCCGGGGCGGGGCGGCTGACCCCCGACGAGCACCTGGGTGCCCATCTCGGGCTGGCGATGGTCCTGGTCCGGCGGGGCGAGCGGGACCACGCCCGGGACGTGGTCCGCGGCGCCGAGCGGAGCCATCCCGGCTCCGCGCAGGTGGCGGCGCTGCGGCTGCTCGTCGGCGACGACGCCTGAGCGGGACTCACCGGCGGCCGGCGTGCAGGCCGGCCACCGCGGCGTACCGGCCGAGGACCTCGGGGACCGCCTGACGCAGGCGCGCGAACGCGGCCACGTCGGCGGCCGCCACCGGGTGCGGCGCGGCGGAGGCCGGGCCAGCGCCGAGGACGGCGGCCGCGTCCGCAAGGCGGTCGGCGCGGCCGAGGGCGAGCCAGCCCAGGGCGGCGGCGCCCAGCGCGCTACCGCCGGCGTCGTCGGTGACGACGACCGGCCGGCCGATCGCCGCGGCGACCGCCGACCGCCACAGCGGCGACCGGAACGCCCCGCCGGTGGCCCGGACCTCCCGGACCGGCTCGACGCCGTCGAGCAGGTCGACCACCGCGGCCAGCTGCAGGGCGACGCCTTCCACGGCCGCGCGCACGAGGTGTCCTCGGCCGTGCCGGCGCTGCAGGCCCAGGTAGGCACCGGGCACGTCCGGATCCCACAACGGCGCCCGCTCCGCGACGAGGTAGGGCAGCATCACCAGCCCCTCGCTGCCCGCGGGCACCGCGGCGGCCAGCTCCAGGAGCGCAGCCTCGCTCGAGGCGGCGAGGTCGGGCGCCAGTGCCCGTCCCGCCCAGTCGACCACGTGGGCGCCGTTGCTGATCGCCCCACCGACCACCCACGCGTCCGGCGTGAGGGCGTAGCAGAACAGCCTGCCGTCGGGGTCGGTGCGGGGTCGGTCGACGACCATGCGGACCGCGCCGCTGGTGCCCAGGGACAGCCCGGCGGTACCCGGCGACAGCGCGCCGGTGCCGAGATTGCCCAGCGGCCCGTCGGCGGCGCCGGCCACCACGGGCGTGCCCGCGGGCAGGCCGACCCGCGCCGCCGGAGCGGTGGCGAGCTCCAGCAGCGCCGTGGGGGAGAGGACCTCGGGCAGCCGCCCGGCCGCCACGCCGGCGTGGGAGAGTGCCAGCGGCGACCATTCCGCCGTGGCCAGGTCGAGCAGGCCGGTGGCCGAGGCGGAGGAGAGCTCGGTGACCAGCCGCCCGGTCAGCTCCAGCAGCACGAGGTCCTTGAGGCCCACCCACCAGCGCGCCCGCGCGAATGTGTCCGGGTCCGAGAGGCGGAACCACACCAGCTTGATCAGCGGCGACATGGGGTGGACCGGCGTCCCGGTGATCCGGTGCAGGTCGCGCGCGGACCCGTCCGCGCGCAGCGCCCGGGCCTGGACGGTGGCCCGCGAGTCGGCCCAGGTGAGCAGCGGGGTGAGCGGCCGGCGGTCGGCGTCGAGCGCCAGCAGCCCGTGCATCGCGGTGCTGACCGACACGGCCAGCACCCGCGCGCCACCGCACGCGGCGACGCACTCGGCGAGCGCGGCGAGGGTCGCGTCCAGGACGGCGGCCGGGTCCTGCACCTGGTGACCGGGTGCCGGCTGCAGCAGCGGGTAGCCGCGGAGCGCGGACGCCCGCCACGGCGAGGCCGGGTCGAACGCGACCGCCTTGACCGCCGTCGTCCCGACGTCGAGGCCGATGACGACCTCGGCCGGCGCTCCCGTCACCGTCGTCCGGACAGCTCGGCGCACCGCGAGCGGACCGCGGCGACCAAGGCAGCATCGTCGCCCAGGCCGGCGTCCAGCGCCGCGAGCACCGCGGCCGGCTCCGCGGCGAGCGGCTGCAGGTCCGCGGCGCGGAGGTCGCGCACCGGGGCGCCCGCGCCGCGCAGGTGCAGCACCCAGGCGGCCAGCACGGTGACCGCGACGTCGGGCAGCCGGCCGGCGGCCCGCTCCGCGCGCAGCACGGGCAGCAGCCGGACGGGCAGCTTCTGCGAGCCGTCGGTGGCGATCTGGACGAGCGCGTGTCTCATTCGGGGGTTGGCGAAGCGCTTCACCAGCGCGGCGCAGTACGCCGCCGCCTCCTCCGGGCCCACCGCCAGGTGCGGGGTGCACAGCGCCCACCACTGCCGCAGCAGGGTGAGGACGGCCTCGTCGGCCACCGCCTCGTCGACGGTCGTGTGCCCGCGCAGGGAGCCGGCGTAGGCCAGCAGGGAGTGCCCGCCGTTGAGCAGCCACAGCTTGCGCTGCTCGAACGGCGCGACGTCGTCGGTGAACACGGCGCCGGCGGTCTCCCACGCCGGGCGGCCACCGGGGAAGTCCCCGGACACGACCCACTCGCTGAACGGCTCGGTGACCACGGGCGCGGCGTCGTTGACGCCGGTGGCGGCCAGCACGGCCGCGCGGTCGGCGCCGGTGGGCTGCGGGGTGATCCGGTCGACCATCGTCGTGGCGGTGGCGACGTGCGCGTCCAGCCAGCCGAGAAGTCCCGGGTCCACGGCGTCGGCGAGGTCGCGGAGCACGCCGGCGAGCACGGCGCCGTTGTCGGGCAGGTTGTCGCAGGGCACGAGCGTGACCGGACCGGCGTCGGCGGCGCGGCGAGCGGCCAGGCCGGCCAGGATCCGGGCGGGAGCCGTGGCCACCGCGGCCTGCGGGTCGGCGCGCAGGGTGACGACGTCGGCGACGACCGGAGGCGCGTCGAGGTCTAGGCCGCCGCCGGGTCGGCGGAGGTAGCCGGCCTCGGTGACGGTCGTCGTCAGGACCCGCACGTCCGGCGAGGCGACGGCGGACAGCCACGCGGCGTGGTCCCCGCCCGGCACCGCGCGGGCCAGCGAGCCGACCACCTCGTGGTCGTCGCCATCGGCCCGGCGGGTGACGAGGGTGAACAGCCCATCCTGGCCGGCGAGGGCGTCCGCGAGGTCGGGGCGGCGCCCGGTGAACGCGGCGATGCCCCACTCAGCGCCGTCGGCCGCGCGGCCGGTGTACCAGGCCTGGTGGGCGCGCGAGAAGGCGCCGAGACCGAGGTGGACCACCCGTACCGGCGGGGCCGGTGTGGTCCGGTGCAGGCGGGTCACAGCTTGAAGACCTCGCGGGGCCGGCCGACCACGAGGTCGACGGCGATTTCCGCGGCCTCGTCCTCGTCGAGCACGTGCTCGGCGACCAGGCCGGCCAGGTGCCCGCAGTCCAGTCGCCGGGACATGTCATGGCGCGCGGGGATCGAGCAGAAGGCCCGGGTGTCGTCGATGAAGCCGGAGGTGCGGCGGAAGCCGGCGGACTCGGTGACGGCGCGACGGAATCGGCGGACCGCCTCCGGGGCGTCCAGGAACCACCACGGGGCGCCGACGTAGACCGACGGGTAGAAGCCGGCGAGCGGGCCGAGCTCCCGGGAGAACACCGTCTCGTCCAGCGTGAACAGCACCAGGTGCAGGCCCGGGTGCGTGCCGAAGCGCTCCAGCAGCGGGCGCAGCGGGTCGGTGAACTCCGTGCGCAGCGGGATGTCGTGGCCGGTGTCGGGGCCGTGGGCGCGCAGCGTGGGAGAGTGGTGGTTGCGGCGCACGCCGGGGTGGATGGTCATGACCAGCCCGTCGTCGCAGGACATCCGGGCCATCTCCAGCAACATGTGCCGGCGTAGGGCGACGCACTCCTGCGGTGTCGCGCGGCCCGCCAAGGCGGCGGCGTAGACGCGCTCGGCCTCGACGGCCTCCAGCGGTGCGGTGCCGACGTCCTCGTGGCTGTGGTCGGCCGAGGTCGCCCCGTGCGCCCGGAAGACCTCCCGCCGCCGTTCCATCGCCACGACCCACCCGCCGTAGCTGCCGGTGTCGGTACCGCTGACCTCGCCGAGGCGGGCGACGGCGTCCCGCCACCCCGGTGCCGCGGGCTCGAGGTAGCGGTCGGGGCGGAAGGTCGGGACCACCCGCCCGCCGAAGGACGGGTCGGCCGCGAGCCGCGCGTGGGCCGCCAGGTCGTCGCACGGGTCGTCGGTGGTGGCGAGGAACTCGATCCGGAAACGCTCGAAGAGCGCGCGCGGCCGGTAGGCGTCCTTGCCCAGCCGCTCGGCGATCTGGTCGTAGACGTCGTCCGCCGTCGCCGCCGATGGGCGGACCCCGATGTCGAACAGGTCGGCGAGCTCGGATTCGAGCCAGTAGCGGGTGGGCGTTCCAGCGAGCACGTCCCAGCGCTCGCACAGCCGGCGCCATACCGCCCGCGCCTCGGCCTCGGGCAGCGGACCGCGGCCGACGCCGAGCTCCGCGAGCGGAACCCCGCTCGCGTGCAGCAGCCGGGTCACGTAGTGGTCGGGCGTCACGAACAGCGCCGCGGGATCGCTGAACGGGACGTCGTCGGCGAGCATCCGGGGATCCACGTGGCCGTGCGGCGACAGGATGGGCAGGTCTCGCACTGCGTCGTACAGCCGGCGCGCGATCGAGCGGACTCCGGGCTCCACGGGCAGGAGCCGGTCGGGGTGCCGGGCGAGGGCGGGGGTGGCCATACCGGCCATGCTCGGTGTCACCCAGATCACGCGGCAATCGGTTGCCAGCAATTGCCGCCGCCTCCTGCGGCACCGCGCCTCGGCGCGCCGCAGCGGTTGCCATCTGTTCCCGCGGGCCCTTGCCGCCGGGGAGCGGGTCGACGGATCGTGGCCGGGTGACGACCACCGTGGACACGCCCGCCGCCGCTCGAACCGCTGCCGCCGTCGGCGGGCCGGATTCGGTGTTGACCGACGAGGAGGTGGCGGCCTTCGTCGCCGGGCAGCTCGCCGCCGCGGACCTCGACGGGCGCAGCGTCTGCGTCGTCGTCCCGGACGCCACCCGCAGCTGCCCGCTGCCGCTGCTCCTGACCGCCGTTCACGGCGCGCTCATCGGCCGGGTGACCCGGTTGACCGTGCTCATCGCGCTGGGCACGCACGCCCCGATGACCGAGGCCCACCTCGCCCGGCACCTCGGGTACCCGGCCGGCGACCTCGGCGCGCGCTATCCGGGCATGACCGTGCTCAACCACGAGTGGGCCGACCCGGCGACGTTCGTCTCGCTGGGCGAGATCCCCGCGGAGCGGGTGGCCGAGCTGTCCGAGGGTCGGCTCCAGCAGGCCGTCGACGTCCGGCTCAACCGGGCCGTCGTCGAGCACGACGTCGCGCTGGTCGTCGGGCCGGTCTTCCCCCACGAGGTGGTGGGCTTCTCCGGAGGCAACAAGTACTTCTTCCCCGGGGTGGCCGGGCAGGAGATCATCGACCTCTCGCACTGGCTCGGCGCGCTCATCACCAGCGCGGACATCATCGGCACCCGCGGGACGACACCGGTCCGCGCCCTGATCGACGAGGCCGCGGCGATGGTCCCCGCCGAGCGCCTGGCCCTGTGCGTCGTCGCCCAGTCTGGCAGCGGTGCCCTGCACGCCGCCGCGTTCGGCGACCCTCAAGCGGCCTGGGGGGCGGCGGCGGACGTGTCGGCGCAGACTCACGTGCGCTACCTCGACGCCCCGGTCCGTCGGGTGCTGTCGGTGATCCCCGAGAAGTACGACGACATGTGGACCGCCGCCAAGGGCTTCTACAAGGTCGAGCCCGTGGTGGCCGACGGCGGCGAGGTGGTCCTCTACGCGCCGCACATCACCCAGATCTCCGCCATGCACCCGGAGATCGAGCGGATCGGCTACCACTGCCGCGACTACTTCGTGCAGCAGTGGGACCGGTTCTCCCACCTGCACTGGGGCGTGCTCGCCCACTCCACGCACCTGCGGGGCGCTGGCACCTACGACGCCGAGCACGGGGAGCGGTGCCGGCTGCGCGTGGTGCTGGCCACCGGCATCCCCGAGGACGTCGTCCGTGCGGCGAACCTCGACTACCTCGACCCGGCGGCTGTGGACATCAGCGCGTTCGCGGCCGACGGCGAGACGCTCGTCGTCCCGGAGGCCGGAGAGGTCCTCTTCCGGCTGCGCTGAGCCGTGGAGCCGCGGACCACCAGGCGCACCGGGAGGACGGCGGGCGGCCCCACGCGCTCCCGCTCGCCCTCGACCAGCCGCAGCAGGTGCCGGGTGGCCGCGTCGCCCTCGCGCCGGATCGGGGCGGCCACTGTGGTCAGGCCCGGCGTGACCAGGTCCGCGGCCGGGATGTTGTCGAAACCCACGACGCTCACGTCGCGGGGGACCCGCACGCCGCGGGCCGCCAGGCCACGGATCACGCCGATCGCCACCTGGTCGTTGTAAGCGATGACCGCCGAGGTCGGCCGGGCGCCGAGGTCGTCGGCCGCCCGGATGCCGCCCGGGACGTCGGGGGAGTGGGGGCCGATCCGGCGCACCCGGATGCCGCGGTCGGCGGTCGCCTCCAGCAGGGACCGCCAGCGCATCCCGTCGGCCCAGGACGCCTCGGGCCCGGCCACGTAGGTGATCGACCGGTGGCCCAACTGCTCGAGGTGCTCGGTGGCCAGCTGGAGTCCGCGCGCGTTGTCCACGACGACGCAGGGGACGTCCACGACCGCCCGGTTCAGGACCACGACCGGCTTCTGCTTCGCCAGGACGCGGATGGTCGAGTCCGACATGCGGGTCGCGGCCAGCAGCACCCCGTCCACCGTCGGCAGGGCGCGCTCCAGCGACTCCCGCTCCAGCTTCTCCGACTCCTGGGTGTCGGCCAGCAGGAGTGTGTACCCGGCCTCGGCGGCCGCCGCCTGGGCGCCCCGGATGACCTCCGCGTAGAAGGGGTTGGCGATGTCGGCGACCGCGACCGCCAGCATGCGGGTCCGGGCGGTGGACAGTGCCCGCGCCATCACGTTGGTGCGGTAGCCGAGCCGGTCGGCGACCTCTCGGATCCGCTTGGCGGTGGCCGAGTTCACCCGACCCGGCCGGGAAAAGGCGCGCGACACCGTCGACGGCGCGACGCCCGCGGCCTCGGCCACGTCGTAGATGGTCACCGCACGGGGTGCCGCAGAACTGCCGGTCACGGACCTGCTCCTCTCCGTCGAGTGCTCCGGCACGCTAGGTGCCAATTCGTTCGTGCGGCAACCGCTCGCCGCGGGCATCTCCCTCCTATCTCCGGCGGCGAGAGGACCGGTCGCCGCCGGTTACGCTGGGGTGACCAGCGGGTTTCTGAGCCTTTGCGGGATAGAGGATCCAGCATGCGGCCGCCGCCTCGCGACAACTCGTGGCAACCGATTGCCTCAGCCGTGGAGCCTGTGACGTACTTCGCAATGACCCGGACGTCCCCCGGCTGCGGTCGCCAGCCGGCGGCTCATCGGATGTCGCCCACCGTCTCGTCGCCACTCACCCGAGGACCTCATCGATGACGTTCCCCAAGAGCCTGCGGATCGCCGCACTGACGGCGGCCGGCGCCGCCGCCCTCTCGTCCTGCTCGTCGTCCGACTCCGGCAGCGGGGGAGGCGGCGCGGGGGCCGACGGCACCCGCGGGGCCATGCTCAACCTCGGCCAGATCCAGGACATCCGGTCCTGGGACCCGGGCCAGGCGGGCGTGGGCCCGCAGCTTGTGCCCTACCAGCTGGCCTACGACACCCTGATCCTGCGGGAGCCGGACGGGACGCTCAGCCCCATGCTGGCCACCGAGTGGGGCTACACCGACGACACCAACACCACCTTCAGCCTGGACCTGCGCACCGACGTCACGTTCAGCGACGGGGCGGCGCTGGACGCCGAGGCGGTCAAGGCCAACCTCGACCACTTCCGCACCGCCAACGGTCCGCAGGCCAACCAGCTCGCCGATGTGTCCGAGGTGACCGCGGTCGACGAGGACACCGTCGAGATCCGGCTGTCCCAGCCCAACCCTGCGCTCGACTACTACCTGAGCCAGGCCGCCGGCCTCGTCGCGAGCCCGGAGCAGCTCGCGAGTGACGAGCTCGCCGCGGCACCCGTGGGCACCGGCCCCTTCGAGATGGACACCACGTCGTCGGTCGCGGGCAACCAGTACGTGTTCACCGCCCGGGACGACTACTGGAACCCCGACCTGCAGCACTGGGACGCCATCACCCTCAAGGTGCTCAGCGACTCGGCGGCCCGGGTCAACGCCGTGACGTCCGGCCAGGTCGACGCGGTCCCGCTCGACGCCCGCACCGTCGGGCAGGCCGAGGGGTCCGGAGTGGACGTCGTCACCTACGACTCCGACTGGATGGGCCTGTTGCTCTTCGACCGCGGCGGCGAGGTCAACCCAGAGCTGGCCGACGTCCGGGTCCGCCAGGCGATCAACTACGCCTTCGACCGCGACACGATCCTCGCCCAGCTGGGCGGCGGCTACGGAGACGTGACCGGCCAGGTCTTCGGGACCAACAGCAGTGCCTACGTCGAAGAGCTCGACGAAGCCTACGGCTTCGACCCCGACCGGGCACGTGAGCTGCTCACCGAGGCCGGGTACCCAGACGGTTTCACCCTGACCGTCCCCCTGGCCGAGCCGATGTCCTCGGTCGCGCCGTTCTTCGTCCAGCCGCTGGCCGACATCGGAATCACGGTCGAGACCACCTCGGTGCCGGTGCAGAACTACCAGACCGAGCTCGGCAGCGGTAACTACGCGGCCGGCTGGTGGGTCCTCTTCCAGGGACCGTCCTGGGTGGCCATCCAGCAGCTTCTCTCGACGGAGGCGCTGTACAACCCCTTCGACTCCACGGACGCCGAGCTCCAGGGCCTGATCGACCGGGTCCGCGCCGGTGGCTCGGACGGTGACGCGGCGGCACAGGAGCTCAACCAGTACCTGGTCGACCAGGCCTGGTTCGCCCCGTGGTTCCGGCAGCAGGGCATCCTCGCCGTCCGCGGTGACACGGTGCAGGTCGAGCCGCAGGTCGAGCAGGCCGTGCCCTCGATCTACAACTACACGCCCGCCGGCTGAGAGCTCCCGGGGAGCGGGTCCCGACGCCCGCTCCCCGGGGATCCCGCGCATCCACCGCACCCCCCGGCCACGGAGAGCCCCATGTCGTCCTTCCTCCTGCGCCGCCTCGTCGCAGGCCTCGTCGTGCTCGCCGCCGTGTGCTGCCTGACCTTCGTCCTGCTGTACGCGGCGACGGACAACATCGCCCGGAACATCCTGGGTGACCAGGCGACCGCTGAGCAGATCGCGGCCAAGGAGGCCGAGCTGGGTCTCGACCGCCCGCTGCTCAGCCGGCTCGGTGACTGGTGGGCAGGCGCCCTCAGCGGTGACTTCGGCCGGTCGTGGTTCAACCGGCAGCCGGTCGTCGACGCCATCACCACGCGGCTCCCGGTGACGTTGACGATGGTGGTCGTGGCGATCCTGCTGATCGCGGTGGTGGCGACGGCGCTCGGCACGCTGGCGGCGGTCAAGCGGGGGTGGGCGGACCGCTTCGTCCAGGTCGGAGCGGTGATCGGCACCGCGATCCCGGGCTTCCTCATCGGCCTGTTCCTGGTCGCGGTGTTCGCCATCCAGCTGGGCTGGTTCCCGGCGGTCAGCACGCTGACCCCCGGGCGGTGGGACTCCGCGTGGATCGCCTCGCTGACGCTGCCGGTCGTCGCGTTGCTGATCAACGGGGTCACCAGCACCGCGCAGCAGGTCCGCAGCGCGGTCATCGCCCAGTACGCGATGGACTACGTCCGCACGCTGCGCAGCCGCGGACTGCCCGAACGGGAGATCCTCACCCGGCACGTCCTCCGCAGCGCGGCACCGACCGGCCTGACCGTCCTGAGCCTGCAGTTCATCGGCATGCTCAGCGCGGTCGTCGTCCTGGAGCAGGTCTTCGCGCTGCCGGGCATCGGCACCTTGGCGATCCAGGCCACCACCACCGGAGACCTGCCGTTGGTGATGGGTGTCGTCGTCTACACCGTGGTGATCGTCATCGTCGTCAACCTGCTCGTCGACCTGGCCAACGGCTGGCTCAACCCCAAGGTGCGTGTCGCGTGAGCGAGATCCTGCAGCCCACGGCAGCGGCGCCCGTCGCACGGACCCGTGGATCCCTCATGCGCCGGCTCCTGCACAACCCGCTGGGCCTCATTGCCACCGCGATCCTCGTGGTCATCGTGCTGGCGGCCGCTCTGTCGCACTGGCTCGCGCCCGCCGACGTCAACTTCGCCGACATCGGCAAGGTCCTCGCGTCGCCGGACGGGGACAACCTCTTGGGCACCGACAGCGGCGGACGAGACATCCTCAGCCGCCTGCTGGTCGGCGGGCGGACGACCCTTCTGGCGGCCGCCCTGTGCGTTGTCGTCGCCCTCGCCGTCGGCCTGCCCGCGGGCCTGGCGGCGGGCTACTTCGGCGGGATTTTCGACGGCGTGGCCAGTTGGGTCACGAACGTGCTGCTCGCGCTGCCGGGGATTATCGTGCTGCTGACGGTGCGCGCCGCGTTCGGCCCCTCGGTGTGGCTGGCGATGATCGCCTTCGGGGTGATCTTGGCCCCGGGCTACTACCGGCTGACCCGCACGGTGGTCCAGTCCGTCCGCAACGAGCTGTATGTCGACGCGGCGCGTGTCTCCGGGCTGAGCGACGGCCGGATCCTGCGCCGCCACGTGCTGTCCGTCGTCCGGGCCCCCCTCATCATCCAGACCGCCGCGGTGGCGGGCGTGGCGATCGCGGTCCAGTCCGGTCTCGAGTTCCTGGGGCTGGGTGATCCGCGTGTGCCGACGTGGGGGTCGATGCTCAGCGATGGCTTCCGCAGCGTCTACCAGAACTCGCTGGTGCTGCTGTGGCCGGCGCTGGCGATCGGCCTGGCCATCGCCGCTCTCGTGCTGCTGGGCAACGCCGTCCGGGACGCGGTCGAGGACCCGGAGGGGGCCGGTGCGAGGGGCGCACGGGCACGGGACGCCGCTCGGGCGGCCGTGGGCCGCCGCCGGGGGCAGGAGCCGGCCGCGGTCGACGCCGGCACCGAGCACCATCTCCTCCGGGTCTCCGGCCTCGGCGTCGGCTACCCGCAGGCCGACGGCACGGTGAAGCAGGTCGTCCAGGACGTGTCCCTCGTGCTCGACCGCGGCGAGGTGCTCGGCCTCGTGGGCGAGTCCGGGTCGGGCAAGACGCAGACCGCGTTCTCGGTCCTCGGGCTGCTCCCGGACGACGCGCTGATCACGGCGGGGACGATCCAGTTCGACGGGTCGTACACGGTCGCGTCGGGGGACGTGGTCGTCGAGCAAGGCCGCCTGCGGCCGCTGAGGGGTCGGCGGATCGGCTACATCCCGCAGGAGCCGATGAGCAACTTGGACCCCGCGTTCACGGTCGGTCACCAGCTGACCCGGCCCATGGTGAAGCTCCTCGGCATCTCCAAGCAGGAGGCGCGGCGGCGGGCAGTGGAGTTGCTGGCCAGCGTCGGCATCCCGGAGCCGGAGCGCACCATGGCCGCCTACCCGCACGAGATCTCCGGCGGCATGGCGCAGCGGGTGCTCATCGCCGGCGCCATCAGCTGCGAGCCCGAGCTGGTCATCGCCGACGAGCCGACCACCGCCCTGGACGTCACGGTGCAGGCGGAGGTGCTCGACGTGCTCCGCGGTCTCCAGCGGCGGCTCGACCTGGCCGTGCTCATCGTGACCCACAACTTCGGCGTGGTCGCCGACATCTGCGACCGCGTGGCAGTGATGCAGTCCGGGCGGATCGTCGAGGAGGGCCCGGTCCGGGCGATCCTGCAGTCACCGGAGCACCCCTACACCCGTGCGCTGCTCGGCGCGGTCCTGGAGGACAAGCCGCCGTTGACGCCGCTGACCGCGCCGTCGGGGGAGCAGCCCGCCCTGGAGGTCACCCGATGAACCCCACCGCCCCGGCCGCGGGACCTCTGCTCGACGTGGCCGACCTCGTCGTCCGGTTCAAGCCGAAGAAGCGCTTCGGCAAGCCCTTCCAGGCGCTGAACGGTGTCTCCCTCCAGGTCGCGGCAGGGGAGACGCTCGGGCTCGTCGGCGAGTCCGGCTCAGGCAAGACGACCATCGGCCGGGCCGTCCTGGGCCTCGCGCCGGTGAGCGGCGGCCGGATCCACTTCGCCGGCCGCGACATCACCGCGGCCTCGCGACGTGAGCGTCGCGCCCTCAGCCGGGACCTCCAGGTCGTGTTCCAGGATCCCTACAGTTCGCTCAACCCGGCACGCACGATCGGCGACACCCTGGCCGAGCCCTTGTCGGTGCAGGGCGTCGCCGGCGCCGAGGCCAGGGCCCGTGTGCAGGAGCTGCTCGACCGGGTCCACCTGCCGCAGGACGCCATGCGACGGCTGCCGCGCGAGTTCAGCGGCGGCCAGCGCCAGCGGATCGCCATCGCGCGGGCGCTGGCCCTGCGACCGCGCCTGATCGTGTGCGACGAGCCGGTCAGCGCCCTCGACCTCTCCACGCAGGCCCGGGTCCTCGACCTCTTCCTGGAGATCCAGCGCGACACGGGGGTGGCCTACCTGTTCGTCTCGCACGACCTCGACGTCGTCCGGCACGTGAGCCACCGGGTGGCCGTCCTCTACCGGGGCGACCTCGTGGAGCAGGGCGAGGCCGAGCAGGTCACCCGGACGCCGCAACACCCCTACACCCAGCGCCTGCTGCTCGCCTCGCCGGTCCCCGACCCCGACCGTCAGGCCGAGCGCCGGGAGGCCCGTCGGCTCCTGACCGACCAGCCCGCCCCACCTGCCGCGGCCTGACCGCACAGACCGAGAGGACCCGATGCTCCGCCCCCAGGACGGCCCCACCCGCGAGCGCAAGAACCTGAACGGCATCTGGCGCTTCCGCCTCGACCCCGCCGACGAGGGCCGTGAGCAGGGCTGGTGGCGACAGCCGCTGGCCGGGGCCCGAGACATGCCGGTGCCGGCCAGCTACAACGACATCCCAGCCGACGCGGCGGTACGCGACCACGTCGGCGACGCCTGGTACCAGACGGTCGTCCGGGTGCCGCGGGGCTGGGCCGGCCAGCGGGTGGTGCTGCGCTTCGACGCGGCCACCCACCGGGCGGTCGTCTGGGTCGGCGAGATCGAGGTCGCCCGGCACGAGGGCGGCTACACGCCCTTCGAGGCCGACGTGACCGAGCACGTGCGCCCCGGCGAGGAGGCCCGGGTCACCGTCGTGGTCGACAACCGGCTGACCTGGGAGTCGGTGCCGCCAGGCATCGTCGAGCAGGGCCCCCGCGGCCGGAAGCAGACCTACTTCCACGACTTCTTCAACTACGCCGGGCTGCACCGGTCGGTGTGGCTCTACTGCACACCCCCTGCCTTCATCCGGGACGTCACCGTGGTCACCGGGCTCGAGGGGACGACGGGCACGGTCGACTACGCGGTGGACGCCGACGGCGACGTCCGGATCACGCTGCTGGACGGCGCCGGTGCTGAGGTGGCGACGGGGAGCGGCGCCACCGGGACGCTCTCCGTTGCCGACGTCCACCCGTGGCGGCCGGGGGAGGGCTACCTGTACGACTTGCGCGTCGAGCTCACTGCCGGGGACGTCGTCGACTCCTACACGCTGCCGGTCGGCATCCGCACCGTCGAGGTCCGCGGCACCCAGTTCCTGATCAACGGTGAGCCGTTCCACTTCCGCGGGTTCGGCAAGCATGAGGACGCGCCGTTCCGCGGCAAGGGGCACGACGACGTGCTGATGGTCCACGACTTCGCCCTGATGGAGTGGTGCGGCGCCAACTCCTTCCGGACCTCGCACTACCCGTACGCCGAAGAGGTCCTGGACCACGCCGACCGGCACGGCATCGTGGTGATCGGCGAGACCGCCGCGGTCGGGCAGAACCTGTCTCTGATCGGGGGCATCACCGGCAAGGCGATGGCGCCGACCTTCTCCCCGGAGACGATCGCGGAGGCCGGGCAGCGGAACCACGCCCAGGCGATCCGCGAGCTCGTCGCACGGGACAAGAACCACCCCAGTGTCGTGCTCTGGAGCATCACCAACGAGCCGGAGTCCACCTCCGAGGCGGCCGAGGAGTACTTCCGGCCGCTGTTCGAGCTCACCCGTGAGCTGGACCCGACCCGGCCGGTGGGCCACGTCAACGTGTGGCTCGCGCCTCACGGGCAGGACCGCCTGGCGCAGTACGCCGATGTCGTCATGCTCAACCGCTACTTCGGCTGGTACGCGTTCACCGGCGACCTGGAGACGGCCGAGACGGTGTGGCAGGCCGAGCTCGAGCAGTGGGCTGCCGACGGCAAGCCGATCATCGTCACGGAGTATGGCGCCGACACCGTGGCAGGCCTGCACTCGGTGACTCCGCAGCCGTGGACGGAGGAGTACCAGGTCGAGTTCCTGGAGATGAACCACCGGGTCTTCGACCGGGTCGACGCCGTCGTCGGCGAGCACGTGTGGAACTTCGCCGACTTCGCCACGACGTCGGGGATCACCCGGGTCGACGGCAACAAGAAGGGCGTGTTCACCCGCGACCGCCGGCCCAAGGCGTCGGCCTTCACGCTGCGTCGCCGCTGGCGCGAGCTGGGCTGAGCGCCGTGAGTCCCGCTCGCTGGACGCCGGGAGAGACCCCGTGGCTCGAGGCGGATCCGCAGGCCCCGCCGCCGCGCTCCCGCGTCCTGGTCGACAACGACTTCGCCGGGGACCCCGACGACTTCTTCCAGCTCGCCCACCACCTGCTCTCCCCGAGCGTGGAGGTCCGCCGGGTGATCGGCTCCCACCTACCCGTGGGCGGCCCCTTCCCGCCCGTACCGGACTCGGCCGCACTCGCCTGCGCCAAGGCCGGGGAGCTCCTCGACGTGATGGGGCTGGACGCCCCGGACCTCGTCGTGCCCGGAGCGGAGCAGCCGCTGGCCGACGCCCGCACCCCGCGGGAGTCCGCCGGGGCGCGGGCGATCATCGACGAGGCCGGCCGTGACGACCCCCGGCCACTGTTCGTCGCCTGCGGTGGCGGGCTGACGGACCTGGCCAGCGCCTGGCTGATGGAGCCGTCCGTTGCGGCCCGGCTGACCGTGGTGTGGATCGGCGGCGACGAGTACCCGGGACCCGACGGCCCCCATCGGACCGAAGCGATGCCGGAGTTCAACGTCGTCATCGACCCGATCGCCGCCCAGGTCGTGTTCGACTCCGACATCCCGCTGTGGCAGGTGCCTCGGGATGTCTACCGGCGGTGTGAGGTCTCGCTGGCCGAGCTGCGCCGCCGGGTGGCGACGCAGGGCCGGCTCGGCGCCTGGCTGCACGAGGCGGTGATGGGTGCCCTCCACGAGTACGTCTGGCGGCGGGGCGCCGGCCGGTCGGAGGTGTGGTGCCTCGGCGACAACCCGCTCGTCCTCCTGACCGCGCTGCAGTCCAGCTTCGCGGCGGACAGCGCCTCCAGCGACTACGTGGTGCGCCCCGCGCCGCGCCTGGCCGACGACGGGACCGTCGTCGACTGGCGGGACGGCCGGCCCATCCGGGTCTACAGCGGCCTCGACACCCGCCTGATGGTCGAGGACATGGTGGCCAAGTTCGAGGAGTTCGCCCGGTGGGAGGGGACCCATGACGGTTAAGAATGACCCGGCCGCGCCCCGGGCAGTCGGCCTGCGGGTCGAGCACCTCGACTGCCCTCTCGGGATCGGCGAGCGCCGCCCGCGTCTGTCCTGGCGGGTCGACGGGGCGCCCGAGGGATGGCGTCAGACGCGCTACGAGATCGAGCGACGCGGCTCCGGTCGCGTCACGACCGACGTGGTCGACTCCGGCAACAGCGTCCTCGTGCCGTGGACGGGCCCGGCGCTGCGCGCGCGAGAGCGGGTGGAGCTGCGGGTCCGGTGCTGGGCCGGGAACGTCGGGACGCCGTGGAGCGACCCGTTGCAGGTGGAGGCCGGCCTCGACGCGGAGCACTGGTCCGCCGGCATGGTCAGCCCGGCGTGCGACGACCCGACGGCGGACGACCCCCGGCCGGCGGCGCTCCTCCGCGAGGAGTTCACGCTCGACGGCGAGATCGCGTCGGCACGGCTGTACGTAACCGCGCACGGCATCTACGAGCTGCAGCTCAACGGCGCCGTGGTGGGGGACGAGGTCCTGGCCCCGGGCTGGACGAGCTACCACCACCGGCTCCGGGTGCAGACCCACGACGTGACCGCGCTGCTCCGCCCGGGCAGGAACGCCTGGGGCGCGCACCTGGCCGACGGCTGGTTCCGCGGCCGGCTCGGGTTCAACGGCGGCATCCGGGACATCTACGGCGACCGCACCGGCCTGCTCGCGCAGTTGGAGATTCGCTACGTCGACGGGCGGACACGGACCGTCGTCACCGGCCCCTCCTGGCGCTCGGTCTCGGGGCCCGTCACGGCCGCCGGTTTGCTGGAGGGGGAGACCCACGACGCCCGCCGGGACCGCCCGGGCTGGTCGCTGCCTGGGCACGACATCGAGGACTGGTCCGGAGTGGACGTGCTCGACCTCGACGTCGGGCGCCTCGCGTCGCCGGACGGACCCCCGGTGCGGCGGATCGAGGTCGTCCGCCCGGTGTCCATCATCGCCTCGCCGTCCGGGCGCACGATCGTGGACTTCGGCCAGAACCTCGTCGGCCGCCTGCGGATCCGTGTCAGCGGACCGTCGGGGACGACGGTCACGCTGCGGCACGCGGAGGTGCTCGAGGGCGGGGAGCTCTGCACGCGGCCGCTGCGCGGCGCGACGGCGACCGACCGCTACACGACGGCGGGAGGAGCGGTCGAGGAGTGGGAGCCGCGGTTCACGGTCCACGGCTTCCGCTACGCCGAGGTCGAGGGCTGGCCCGGCACACCGACAGCGGACGACATACAGGCCGTCGTCCTGCACACGGACATGACCCCGACAGGCACGTTCACCAGTTCCCACCGCGACCTCGACCGGCTGCACGCCAACGTGGTCTGGGGGATGCGCGGCAACTTCGTGGACGTGCCCACGGACTGCCCGCAGCGCGACGAGCGGCTCGGCTGGACCGGTGACCTGCAGGTCTTCGCGCCGACGGCCGCCTCGCTTTACGACTGCGCCGGCATGCTCACCTCCTGGCTGCGCGACCTCGCCGCCGACCAGGCCGACGACCCGGCGGCGATCCCCCCGCTCTTCGCGCCGGACATCCCGGTCCGGATGTCCTTCCCCGTGCCCCCGGGGCGACCGTTGATGGCCGGCTGGGGGGACGCGACCGTCGTCGTCCCGTGGGTGCTCTTCCAACACTTCGGTGACGAGGAGATTCTGCGCCGGCAATACCCGAGCATGCGTGCCTGGGTCGACGCGGTCACCGAAGCCGCCGGCCCCGATCGCGTCTGGTCCGCTGGCCGGCAGCTGGGCGACTGGCTGGACCCCTCCGCGCCACCGGATCAGCCGGGTGCCAGCGCCACGCCGGGTGAGCTCGTCGCGACCGCGTACTTTGCCCGGTCCGCCGGGCTCCTCGCCCGCGTCGCCGACGTCCTCGGAGTGCACGAGGAGGCCCGCCGGTACCGCATACTCGCCGAAGAGGTCGCCGACGCGTTCCGGCAGGCCTTCGTCCGGGAGCCCGGGCGGATGACCGCCGATACCCAGGCGGCCTACGTCTTCGCTCTGGCCTTCGACCTCCTGGACGGTGATGAGCACCGGGCGGCCGCCGCGCGACGCCTGGTCGAGCTGGTCCGGGGAGCCGGGCACACCATCGGCACGGGCTTCCTCGCCACGGCGCTGATCTGCGACGTGCTCACCGACGCCGGGTACGTCGACGACGCCTACCAGCTGCTGCTCCAGCGGCGGCACCCGAGCTGGCTGTACCAGATCGAGCTCGGGGCGACGACGATCTGGGAGCGGTGGGACTCGTTGCTGCCTGACGGGTCGGTCAACCCCGGGGAGATGACCTCGTTCAACCACTACGCCTTCGGCGCAGTGGCGGACTGGCTGCACCGGACGGTCGCCGGCCTCGCGCCGGCGGTTCCCGGATACCGGGAGATCGCGGTCGCCCCGCGCCCCGGCGGTGGGCTGACCTCCGCGTCGTCGGTGCGGATCACCCCCTATGGGCGAGCCGAGGTCTCCTGGCATCGGGCGAAGGGCCGGCTCCGCTTGGAGGTGCTCGTCCCCCCGGGGGCGACTGCCTGGGTCACGTTGCCGGCCGCTGACTCCGCGCCTCGACGGGTCGGATCGGGGCGGCATCGCTTCGAGTGCGCCCACCGCGCGCCGGAGGACGACCCGGCCTAGCTGTACTGACCCGTGGAGTTGGTGACGCGGCTGGCCGGAGGTCGCGCTCTGAGTGCGGTGTAGCCGCGGTGGTGGTCATACCGGTGCAGCCCTGCTGGGTAGGCCGCTTCGCGTTCGGTGTCGCTGGCGTACGGGCGGGCGTAGGCCTATCCCCGAGCAGCGTCCGGCGGAACCGTTCGACCTTGCCGTTGGTCTGCGGCCGGTAGGGCCGGGTGCGCTTGTGTGCGATGCCGGCCAGGGCGGCCGCGATCAGGCCGGAGCGGTAGCAGCTGCCGTTCTCGGTCAGCAACCAGCCACGGTGATGCCGCAGGCGGTGAAGTAGGCGTTCGCTCGAGTCTAGAAGGCTGCGGCGGTCTCCTCGCGTTCGTCGGTGAGCAGCTCGGAGTAGGCCAGCCGGGAGTACGACGGGCTGGCCTCGGGCAGTAGGACGACGGATCCGGCCCTGATTGCGTGGAGTGGCAGCCTGGAGGCGGCTCACGCGCGCGGGCAGCGACTCAGCTTTAGCAGCCAGGCAAGCGTGAATGCCATCTATCGACCGTTCACGAAGGTGGTGTGCTATCGCGACGATGCTCTTATCGAACGCCGATACCGTATTCCGAACCTCTTTCCCCATCGGCAGGCTACAAACGTCGGCGTGTACCAGGTGGGATCCGGATCCGCCGTCCCCTTCTCTGTTCTTGCTCTCGACGTAGTTCCCGACCTGCATGTCACGGGAGCAGGCTCGGGTGGTCAATTCTTCGCGCGGTGGCGGTACGAGAAGGTCGACGACTCTGGAATGTTCGACGTCCACGGTGATGCTGAGGTGGTCGACGGCTACCGGCGCATCGACAACATCACCGACGAGGCCCTTGCGGCGTTCACCATGGCCTACCCGGGTGAGTCGATCAGCAAGGACGACATCTTCGACTACGTCTACGGCCTGCTGCACTCGCCGGAGTACCGGGAGACCTACGCGGCCGACCTGAAGAAGATGTTGCCGCGCATCCCGTTCGCCAAGGACTTCCGCGCCTTCGCCGACGCAGGTAAGCAGCTGGCCGCACTGCACCTGGGTTACGAGACGGTCGAGCCGTACCCGCTGGAGGGTCTCGACGCCTCCAGTCCCGGTGGCGAGGCGGACTACGGGTTCTTCGCCGTCGGGGACAAGAAGATGACCTTCGGCAAGCCGACCGCGGAGCAGAAGGCCGCGGGGCTGCGACACGACCGTTCGGTGATCCGGTACAACGACCGGATCACCCTGCGCGGCGTCCCAGACGAGGCGTACCGGTACGCGTTGGGAAGCCGGTCGGCCATCGAGTGGATCATCGACCGCTACTGGGTGAAGACCGACAAGGCGTCGAGCATCGTCAACGACCCCAACGACTGGTCCCGCGAAGTCGGCGATCCGCGCTACATCGTCGACCTGCTGGCGCGCATCGTCACAGTCTCCTTGGAGACGATCAAGGTGGTGGACTCCCTGCCCCCGCTTGATATCCGCCACGACGGGTGAACGACACGGGACGGCCAGAACGCGATCACGGTGCGCCGGCCGCCGCCGATGGGGCACAGGCCAGCCACGAGATGACACCTGGCCGTCCGTACCCCGCGTCGCTCGTGGGCTGGCGGCCCGTGCCCTACAGCTGCATGACGCCGAGGCCATCCACGGTCGGGGCGTGCCTTATCCGTGCCTTAAGCACCGGCCAAAGCCGGTGGTCAGCGGTCAGCAGCGGTCAGCACCCTCAAGGCACGGGAGCGGCGCCAAGGCCGCGCTGAGCTGCGCAGACGAGCAGATCTGCTGGTCAGTGCGTGGAGCGGGTGACCGGGATCGAACCGGCATGGCCAGCTTGGAAGGCTGGGGCTCTACCATTGAGCTACACCCGCGGAGGTGCCCGACCAGCGTAGCGGCACCCTCCAGGCAGGTGGCCGGCGCGGCCCGGAGCCCCGCCCACCTAGACTCGAACGGCCACGGGGTGTGGCGCAGCTTGGTAGCGCACCCGCTTTGGGAGCGGGGGGCCGTGGGTTCAAATCCCGCCACCCCGACCGTCGCTGTCCGCGACGTCTCTAGACTCGGGGGTCGACCGGCGCCGTCCCTCCCTTCGGCGCCCACCCCCGACTGCGACACCCGAGGAGCACTGCGCTGTGAAGAGCACCATCGAGGAACTGGGCCCCACGCGGGTCCGGATGGCGATCGAGGTGCCCTGGGGGGACCTGGACCACGCCTTCGGTGAGGTCTACAAGGAGCTGGGCCGGCAGGTCCGCGTGCCCGGCTTCCGTCCCGGCAAGGTGCCCAACCGGGTCATCGACACCCGCGTCGGCCGCCCGGTCGTCCTGGAGCAGGTCGTCAACCACGCGATCCCGGAGGTCTACTCCGAGGTCATCCGCGAGAACCAGGTGCGGGTGATCGGCCAGCCCGACATCGAGGTCACCCGCCTCGACGACAACGACACCCTCGCCTTCACCGCCGAGGTCGACGTCGCCCCCAAGCTGGAGCTGCCGTCGCTCGACGACCTCTCGGTCACCGTCGACGACGTCGAGGTCACCGACGAGGAGATCGACGAGCAGATCTCGGTCATGCGCGAGCGCTTCGCCATGCTGACCGGCGTCGACCGCCCCGCCCAGGACGGCGACTTCGTCTCCATCGACCTGGAGGCCAAGCTCGACGGCGATGTGCTCGAGGACGGTTCCACCAGCGGCATGAGCTACGAGGTCGGCACCGGCCAGCTCATGGAGGGTCTGGACGACGCCATCCGCGGCCTGTCCGCCGACGAGTCCAAGACCTTCGAGACGGCGCTGCTCAACGGCCCGAACGCCGGCCGCATGGCCGAGGTCACCGTCACGGTGCGCTCGGTCAAGGAGAAGGAGCTGCCGGAGCTGGACGACGACTTCGCCAGCACCGCCAGCGAGTTCGACACCCTCGAGGAGCTGCGGAACGACGTCCGCACCCGTCTCGGCCGCACCAAGGTGCTGCAGCAGGGCTCGCAGGCCCGCGACAAGCTGCTCGAGCACCTGCTCGAGGTCGTCGACGTCCCGCTGCCGGAGAACCTGGTCGAGCGCGAGGTCCAGTGGCGCAACAACGCCATGGAGAACGAGCTGCGCGGCGCCGGCATGGACTGGGACGCCTACCTGCAGGCCATGGGTGTCGAGGACCGCGAGACCTACGACGCCGACCTGCGCAGCAACGTCGAGCAGGCGGTCAAGACGCAGTTCGTGCTCGACGCCATCGCCGACGCCCGCGAGATCACCGTCGACAACGACGACCTCTCGGCGCAGATCATGGCCCAGGCCCAGCGCAGCCGGATGAGCCCGGAGCAGTTCGCCCAGCAGCTCCAGCAGGGCGGCAACATCGCCGAGTTCGTCGCCGACGTGCGCCGCACCAAGGCCCTCGCCCAGCTGCTCGAGCAGACGACGATCACCGACGCCTCGGGCAACGTCGTCGACCTGGAGGCGCTGCGCCCGCGCACCGTCCAGGCCGGCGCCGCCGCGGACGCGGACGCGGACGCCGACGACGCCGAGGCGGAGACCGAGGCGCCCGACGCCGAGGTCGCCGACGCGGCCGCCGTCGAGGCGACCGAGGGTGCCGTCGAGGACACCGAGGACGTCCAGAAGTAGTCGGCAGACGCCGTCCTCACCGACGCCGTCCCTGCCCCGCGACACCGGGGGAGGGGCGGCGTCGGTGCGTTTCGGCGACCGTCCGGGCGACACCGCTGCGCCCACGGCGAACAGGCCCCCGGCCGGGACTGGTGCGTCGGCGGTGCGCGTTAGGGTCGACAGGACTCAGGCGCACACCGAGGGGTACCGCTCCCCGGGCCGCGCGCCTCCGGGCCTGCACCACCACCCGACCGTCCACTCCAGACCGACTGTCCGACCGTCTACGGAGGTCACCACACCCGTGAGCACCCACCCGAACCCGGCGAGCCCGCTGATGCGCGGCGGCGCCGGGGGGATGAACCTCAACGACTCGGTCTACGAGCGCCTGCTGCGCGAGCGGATCATCTTCCTGGGCACCCAGGTCGACGACGTCATCGCCAACCAGCTGGCCGCGCAGATGCTGCTGCTGTCGGCCGAGGACCCGAAGAGCGACATCCACCTGTACATCAACTCGCCCGGCGGCTCGGTGAGCGCCGGCATGGCGATCTACGACACCATGCAGTTCATCGACTGCGACGTCGCCACCTACGGCATGGGCCTGGCCGCCTCGATGGGCCAGTTCCTGCTCACCGCGGGCACCAAGGGCAAGCGCTACGCCCTGCCGCACGCGCGGATCATGATGCACCAGCCCTCCGCCGGCGTCGGCGGCACCGCGGCCGACATCGCCATCCAGGCCGACCTGTTCCGCCGCACCAAGCGCGAGCTCAACGAGCTGCAGTCCCTGCACACCGGTCAGCCGGTCGAGCAGATCGAGAAGGACTCCGACCGCGACCGCTGGTTCACCGCGCAGGAGGCCCTCGAGTACGGCTTCGTCGACCACGTCGTCAGCCGCGCCACCATGACCGACAGTGCCAACCCGGTCACCGACAACTGAGCTGCGAGGACTGACTTCGATGAGTGACTTCCAGCTCCCCTCGAGCCGCTACGTGCTGCCCTCGTTCGTCGAGCGGACCAGCTACGGCATGAAGGAGAGCAACCCGTACAACAAGCTCTTCGAGGAGCGCATCATCTTCCTCGGGGTGCAGATCGACGACGCCTCGGCCAACGACGTGATGGCCCAGCTGATCACGCTGGAGTCCGCCGACCCCGACCGCGACATCACGATCTACATCAACAGCCCCGGTGGCTCGTTCACCTCGCTGATGGCCATCTACGACACGATGATGTTCGTCCGTCCGGACATCCAGACCGTGTGCATGGGCCAGGCCGCCTCCGCCGCCGCCGTCCTGCTCGCCGCCGGCACGCCCGGCAAGCGGCTCGCGCTGCCCTACTCCCGGGTGCTGATCCACCAGCCCTCCGGCGAGGCCGGCGGTCAGGTCTCCGACCTGGAGATCCACGCCGCCGAGATCGAGCGGGTGCGCACGCAGATGGAGGAGATCCTCGCGCGGCACACCGGCCGGACGGCCGAGCAGGTCCGCAGCGACATCGACCGCGACAAGATCCTGACGGCCCAGGAGGCCAAGGAGTACGGGATCGTCGACCAGGTGATCCAGAGCCGCAAGCTCAACGCGCTGCCCAGCTGACCCGTTCGGTGCGGGCCGAGGCTTCGCATGTCGGGGCGTCGGCCCGTACCGTCTGGGGGAGGAGTGCAGCGAGCGACTGACTGGCCGGCGTCCGGAACCCCGGGTGCGTCATTGCCCCGGGGCGTCGGTGGCGGCAGGTACGGTCGATCAGCGCCCGATCCCCGGCGGCCAGTCCGGGAGGAGAGCCTCGCGGAGCACTCCGGCAGCGGGGCCGCGTCCGGGCACATCAGCGACACATTCCCATGCGGGTCCTCATCCCAGGGCCTGGCAATCCCGAGGTGGAGGTCAGCAGGTGGCACGAATCGGTGAGAGCGGTGACCTGCTCAAGTGCTCGTTCTGCGGGAAGAGCCAGAAGCAGGTCAAGAAGCTCATCGCTGGCCCCGGGGTCTACATCTGCGACGAGTGCATCGACCTCTGCAACGAGATCATCGAGGAAGAGCTCTCCGAGTCCTCGGACCTGAAGTTCGACGAGCTGCCCAAGCCCAAGGAGATCCACGACTTCCTCGGGCAGTACGTCATCGGCCAGGAGAAGGCCAAGCGGGCGCTGTCGGTCGCGGTCTACAACCACTACAAGCGCGTCCAGGCCGGGGGCAACTCCAGCCGTGACGAGTCGGTGGAGCTGGCCAAGTCCAACATCCTGCTGATGGGCCCCACCGGCTGCGGCAAGACGCACCTGGCCCAGACGCTGGCGCGGATGCTCAACGTGCCGTTCGCCATCGCCGACGCCACCGCCCTCACCGAGGCCGGCTACGTCGGTGAGGACGTCGAGAACATCCTGCTCAAGCTGATCCAGGCCGCCGACTACGACGTCAAGCGCGCCGAGACCGGGATCATCTACATCGACGAGGTCGACAAGATCGCCCGCAAGAGCGAGAACCCGTCGATCACCCGTGACGTCTCCGGCGAGGGCGTGCAGCAGGCGCTGCTGAAGATCCTCGAGGGCACCACCGCCTCGGTGCCGCCGCAGGGCGGGCGCAAGCACCCGCACCAGGAGTTCATCCAGATCGACACGACGAACGTGCTGTTCATCGTGGGCGGGGCGTTCGCCGGCCTGGAGAAGATCATCGAGCAGCGGGCCGGCAAGCAGGGCATCGGCTTCGGCTCCGAGATCCGCAGCAAGAAGGAGATCGAGGAGGCCAACGCCTTCGCCGAGGTCATGCCCGAGGACCTGCTGAAGTTCGGGATGATCCCCGAGTTCATCGGCCGGCTCCCGGTGATCACCAGCGTGCAGAAGCTGGACCGCGAGGCGCTGATCAACATCCTCACCGAGCCCAAGAACGCCCTGGTGCGCCAGTACCGGCGGCTGTTCGAGCTCGACGGGGTCGACCTCGAGTTCACCGACGACGCCCTCGAGGCGATCGCCGACCAGGCCATCCTCCGTGGCACCGGCGCCCGCGGGCTCCGCGCGATCATGGAGGAGGTGCTGCAGTCGGTGATGTACGACGTCCCCAGCCGGGACGACGTCGCCTCCGTGGTGATCACCAAGGAGGTCGTGCTCGAGCACGTCAACCCGACCCTGGTGCCCCGCAAGCCCACCCGCGCGCCGCGGGAGAAGTCGGCGTAAGCAGCTCCTCTGACGAGCCCGTCCCCGGATCCCGGGGGCGGGCTCGTCCGCGTTCGGGCCCCGGGCAGCGTGTGCGCTGACACCGCAGGATCGGCCCCGGAACGAGGCCTGGGCGCACACGCTGCGCGGCGCGGCCCGTCGAGCGGGAGGCCGCGTCCCCGACAGCGGGACGCCCCGACATCCTGGGCGCATGACCTCCGCCCCGCCGACCGCCACCGAGCCCGCGCTGCACCGCCGGGCCCTGCGGGCCGACGTCCTGGCCGCCGCGCTCACCCGGGCCGGCGACCGGCCGGCGCTGTCCATCGGCGGCGAGGTGCTCACCGCCCGGCAGCTGGCCGAGCAGATCAGCCGCTTCGCCCAGGTCTACGCCTCGCTGGGGGTCGACGGCGGCAGCGCCGTCGCCACCCTCTCGGCCAACCGGCCCGAGGTGCTGGTCTCCAGCAGCGCGACGCTGTTCACCGGCAGCCGCACCACCAACCTGCACCCGATGGGCTCCCTCGACGACCACGCCTACGTGCTCGAGGACGCCCGCATCGACACCCTGGTGTTCGACCCGGCCATCTACGGGCAGCGGGCGGCCGAGCTCGCCGAGCGGCTGCCGGGGCTGCGCCGGCTGCTGGCGCTGGGCCCCTCGCCCGTGGGCACCGACGTCGTGGCCGCCGCCGCGGCGATGGCGCCGCGGCCGCTGCGCCCGCCGGTGCTCGACCCCGACGCGCACGCCTACACCGCCTACACCGGCGGCACGACCGGCCGGCCGAAGGGCGTCGTCCACACGCACCGCAGCGCGATCGCCATGACCGAGCTGATGATGGCCGAGTGGCCGTGGCCCGACGCGCCGAAGCACCTGGTCTGCAGCCCGCTCAGCCACGCCGGCGCCAGCGTCTTCCTGCCGGTGCTGCTCAGGGGCGGCTCGCTCGTGGTGCTGCCGCGGTTCGACGCCGGCCAGGTGCTCGAGGCGATCCAGGAGCACCGGATCACCTCGACGATGCTGGTGCCGAGCATGCTCTACGCCCTCCTCGACCACCCGCGCCTCGACGAGTACGACCTGTCCAGCCTGCAGGCGGTCTTCTACGGCGCCTCGGCGATCAGCCCCACCCGGCTGCGCGAGGCGATCCAGCGCATCGGTCCCGTCTTCACCCAGTTCTACGGGCAGGCCGAGGCGCCGATGACCATCGCGCTGCTCCGCCCGGAGGAGCACGACGTCGACGACCCCGAGCGGCTGGCCGGCTGCGGCCGGGCGCTGCCCTGGCTGCGGGTGGCGCTCCTCGACGACCGCGGGCAGGAGGTGCCCGACGGCGAGGCGGGGGAGATCTGCGTGCAGGGCCCGCTGGTCATGCAGGGCTACGACGGGCTGCCGGAGGAGACCGCCGCCGCGCTGGCCGGGGGCTGGCTGCACACCGGCGACGTCGCCCGGCGCGACCCCGAGGGCTTCCTCACCATCGTCGACCGGACCAAGGACATGATCGTCTCCGGCGGGTTCAACGTGTATCCGCGCGAGGTGGAGCTGGTGCTGGGCACCCACCCGGCGGTGGGCACCTCGGCGGTCATCTGCGTCCCCGACGAGCGGTGGGGCGAGGCGGTGACGGCGCTGGTCGTCCTCCGGCCGGGCGCGCGGGCGTCCGCGGAGGAGCTGATCGCCCTGGTCCGGGAGCGCAAGGGGTCGGTGCACGCGCCCAAGGCCGTGCACTTCCTCGACGAGCTGCCGCTGACCGCGGTCGGCAAGCCGGACAAGAAGGCGCTGCGGGCCCGTTACTGGTCGGCCGACGGCCGCCAGGTGCACTGACCGGCCCCGGGGGGGGGGGGGGGGGGGGCGGCCCGGGGCGGGCGGGCGGGGGGGGGCGCGGGGGCCGCCGGCGGCGACGCT
>NZ_JBJGZW010000023.1:0-76544 GCF_054050695.1 Blastococcus sp. SYSU D00820
TGACACTCTCGATATCAATCAACCAAAGGAATCCCTCACCACAACCCCAAAAGGGCCACAGTGCGGGGGTATTCTTACTTGGCACTGACTTTCGGCACGCTGTTGAGTTCTCAAGGAGCGGACGCGCGGTGAACCAGACCCTCGCGGGTCTTCGTCATCGACGTTACTCGATTGTCGCGCCGCAACCAGGCGGGCCCTCTCCGGGCCCCCCGGCGGCCCCCTCCCGGGTTCCGCGCGGCGCAGAGAGAAAGTTACGTGGGTCCGGCAGCCGTGTCAAACCGCGGGGGCGGTGACGGTCGACACCCCGCCGGAACCGGCGCGTCACCTGGCGTTCACGCGCCGAGCGCGCTCTCAGGGCGCGGACGGGCCACGCTGCACACCGGCCACGGCACGCTTGCCCCGGCGCAGCACGAGCCAGCCACCGGGCAGCCACGCGCCGTCCCCCGGGACGGCGTCGGCGTCGGTGACCCGCTCGTTGTTCAGGTACGCGCCGCCCTCCTTCACCGTCCGCCGGGCCTCGGACAGGCTGGCGACCAGCCCGGCCTGCTGCATCAGCTGGGCGACCGACGGGGTGGGCCCCTCGACGGTGACGCTGCCGGCCTCCCGCAGCGCCGCACCGAGCGTCTCCGCGCCGAGGGCGGAGAGGTCGTCGCGGCCGAACAGCGCACGGCCGGCGGCCTCGGCCTGGCGGAGCTCGTCCGCCCCGTGGACCAGGAGGGTGAGCTCCTCGGCCAGCGCCCGCTGTGCCGCACGGGCGGCCGGCCGCTCCTCGCTCTCGGCGAGCAGGGCGGCGACCTCCTCGGCCGGGCGCTCGCTGAACAGCGGCAGCCAGGTGCGGGCGTCGGCGTCGTCGGCGTTGAGCCAGAACTGGAAGAACGCGTAGGGCGAGGTGAGCGCCGGGTCCAGCCAGACGGTGCCGCCCTCGCTCTTGCCGAACTTCTGGCCGTCGGACTTGGTCACCAGCTGGGTGCTCAGCGCGTGCACCGTGGCGCCCTCGGTGCGCCGCACGAGGTCGATGCCGGCGGTCAGGTTCCCCCACTGGTCGGAGCCACCGCTCTGCAGCGTGCAGCCGTGCCGCAGGAAGAGCTCGCGGAAGTCGTTGGCCTGCAGGATCTGGTAGCTGAACTCGGTGTAGCTGATGCCGGCCTCGGAGTTCAGCCGGGCCGACACCGCCTCCTTGGCCAGCATCCGGCCGACGCGGAAGTGCTTGCCGAGCTCCCGGAGGAAGTCGATCGCCGTCAGCGGCGCCGTCCAGTCGAGGTTGTCGGCGTAGATCGGCGCGCGCAGCCCGTCCCGCTCGGCCGGGACGTCGAGGAACGGCGCGACCTGCCGGCGGATGCTGTCCACCCAGCCGGCCACCGTGCCCCGGTCGTTGAGCTGCCGCTCGGCGGTCGGCCGGGGGTCACCGATCAGGCCGGTGGCGCCACCGACCAGCACGATCGGCTGGTGCCCGGCCCGCTGCAGGGCCCGCAGCACCATGAACTGCACCAGGTGCCCGACGTGCAGGCTCGGCGCCGTGGGGTCGAAGCCGCAGTAGTAGGTCACCGGTCCGGCGGCGAGGTGGGCGCGCAGCGCCTCCTCGTCGGTGCTCTGGGCGATCAGCCCGCGGCGGTGCAGCTCGTCGATCACGTCGGTCACGGGATGCCATCCTGCCCGCCGGCCGGACGCCGCCGCTTCCCGCCCGGGCGGAACGCGCTCACCGACGTCGCGTCGGTCTGCCAGAACCGCCACGGCAGCTCCATGGCCACGCTGATCCCCACTCGCGGTCCGGCCGACACCGCCGCCGGCGGCTGCCCGGCGTGCAGCCGCACCGGGGAGGCCGGGTCCAGCAGGTCGCGGCCGCGGTCGTCGGGCCCGATGGCCAGCGCCTGGGTCAGCCGGGCCGGGCCGCGGGCCAGGTCGCGCGCGGTCCTGGCGGCCGGCCGGCGGACGGCGGCGAGGTCCTCCCCCACGACGACGTCCCCGGCCCGCAGGAGCACCGCCGAGCCGCGCCCCTCCGGCCCGACGACCACGTTGGCGCACCAGTGCACGCCGTAGCTGAAGTACACGTACAGCCGGCCCGGCGGGCCGAACATGATCGCCGCCCGCGGCGTCGGGCCGCGGTGGGCGTGCGAGGCGGGGTCCTCCCCCTCCCCCGAGTACGCCTCCACCTCGGTGAGCCGCACGGCGACCTGCCCCTCGGGCCGGTCGGTGACCACCCAGCAGCCCAGCAGCGCCGGCGCCACGACGTCGACCGGCCCGAGCAGCTGCTCGGAGGTGAGCAGCGGCCCGGGCCGGCCGGCGTCGGTCGGGGGCACGGTCAGAGCGCGGCCGCCACGGGAGAGGACGACGCCCACTCGGTGTGCTGCCGGGCCAGCTCGGCCAGCGCGGTCAGCTGGCCGGCGACCCGCTCGGGCGCCGTCCCGCCGCGGGCCTTGCGGGCGGCCAGCGCCCCCGGCACCGAGAGCACCGAGCGCACCTCGGGGGTCAGCCGCTCGTCGATCCCGGCGAGCTGGTCGTCGTCCAGCTGGTCCAGCTCGAGGCCGGCCTGCTCGCAGAAGGCCACCATCTCGCCGGAGATCTCGTGCGCCGACCGGAACGGCACCCCCTGCCGGACCAGCCACTCGGCCACGTCGGTGGCCAGGGCGAAGCCCTGCGGGGCGGCGGCCTCCAGCACCTCGGGGCGCAGCGTGAGCGTGGCGATCATGCCGGTGACCGCGGGCAGGAGGAGCAGCAGCTGCTCCATGGAGTCGAAGACCGGCTCCTTGTCCTCCTGCAGGTCGCGGTCGTAGGCCAGGGGCAGGCCCTTGAGCATGGTGAGCAGCCCGGTGAGGTTGCCGACGAAGCGGCCGGACTTGCCGCGGGCGAGCTCGGCGATGTCGGGGTTCTTCTTCTGCGGCATGATCGACGACCCGGTCGCCCAGGCGTCGTCGAGCCGGGCCCAGCCGAACTCGGTCGACGTCCAGAGGACGACCTCCTCCCCCAGCCGGGACAGGTGGACGCCGATCAGCGCCGCGACGAAGCAGAACTCCGCCGCGAAGTCGCGGTCGCTGACCCCGTCGATCGAGTTGTCCGAGGCGCGGTCGAAACCGAGCTCGGCGGCGACGGCGTCGGGGTCCAGGGGCAGCGAGGAGCCGGCCAGCGCGCCGGAGCCGTAGGGGCTGACCGCCGTCCGCCGGTCCCAGTCGACCAGCCGGTCGACGTCGCGGGCGAAGGCGTGCGCGTGGGCGAGCAGCTGGTGGGCGATGAGCACCGGCTGGGCGTGCTGCAGGTGGGTCATGCCCGGCGCCGCGACGTGCTCGTAGCGCTGCGCCAGGCCGACCAGCGCGTACTCCAGGGAGGCCAGCTCGCCGGCGAGCGCGCGCACGGTGTGCCGGAGGTAGAGCCGCAGGTCGGTGGCGATCTGGTCGTTGCGGCTGCGGCCGGCCCGCAGCTTGCCGCCGAGCGCGCCGAGCTTCTCGGTCAGGCCGCGCTCGAGCGCCTCGTGCACGTCCTCGTCGGACTCGATGGCGGTGAAGCTGCCGTCGGCGACCTCGGCGGACAGCTCGGTGAGCGCACCGACCATCCGGTCGAGCTCGTCGTCGGTGAGCAGCCCGGCGCGGTGCAGCACGCGGGCGTGCGCCCGGGAGCCGGCGAGGTCGAACGGCGCGAGCCGCCAGTCGAAGTGCGTCGACTTCGACAGCGCCGCCATCGCCGGCGACGGGCCGCCGCCGAAGCGGCCACCCCAGAGCCGGGTCTCGTTCGCGGCGCTGGTCACGTCGGCGTCCCCTCCTCGAGGTCGGACTGCAGTTCGGGGTAGACGGCGGGGGTGCGGGCGGCCATCGCGCGCAGCCGGTCGGCCAGGCCGGGGCCGCCGTCCGGGTCGCGCGCGACCACCAGGAGAGTGTCGTCCCCCGCGATCGTGCCCAGGACGTCGGGGAGGCCGACCTTGTCCAGGGCCGAGGCGAGGAACTGCGCGGCGCCGGGTGGCGTGCGCAGGACCGCGAGGTTGGCGCTGCCCTCCGCACTGGTCAGCAGGTCGGCCAGCAGGCGGGTCAGCCGGGCCGGCGCGGCCTGGGCCGGGCGCAGCGGGGCGTTCTCGGGCGGGAGCACGTAGGACGCCGGGGCGCCGTCGGTGCCCCGCAGCTTCACCGCCCCGATCTCCTCCAGGTCTCGGGACAGCGTGGCCTGGGTGACCTCGATGCCCGACTCGGCCAGGAGCGCGGCCAGCTGGGTCTGCGAGGTCACCGGTTGGGCCGCGATCAGCTCGGCGATCCGCGCCTGGCGGGCCGAGCGCGTGATCGCGGCGGTCATCGGCTCTGCTCGAGCAGCCAGGCCAGCAGCGCCTTCTGCGCGTGCAGCCGGTTCTCCGCCTCGTCCCACACCAGGCTCCGCGGTCCGTCGATCACCGCCGCGGCGATCTCCTTGCCGCGGTAGGCCGGCAGGCAGTGCAGCACGACGGCGTCCGACGCCGCCCGCGCGAGCGCCGCCTCGTCCAGGGCGTAGGGCAGGAACGGCGCGACGCGGGTGTCGTACTCGTCCTCCTGCCCCATGGAGACCCACGTGTCGGTGACCAGGACGTCGGCACCGTCGGCGGCCGCCGCCGCGTCCGCCGTCCACAGCACCGAGCCGCCGGTCCCCGCCGCGATCTCCTCCGCGCGCGCCACGACCGCCGGGTCGGGCCGGAACCCCTCCGGGGAGCCGATCCGCACGTGCATGCCGGCGGTGGCGCCGCCGAGCAGGTAGCTGTGCGCCATGTTGTTGGCGCCGTCGCCGAGGTAGGTCAGGGTCAGCCCGGGGAGGGCGCCCTTGGCCTCGACCACCGTCTGCAGGTCGGCGAGGATCTGGCAGGGGTGGAACTCGTCGGTCAGCGCGTTGACCACCGGCACCCGGCTGACCGCGGCCATGGCCTCCAGCCGGTCCTGGCCGAAGGTGCGCCACACGATGGCGGCGACCTGCCGGTCGAGCACGCGGGTGGTGTCCTCCACCGGCTCGCCGCGGCCGAGCTGGCTGCTGCCGGCGTCGATCACCAACGGCGAGCCGCCGAGCTCGGTGACGCCGATGGCGAAGGACACGCGCGTGCGGGTGGAGGGCTTGTCGAAGAGGACGGCGACGGTGCGCGGCCCGCCCGGGGTGCGCAGCGGGGTCGGCGCCTCCGCGGTGTGCCGGGTGCGCTTGAGCTCCGCGGCCAGCGCGAGCACCTCGGCCTGCTCGGCCGGGGTGAGGTCGTCGTCCCGGGTGAAGTGGCGGGTCACGGGGTGCTCTCCAGCGCGGCGTCCAGGGCGGCGGGCAGCGCCGCCACGAACGCGTCGACCTGCGCGTCGGTCAGCACCAGGGACGGCGCCAGCCGCAGCACGTCGCCCGCGACGGCGTTGGTGAGGAAGCCCGCCGTCCGCAGCTGCGCCTCCAGCGCCGCGGCGACCGGCGCGGTCAGGACGACGCCGAGCAGCGCGCCGCGCCCCCGGACGCCGGAGACGCCGGCGTGGCCGAGGCCCTCGATGCCGGCGGTGAAGCGGTGCTCGAGCTCCTTGGCCCGCTCCAGCAGGCCCTCGTCGCGGATGGTGTCCAGGACGGCCAGCGCGGCCGCCGCGGCGATCGGGTTGCCGCCGAAGGTGGAGCCGTGCGAGCCCGCGGTCATGAGCTCCGCGGCGTCGCCGAAGGCCAGCGTCGCCCCGATCGGCAGGCCGCCGCCGAGCGCCTTGGCGAGGGTGAGGACGTCGGGCCGCAGGCCGTCGGCCTGGTGGGCGAACCAGTTGCCGGTGCGGCCGATGCCGGTCTGCACCTCGTCGAGCGCGAACAGCGCGCCGGCGCCGGCCGCCGTCCGCGCGGCGGCGGCCAGGTAGCCCGCCGGGGCCGGCAGCACGCCGCCCTCGCCGAGCATCGGCTCGAGCAGCACCATCGCGGTCTGCTCCGACACCGCGGCGGCCAGCGCACCGGCGTCCCCGTAGGGCACGTAGGAGACCCCGCCGGGCAGCGGCGCGAACGCGGCGGCCTTGCTCGGCTGCCCGGTGAGCGCGAGCGCGCCCATCGTGCGGCCGTGGAAGGCGCCCTCGGCGGTGATCACCTGCGGCCGGCCGGTGAGCCGGCTGAGCTTGAACGCCGCCTCGTTGGCCTCGGCGCCGGAGTTGCAGAAGAAGACCCGCCCGGGCCGGCCGGCCAGCTCCAGCAGCCGCTCGGCCAGCGCCACCCCGGGCTCGTGCATGGCCAGGTTGGAGACGTGCCCGAGGGTCTGCGCCTGCCGGGTGATCGCCTCGACGACCCGCGGGTGCGCGTGGCCGAGGATCGTGGTGGCGATGCCGCCCAGCAGGTCGGTGTACTCGCGGCCGTCGACGTCCCAGACCGTGGCCCCGGCGCCGCGCGCGAGCGCGACCGCGGGCGCCTTGTAGTTGCCCATCATCACCGCCGACCAGCGGGTGGCCAGCTCCTCCGTGCGGGTCATGCCGGCTCCTCCCCGGTCTGGGCGGGGGCCGGGACGACCATCGTCCCGGTGCCCTCGGTGGTGAACATCTCCAGCAGCAGGGCGTGCGGCGTGCGGCCGTCGACGACCGTCGCGCGCTTCACCCCGCCCTCGACCGCCCGCAGGCAGGCGGCCATCTTCGGGACCATCCCCGAGTCCAGGGTCGGCAGGATCTCGGCCAGCTCCGCGGCGTCGATCTGCTGCACCAGCGAGCCGCGGTCGGGCCAGTCGGCGTAGAGCCCCTCGACGTCGGTGAGGACGACGAGCTTCACCGCGCCCAGGGCGACGGCGACCGCCGCGGCCGCGGTGTCGGCGTTGACGTTGTGCACCACGCCGGTCGCGTCCGGGGCCACCGTGGCGATCACCGGGATGTGCCCGGCCTCCAGCAGCGCGGTCACCGGCGCGGGGTCGACGGCGACGACGTCGCCCACGAGGCCGACGTCGACCTGCTCGCCGTCCACCGTGGCGTAGGTGCGCTCGGCGGTGAACAGGCCGCCGTCCTCCCCCGACAGGCCGACGGCCAGCGGGCCGTGCTGGTTGATCAGCCCGACGACCTCCGGCGTGACCTGCCCGGTGAGCACCATGCGGACGACGTCGATCGTCTCCTCGGTGGTGACCCGCAGGCCGCCGCGGAACTCGCTGACGATGCCCAGCCGGCCGAGCATCTCGGTGATCTGCGGGCCGCCGCCGTGCACGACCACGGGCAGGATGCCGCAGGTCCGGAGGAACACCATGTCCTCGGCGAAGGCCCGGCGGCACTCCTCGTCGACCATCGCGTGGCCGCCGTACTTGATCACCACGACGTTGCCGTGGAACTCCTTGAGCCACGGCAGCGCACCGGTGAGGACGGCGACCTTGCGGGCGTCGCCCTCCGGGTCGTAGGTGCGCATGACCCGGTTGGTGCCGATCTTCCGCCGCACGGCGCCCACCACCGGCGGCACCTCGTCGATGCGGACGTCGGGCGGGGTGGGGTCCTGGGCGGTGCTCGTGTCCGCCGGGTCCTGCGATGTGCTCATGTCGAGTACGCCGAGTTCTCGTGCACGTAGGCGATGGACAGGTCGTTGGTCCAGATCGTGGCCTGCTCGGTGCCGGCCCGGAGGTCCACGTCGATGGTGATCGCGCGGCCGGTGAGGTCGACGCCCTCGCGCGGGTCGCCGATCGACCCGCCCCGGCAGACGGTCACCCCGTTGATGGTGACGTCGACCTGGTCGGCCTCGAAGGCGGCGTCGGTGGTGCCGATCGCGGCCAGCACCCGCCCCCAGTTGGGGTCGTTGCCGAACAGCGCCGTCTTGAGCAGGTTGTTGCGCGCGCAGGCCCGGCCGGCGACCAGCGCGTCCCGCACGCTCGCGGCGTTGCGGACGGTGATCGCGATGTCCTTGGTCGAGCCCTCGGCGTCGGCGAGCAGCTGCATGGCGAGGTCGGTGCATGCGCCGGTGAGCGCCTGGGTGAACTCCTCGGCGGTCGGGGTCACCCCGCTGGCGCCGTTGGCCATCACGATCACCGTGTCGTTGGTCGACAGGCAGCCGTCGGAGTCGACCCGCTCGAAGCTGACGCCGGTCGCCTCCTCCAGCGCCGGCTGCAGCAGCTCGGCCGGCACGACGGCGTCGGTGGTGAGGACGACGAGCATGGTGGCCAGGCTCGGCGCGAGCATGCCCGCACCCTTGGCCATGCCGCCGACCGTCCAGCCGGCCCGCTCCTGCACCGTCGTCTTGGGCACCGAGTCGGTCGTCATGATCGCCCGCGCGGCGTCCGGTCCGCCGTCCTCGCCGAGCGAGGCCACCGCCGCGGTGACCCCGGCGGTGAGCTTCTCCATCGGCAGCCGCATCCCGATGAGGCCCGTGCTGGCCACGGCGACGTCGATCGCGCCGAGCCCCAGCGCGACGGCGGCGTGCTCGGCGGTGGCGTGGGTGTCCTGGAAGCCCTCGGGCCCGGTGCAGGCGTTGGCGCCGCCGGAGTTGAGCACGACCGCCCGCAGCCGGCCGGTCGACAGCACCTGGCGGCTCCACTGGACCGGCGCGGCCGGGAAGCGGTTGGTGGTGAAGACGGCGGCCGCGGCGTCGTGCGGGCCGTCGTTGACGACGACGGCGACGTCGGGGTCGCCGGAGGACTTCAGGCCCGCGGCGACGCCGGCCGCCCGGAACCCCTGCGGGGCGGTGGTGCTCACGGGGCCACTCCAACGGTGGGGAGACCACTGGTCTCCGGGATGCCGAGCGCCAGGTTGGCGCACTGGATCGCCGCGCCCCCGGTGCCCTTGGTCAGGTTGTCGACCGCGGCGACGACGACCAGCCGGCCGGCGTCGGGGTCGACGGCGAGCTGCAGCGCCACGGTGTTGGCACCGAGCACCTGCGCGGTCGTGGGCCACTGGCCCTCGGGCAGCAGGTGCACGAACGGCTCGTCGGCGTAGGCCTGCGCGTAGGCCGCGCGCGCCGCGGCGGCGTCGGCTCCGGGTGCCAGCTTCGCCGAGCAGGTGGCGAGGATGCCCCGGCTCATCGGCACCAGCGTCGGGGTGAAGCTGACGCCGACCGGCTGCCCGGCCGCCCGCGACAGCCCCTGGACCATCTCGGGGGTGTGCCGGTGCACGCCGCCGACGCCGTAGGCGCTGACCGAGCCCATCACCTCGCTGCCGAGCAGGTGCGGCTTGGCCGACTTGCCGGCCCCGCTGGTGCCGCTGGCGGCGACCACGACGACCTCGGGCTCGACCAGCCCGGCGGCCAGCGCCGGGGCCATGGCCAGGGTGACCGAGGTCGGGTAGCAGCCGGGGACGGCGATCCGCCGGGCGCCGGCCAGCTGCTCGCGCTGGCCGGGCAGCTCGGGCAGGCCGTAGGGCCAGGAGCCGGAGTGCTCGCCGCCGTACCAGCGGGCCCAGGCCGCCGGGTCGTTGAGCCGGTGGTCGGCGCCGCAGTCGATGACGAGGGTGTCCTCCGGCAGCTGCGCGGCGATCGCCGCGGACTCACCGTGCGGCAGGGCCAGGACCACGACGTCGTACCCGGCGAGGTCGTCGGCGCCGCTGGGCCGCACCTCGAGGTCGGCGAAGGGCAGCAGGTGGGGCTGCAGCACCCCCAGGCGTCGGCCGGCGCTCGAGTTGGCATGCACCCCGGTCAGCCGGAGCTGCGGGTGCCCGGCCAGCAGCCGGCACACCTCACCCCCCGCGTACCCGGTGGCGCCGGTGACCCCGACCGTCCACGTCTGCCCTGTGCTCACGATGCATGACCATACACAGCCATGCATGACCGTTCACGGGTGGGGCGCCGTTCGCGCGCGAAAGGCGGCGGGCTCAGCCCAGCGGGTCGTCGTCCCCGTAGGGCAGCAGCCGCAACTGCCGGGCGTCCCCGGCCGGCGTCATCCCGCGGACGACGTCCAGCCGGTCGGCGCCGACCCGCAGGAACCGGCCGGACCACTGGTCCAGCTCCCCCGCCGCGATCGCCGCGACCATCTCGACGACGTCGGCGGGGTCGGTCCACTCGGTGCGGTGCACGTGCATGGGCATCGACTCGGTCATCGGGGTGCGCACCACGCCGGGCGCGACGTCGAACACCCGGACGTCGGAGCCCTCGAGCGCGCCGGCGAGGGTCTCGGTGATCCGCATGAGCCCGGCCTTGGCCACCGAGTAGGCGGAGTACTCCGGCCGCGGGCGGATGCCGGTTCCGCTGGCGAGGTCGACGACCCGGCCGCGGTTGCGCAGCACCATCCACGGCACGACGGCTCGGCAGAGCAGGAACGACCCGCGCAGGTGGCTGGTGACGACGTCCCACCACTGGTCGGGGTCGGCCTCCCAGAGCGGCTCCTCGGCGCGGTCGATCAGCCCGGCGTTGTTGACCAGCAGGTCGACCTGCCCCAGCTCGGCGACCACGGTGCCGACCGCCGTCTCGACCGCCGCGCGGTCGGTGACGTCGGCGGGCACGGCCAGGGCGCGGCCCCCGGTGGCCAGCGCCACCTCGGCCATCGCCTGCTCGAGCCGCTCGCCGTTGCGGGCCAGGCCCGCCACGGCGGCACCGCGGGCGGCCAGGCCCTCGGCGAGGGCCCGGCCGATCCCGGTGGACGCGCCGCTGATCAGGGCGACCTGGCCGGCCAGGTCACCCACGCAGGATCCCCAGCCCCCGGTCGGTCACGGTCGCCACCACCGCCTCGCGCACGGCGGTGGCCTCCTCGCCGGTGAGCGTCCGGTCGGGGGCGCGCAGGGTGAGGGCGAAGGCGAGCGAGCGGGTGCCCGGGTCCAGCGGCGCCCCGGTGTAGACGTCGAAGAGCCGCACGTCCTCCAGCAGCTCGCCGGCGCCGTCGACGACCGCCTCGCGCACCGCGGCCGCCGACACGCCGTCGGCGACCTGGAAGGCGAGGTCCAGGCGCACCGGCGGGAACGCCGAGATGCGCGGCCCCTGCGGCACGCCGGTGGCGGGCAGCGCGTCGACGTCGAGCTCCATGACCGCCGTGCGGGCCGGCAGCTCCAGCGCCGCGCACACGCGCGGGTGCAGCTCGCCGGCGTGGCCGACGACGACGTCGCCGGCCAGCAGCTCGGCGCAGCGCCCCGGGTGCCAGGGCGCCCGCTCCCCGGCGCGCACGGTCAGCTCGACCCCGGCCGCCGCGGCGACCCGGCGGGCCGCCTCGACCGCGTCGGCCCACACCGCCGGGCGGCCCGGGCCCCACCAGCCGCGCACCTCGCGGTTGCCGGCCAGGGCGACCGCCACGTGCCACGGCTGCGCGGGGACGGCGCCGAGCAGGGCGGCCAGCGTGGCGTCGTCCGGGCGGGCGTCGACGCCCGGCACGGGAGCCGGCGACCGCTCGGCCCCGGGGAAGACGGCCCCGTGCTCGAAGAGCGCGACGTCGCGCTGGCCGCGGGAGAGGTTGCGGGCCAGCGTGGCCAGCAGCCCGGGGAGCAGCGTGGTGCGCAGCGCCGGCTCCTCCTCCGACAGCGGGTTGCGCACGAGCACGACCGCGCGGCGCGGGTCGTCGGCGGCCAGGCCGAGCGCGTCCAGGGCCGGCGTCCCGACGAAGGGGTAGGACGGCGCCTCGACGTAGCCGGACTCGGCCAGCGCGCGGCCGATCGCCCGCCGCCGCCGCTGGGCGTCGGTGAGCCCGCGGCCGGGCGGGGCGGTGGGCAGTACCGAGGGGACGTCGTCGTAGCCGGCCAGGCGCACGACCTCTTCCACCAGGTCGGCGGGGTCAGTGAGGTCCGGCCGCCAGGACGGCGGGGTCACCTGCAGCGGCCCGCCGACGCCGTCGACGGTGCAGCCGACCGCGGTGAGCAGCTCGACCACCTGGTGCGGCGGATAGGCCACCCCCGCGATGCGGGCGGGCAGCCCGGCGTCCAGCGGGATCACCGGCCGCGGCCCGCGGGTGTCGACGTCCACCGGCGTGCCGACGACGCGCGCGCCGCCGTACTCGGCCAGCAGCGCGGCCGCTCGGGCCAGCGCGACCATCGTCATCTCGGGGTCCACGCCGCGCTCGAACCGCTTGGCCGCCTCGCTGGGCAGCCGGTGCCGGCGCGCGGTGCGGGCGACCCCGGTGGGCTCCCAGTGCGCGGCCTCGAGCAGGACGGCGGTGGTGGCCCTGCCCTCGGTGCTGCCGCCGATCTCGGTCGACGCCCCGCCCATGACCGCGGCCAGCCCGATCGGGCCGGTCTCGTCGGTGATCAGCAGGTCGTCGGGGTCCAGCGTGCGGTCGGTGCCGTCGAGGGTGGTCAGCCGCTCCCCCACCCGCGCGCGGCGGACGGTGATCGGGCCGGTCACCGCGTCGCGGTCGAAGGCGTGCATCGGCTGGCCGAGCTCGAGCATCACGTAGTTGGTGACGTCGACGGCCAGGGAGATGCTGCGGACGCCGGACTGGGCCAGCCGCCGGCGCATCCACCAGGGGCTCGGCGCCGTCGGGTCCAGGCCCTCCATGGCGATCATGGAGAACCGGTCGCAGCGGTCGGCGTCCTCGACGGTGACCGACCAGGCCGGCTCGCCCGACCACGCCGGCGGGTGCAGCAGGCCCGGGTCGCGCCACTCGGTGCCCAGGCCCGTGCCCATCTCGCGGGCGATGCCGCGCATGGACAGGCAGTAGCCGCGGTCGGGGGTGACGGCCAGCTCGACGACGACGTCGTCCAGGCCGACCAGCGGCCCGGCCGGCGTGCCGGGCGGGGGCACCTCGTCCTCGCCGAGCACAAGGATCCCGGCGTGGTCGTCGCCGACGCCGAGCTCGCGGACCGAGCAGATCATCCCGTCGGACACGCGGTCGTAGGTCTTCCGGGCGGCGATGGCGAACCCGCCGGGCAGGACGGCGCCGGGCAGCGCCACGACCACCGCGTCGCCCGCGGCGAAGTTGCGGGCGCCGCAGACGATGCCGCGTACGTCCTTCCCGCCCGCCCCGTCCTCGCCGACGTCCACCTGGCAGTAGCGGATCGGCTTCTTGAAGCCGGTCAGCTCCTCGATCTCCAGCACCCGCCCGACCACCAGCGGGCCGGTGACCGGCTCGGGGCGGTGGATCTCCTCCACCTCGAGGCCCAGGCGGACGAAGGCGGTGTCGAGGTCCTCGACGGTCGTCCCGGCGGGGACGTCGACGTACTCGGCCAGCCAGCCGATGGGGACCCTCACGCTGTCACCTCGCTGCTCCGCAGCACGTTCGCTCCGCTCCTCGCCCGCTGGCGCTCGCTGCGATGCTCACTCACTGGTCAACTCCGAAAGCCCGGGTGAACCGCACGTCACCCTCGACGATGTCGCGCATGTCGGTGATCCCCGACCGGAACATCAGCCCGCGCTCGATGCCCAGGCCGAAGGCGAAGCCGCTGTACTCCTCGGGGTCCACGCCGCAGGCGACCAGCACCCGCGGGTTGACCATCCCGCAGCCGCCCCACTCGACCCAGCGCGGGCCGTCCCGGTGCTCGGGGAACCACACGTCGAACTCCGCCGACGGCTCGGTGAACGGGAAGTACGACGGCCGCCAGCGGGTGACCGCGTCGGCGCCGAAGAGGATGCGCGCGAGGTGGTCGAGCGTGCCGCGCAGGTGGGCCATGGTCAGCCCGCGGTCGACGGCCAGGCCCTCGATCTGGTGGAAGACCGGGGTGTGCGTCGCGTCCAGCTCGTCGGTCCGGTAGACCCGCCCGGGCGCGACGACGTAGATCGGCGGCGTGCGCGACAGCATCGTGCGGGCCTGCACCGGGCTGGTGTGCGTGCGCAGCACCAGGCCGGAGTCCTCCGGCGCGACGAAGAAGGTGTCCATCATCGTGCGGGCCGGGTGGTCGCGGCCGATATTGAGCGCGTCGAAGTTCAGCCACTCGGCCTCGAGCTCGGGGCCGTCGGCCACCTCGTACCCCATGCCGACGAAGACGTCGGCGATCCGCTCGCTGAGCGTGGTGAGCGGGTGCCGGGCGCCCCGGGGCACGCGGTCCCAGGGCAGCGTCACGTCGACCCGCTCCTCGGCCAGCACCCGCGCGTCGCGCTCGGCCTCGAGCTCGGCCTTGCGCGCCTCGTAGGCCTCGGTGACCGCGACGCGGGCGGCGTTCACCCGCTTGCCGGCGTCCGAGCGGGCGGCCGGCGGCAGCGCGCCCAGCTCGCGGCGGGCCAGCAGCACCGGGGCACGGTCGCCCAGGTGCGCCGGGCGCACCGCCGCCAGCTGCTCGAGGTCGGCCGCACCGCGGAAGGCGGCGACCGCCGCCGCGACGGCGGCGTCGAGCGACTCGGCGGAGAGCGCGGCGACCTGCTTGGGGTCGTAGGGGTCGTTGGCGCCAGACACGGGAGGCCATTCTGCCCGGCACCCCGCCAGCGGGTCTCCCGGGTTCTGCCGGCGTGCGGGCCCGCCCCTTTCGAGGGAGCCCCGTGACCCCCGGCTCACACCGCCGCATCCGGCCGCCGATGGGGCACCGTGGCCTCTCTCCCTGGGAACCCCGCCGGCACCGTCGCGGACGTCCTGCGCGCCGGCGGCGTGCGCAGCGTCTTCCAGCCCATCGTCGACCTCGACACCGGCGCCGTCGTCGCCTACGAGGCGCTGGCCCGCGGGCCCGAGGGCCCTCTCGAGCGGCCCGACGCGCTGTTCGCCGCGGCCCGCAGCGAGGGGCTGCTCGCCGAGCTGGACGAGGCCTGCCGCGCGACCGCGCTGAGCACCGCGCTCGATCGGGGCGTCACCGCACCCCTGACCCTGTTCGTCAACGTCGAGCCCGAGGTGCTCGACACCGCTCCGCTGGAGGACCTGCTGGCGCTGGTCTCCGAGGCGCCCGGTGACCTGCGGGTGGTCATGGAGATCACCGAGCGCGCGCTGGCGGCCCGGCCGGCCGAGCTGCTGCGCACCGTGGAGCGGGTCCGGGCGGTGGGCTGGGGCGTCGCGGTGGACGACGTCGGCGCCGAGCCGCTGTCGCTGGCCTTCATGCCGCTGCTGCGCCCCGACGTCGTCAAGCTCGACCTGCGCCTGGTGCAGGAGCGGCCCGGCCCGGTGATCGCCGAGATCATGAACGCGGTCAACGCCCACGCCGAGCGCACCGGCGCGGTGGTGCTGGCCGAGGGCATCGAGGACGAGGCGCACCTGGCCATGGCGCGCGCCCTGGGCGCCACCCTGGGCCAGGGCTGGTACTTCGGCCGCCCCGGCCCCGGCCCGGTCGCCGGCCGGCCCACCGCCGAGCTCCCCCTCCCCCGGCCGGTGCCTCTGGGCACCGAGGACGGCGAGCTCTCCCCCTTCTCCTGCCTGCCCGACGGCGTCGCCCTGCGCACCGCGCCCAAGGCGCTGCTCATCGAGCTGAGCAAGCAGCTCGAGCGGGAGGCCCTCCGGATGGGCCGGACCTGCGTGGTCGCCGCGACCTTCCAGGAGGCCCGGCACTTCACGCCGTCGACCACCCAGCGCTACCGCGACCTGGTGGAGCGCACCGGCTTCGTCTGCGCGCTCGGCGAGGACCTGCCCGAGGAGCCGCTGCCCGGCCTGCGCGGCACCCACCTGTCGCCCACCGACCCGGTCCGCGGCGAGTGGGACGTGACGGTGCTCAGCCCGCACTTCAGCGCCGCGCTGCTGGCCCGCGACCTCGGCGACCCCGGTCCGGACCGGGAGCGCCGGTTCGAGTACGCCCTGACCTACGACCGCGACACCGTCGTCCGGGCCAGCTCGGCGCTGCTGTCCCGCGTGGCGCCGCGCCGGTCGCCGCTGCCCCGCCCCGTGGCGCCGGTCGCCGCGGCGCCGGCGCCGGCCGGCCGGCCCGCCGTCGCCGTCCCGCCGGGCTCGGCGGCCGACCGGCTGCTCTCCGGCGCGCTGGCCGCGACCCCGAGCGGGGTGTGCATCGTCGACCTGCGCCTGCCCGACCAGCCGCTGGTCTACGTCAACCCGGCGTTCGAGCAGCTGGCCGGCCTGCCGGCCGCCGAGCTGCTGGGCCGCAACTGCCGCTTCCTGCAGGGCACCGACACCGATCCGGCCGCGGTCGCGCGCATCCGCCGGGCGGTCGACGCCGGCGAGGAGTGCCGCGAGACGCTGCTCAACCACCGCGGCCCCGACCGCACGCCCTGGTGGAACGAGCTGCACCTGGCGCCGGTGCGCGACGACTCCGGTGCGGTCGTGCAGTACATCGGCGTCCAGGTCGACGTGACCGCCCGCGTCGAGGCCGAGCGCGCGCTGCTGCAGGAGCGCGACCGCACCCGCGCGGCCATGGCCCGCGTGGAGGAGCTGGCCTACACCGATCCGCTCACCGGCCTGGCCAACCGGCGCCGGTTCGAGGAGCAGGTGGAGGCCGCGCTGTGGGAGGCCACCGGCCGCGGCGACGCGCTGGCGGTGCTGTTCGTCGACGTCGACGGCTTCAAGGCGGTCAACGACGCCCACGGGCACGCCGCCGGCGACGAGCTCCTGCAGGTGGTGGCCGGCCGGCTGCAGGGCCGGCTGCGCCGCTCGGACCTGCTGGCCCGGCTGGGCGGCGACGAGTTCCTGATCGCCCTGCCCGGCCTGGACCCGGCCACCGCCGCGGCCGAGGCCCAGCGGATCGCCGACGCCCTGGCCGAGGCCGTGCGCGTCCCGGTGCTGCTGCGCGGTGCCGAGGTCAGCGTGCGGGCCAGCATCGGGCTGGCGCTGTTCCCCGAGGACGCCGACGGCTTCGGGCCGCTGGTGCACCTGGCCGACCTGCGCATGTACGGGCGCAAGCCCGCTCCCGTCGGCTGAGCCGCGGGCCGCAGCGCGGCCGCGCCACCGGAGCCGGCGACCGTCGCGAGGCAGCGGTCGGACCTCACTAGTCTCCCCGCGTGACCGCACCGGGCCAGCGCCCTCCCCTGCTGCTGCTGCACGGCGTGACGATGTCGGCAGCCGCGTGGGCGGACGTCGTCCCCCACCTCTCCGACGACCACGACGTGCACGTCCCGACCGCGGCCGGGCACCGGGGCGGCGCCGCGCTGTCCGGGCCGGCCAGCATCGGCGCGCTGACCGACGACGCCGAGCGCTTCCTCGACGCGCGCGGGCTGGACACCGTCCACGTCGCCGGCAACTCGATGGGCGGCTGGATGGCCGTCGAGCTCGCCCGGCGCGGACGCGCCCGCAGCGTCTGCGCCCTGTCGCCCGCGGGGTTCTGGGAGCCGGGCGACACCGACAGCCCCGGGCGCGCGCGGCTGCGCCGCCTGCGCCTGGTGGCCCGGTCGACCGCGGCGGTGGCTCCGCTCGGGATGCGGTTCGGTCCCGTCCGGCGCCTGGCGATGCGCGACGTCGCCCGGCACGGCGACCGGCTGACGCCGGGGCAGGCGGTCGAGGCCGTGCGCGACCTCGTCGGCTGCGTGGCGGCGCTCGACATCCTGGGCACGACGGAGGTCGTCGCCCCGCTCGACCCCCTGCCGTGCCCGGTCGCGATCGCGTGGGCCGAGCACGACCGGATCCTGCCGCCGGCGGTCCACCTGGCGGCGGCGCGCGAGCGGCTGCCCGGGGCGCGGCTCAGCGTGCTGGCGGGGGTCGGTCACGTGCCGATGGTCGACGACCCTGCCGCCTGCGCCCGCGTCATCCGCGAGACGGTGCGGTCCGCCGAGGGGAACCGCGCCGCCTGAGCCCAGGGATCGGCCGAGCGGGGGACGCGCGACGGGCAGGCCCCGCCTGCCGCCGAGCTCGTCGAGGTGGTGCCGTGGCCCGCGGCCGCCCCGCGTTCGCTTCCCGAGCCGTCAGCGGGCCGGCGGCCGCCCGTCGAGCAGCTCGACCCGGAAGGGCGGGCGCTCCAGGCCGGTGACCCGCGCGGCGCCCCAGACGTCGCGCTCGGTCACCCGGGCCCGGGCGCTGCCGTGCGGCGTGGTCACCGTGACCTCCGTCGACGGCGACAGGTCGGCCCGGATCCGGCCGGTCCACACCACCGAGCCGGCCAGCGGATCGAACCGGGCGGCCAGGACCGCCTCGGCGCTGTGCGGGTCCAGGCCCGGGCCCTCGACGGTCACCTCCCCGGTGTAGCCGTCGGCGTCGTGCCCGTGCGGATCAGCCATGCGGTCCCTCCAGCGGTGGCAGCAGGGTGCCCAGCCCGCCGTACGCGAGGTCGGCGAGCTGGTCGACGAGGTCGGCTGCGGGCACGCTGCGGGTGCCCGACCACCAGTGGGCCGTGAGCTGGACCATGCCGACGACGCCGTAGGCCCAGGTCATCGCCCCGGCCGCGGGGCGGCCGGCGGCGGTCAGCCGCTCGGCCATGAGGGCGCCGAGCGCCTCGGCGACCTCCCGCTCGGTCGCGGCGACCAGATCGGGCCGGCCGGACCGGCCGGCCTGGGCGTAGGCGAACCGGTAGAGCGCCGGCTCCTCCTCGATCAGCCCGACGAAGGCGGCGATCACCGCGCGCAGCCGCGCCCGGTCGTCGGGCCGCTCGACGGCGAGCTCGCCGAGCAGCCGCGGCAGCAGCACCTCGGTGGAGATCCGGTCGAGGACGGCGTCGATGAGCTCGTCCTTGTCGGCGAAGTAGCGGTAGATGACCGTCTTCGACACCGCCGCGGCCCGGGCGACGTCGTCCACGGCGAAGTCGGGCCCGACGGCACGCAAGGCGGTCAGCGCCGCGCCCACCAGCTCCTCGCGGCGGACACGGCGGTGCTCGGTCCAGCGCGACCGGCGGCCGTCGGGGGTGGAGGTGCGCGACACGCGGGCATCCTCCTCCACCAGCCGTTGCATGTGTCGAACGGTAACAGCTACCTTCGGTCACAGCATCAGCCGTCGACCCGGAGGAGTGCCCGATGACCGCCACGCTGCCCACCCGCCCGGCGCGCAAGCAGCCCGTGGACCGCGAGGAGATCTCCACCCGCCTGCTCGGCTCCGCGGCGAAGAAGTCCTACGACCCCGTCGTCGACATCGACTGGGACGCGCCGATCCCCGATGACCTCTACGGCCTGTCGCCGGAGTGGTCCTCCCTCTACGGGACGCCGCTGTGGGAGCGCCTGACCGAGCAGCAGCGGGTCACGCTGACCGTCCACGAGTACTGCTCGATCTCCGGCGTCGGCATCTGGTTCGAGTGCCTGCTCATGCAGCTGGTGCTCAAGGACGTCTACGGCGACGACCCGGCGCAGCCGCACGTGCAGTGGGCGCTGACCGAGATCGCCGACGAGTGCCGGCACTCGGTGATGTTCGCGCGGACCGCGCAGACCTTCGGCGCGCCGTCCTACCAGCCCCCGGCGTCGATCCAGCGGCTCGGCAAGGCCTTCGCCGCCCGCGGCTCCGGGCCGGCCGCGTACGCGGCGATCCTCGTGGCCGAGGAGATCCTCGACATCTTCCAGCGCGACCTGATGAAGGACGAGCGGGTGCAGCCGCTGACCCGAGCCACCAGCCAGATCCACGTCGTGGAGGAGGCGCGGCACATGCGCTTCGCCCGTGAGGAGATCGCCCGGCGGACGCCGGAGCTCGGCCGCTGGGCGCTGCGCCGGCACCGCACCGTGGTCGCCTCGGTGGCCGCGATCGTGGCCGACAACCTGGTGCAGCCGGAGGTCTACGCCTCGGTGGGGCTGGACCCCCAGCAGGCCAAGTCGGTCGCGCGCGGCAACGAGCACTACCGCGCCAAGCTGCGCGGCGCGTCGGCAGGTCTGGTGTCGTTCCTGCGGGAGGTGGGCCTCGTCGGCGGGCCGTCCGAGGTGCTCTGGAAGCGCGCCGGCCTGGTCTGACCGGAGCGGGAGCGCCCGGTGTCGCTCGACGGACGGCCCGGATCCGCTCGGCGAGGGCCACGGCGGGCCACGACGAACTCGGCGCCGCTCGTGGTCCGCCACGCCCTGATCCCGACCCGGCCCGGCAGCGCCAGGCCGGGCGCGCGCAGCCCGCGCACAGCGCTCAGCGCGTCGGGCACGACCTCGACGTCCGCGATCGCGCTCAGCGGGATGCGGAGGTCGCCGTGGAGGGCGGCGACCTTCTCGGCGGTGCTGAGCGTGATGACGATCTCGTGGTCGGTCAGGGACACAGCGCTCACGGGGATGCCTCTCTGCGGGGTTGCGAACGGGGGGACTGCGGTCGGCAGGTGGTCGAGCCGGCTGGGCAGGTGCGGGGAACGCCGCCGTCGGCAGGTCAGCCGGCCCGACCGGCGGGCGGCGTGGCGGCCGGATGACGCCATGCGGCGAGGCTGCGCGCCGACCAGCTCGCGCGGGTGACGCCCTCGCCGACCAGCCGGCGCAGTGCCGGCAGCACGGGTGGGCCACCCACGTGGACGGCGACCTCGTGGATGCCGCGCACGCCGTGCGGGAACGGTGTGGTGGTGGACTCCTCCTGCCACTGGCCGGTGGTCGTGCGGCACCGGACCCGCAGCTCGTGCCGGCCGGGCGGAGCCGTCCAGTCCACCGACCAGGGGCGCCAGGCGTCCGGGCCGAGATCGGTGCCCAGGGTGGCGTCGGTCCACGGGCCGCCGTCGACCTGCAGCTGCACGCGGTCGATGCCGACCGGTGGCGCCCAGGCGTAGCCGCGCACGGGGATCTCCCCGGGCGCCAGGTGCGCGTGGCTGCCGGGAGCGTCGATGCGCGAACCCGGATGGACCGGGTAGGTGCCGTCGGCCCAGCCGCGCCGGCCCCAGTAAGACAGCGGTGGCGTGTCGGTGACGGTGAGCCGGCGCAGCCACTTGAGGTTGCCGTCCTGCCCGTGGCGGCCGGAGACGAGGAGCCGGGCCGGGCTGCCGTGCTCGCGGGGCAGCGGCTGCCCGGCCATGCCGACCGCGAGGAAGCCGTGGGCGCGGGCGACCCCCAGCGGCAGCACGTTCGTGTAGCCGTCGACGGCCTCGGCGACCAGCCAGCCGCCGCCGCCGGGAGCGCCGGCCTGCTCCAGCAGGTCGGCCAGGCCGATGCCGGTCCAGCGTGCGCAGCCCATGCGCGCGCCGCCGACCGGGTTGTGCACGCAGACCATGAGCAGGTCGCGCTCCTCCAGCGGCCGGGCCAGCAGCTCGGGCAGCGACAGGGTCAGCGGCTCGTCCACCCGGCCGTCCACCTCCAGCCGCCAGCCGGCGGGGTCGATCCTCGGCTCGGGCACGGTGACGTCGATGACGACCAGCTCACCCGGGTGGGCGAGGAGGGGGGCGACGCCCGGCTGCCGCGCGGCGGCACTCGCCGGCACCGGCGGCAGCGGCCGGGCGGGTGCGGGCAGCGCCACCCGGTCGCGCAGCGCGACGCCGGCGCGGCGACGGGCCCGCCGGTCGGTGCCCACGACGACGGCCGCGGCCGCTGCGGTGGCGGCGACCACCGCCGCCGGTGGCACCGGGAGCGGGGCGATCGCGGTCGCGGCGGTGAGCATGCCGGCGGCCGTGGCGGCGGCGGTGTCCCGCGCGGAGGCGTCGCCGCGGCGGACCGCGAGGTAGCCGCCGAGGGCGTGCGGCGCCGCGGCCACGGCCGCGCCCAGCAGCGGACGGCGGCCGGCCACGGCACCGCCGGCCGCTGCGGCCAGACCGCCGGCGCCGGCCGCGAGCACGGCCAGCCCGGGCTTGTCGGCGCGGCCGACGAGGGCGACGCCGCCGTCGACCAGCATCGCCGGGGCGGCGTCGACCAGGCCGCGGGCCACCCCGGACGACGGTGACCGGCCGCGGCCGGTGGCGGTCGCGGTGATCTCGCCGGCGGCCGCGGCCAGCAGGCCGGCGAGCACGCCGACGGTCGGGCGGCTGGTCGGGGAGGCGGTCATCGGGTGCTCCTCGGATGCGGGGTGGGCGGTGCCGCGGTCGACGCTAGGAACGCGGCAGCGGCGTCACGCCGGGGAAATCGCCGGGTTCGCCGGCTCCGACCGGTGCAGCCGGATGGCGTCGGCGGCCAGGCGGTCGGAGAGGGCTGCGGCATCGGCGCCGACGAAGCCGAGCAGCGCCGAGCCGCGGCAGGTCTGCCAGGGCAGCCCGAGGAAGTACAGACCCGGCACGTCGGTGACCCCGCCGGTGTGGCGGACCCGTCCATCGGTGACGACGCCGGGGATGTGCAGCCAGGAGTGGTCCGGTCGGTAGCCGGTGGCCCACACGACGGCGTCGACGGTCACGGTGGTGCCGTCGGCGAAGCGGGCGTTGCGGCCGTCGAGCCCGGTCAGCCGCGGCCGGAAGTCGATCCCGCGCCGGCGGAGGGTGCGACTGCGGGTGCCGATGACCAGGTCGCCACGGGCGCGCAGCAGGCGGGCGATGCGGGTGTGCGCGGGCACGGTGAAGAAGCCGGACCTGGTCAACCAGGTGAACAGGTCGCGGCCGGCGATGCGCTGGGGCAGCTCGGTCGGCCGGGTGCCGACCGCGACGGTGACCGACTGCGTGGTGCCGAGTTCCGCGGCGATCTGCAGGCCGGAGTTGGCCGCGCCGACCACCAGCACCCGGCCGCCGCCGGGCAGCTGGGCGGGGTTGCGGTAGGCGGCGCTGTGCAGCTGGGGCACGGCCGGATCGAGCCGGTCGGCCAGCGCCGGGACGTGCGGCGTCTGGAACGGGCCGGTGGCGACGACGACCTGCCTCGCACGCAGCGTCTCCGTGGGGGTGGTGGCCGCGAAGACCCCGTCGGCGCCGCGATGCAGCCGCAGCACCGGGGTGGTGCACCGCACCGGCAGGGCGAAGTGGGCGGCGTAGTCGGCGAGGTAGTCGGCGACGTCGTCCTTGCCCGGGTGGGTGTCGGCCGGCGCGGGGAACGGCAACCCGGGCAGGGAGTCGTACTGGGCGGGGCTGAACAGCCGCAGCGAGTCCCACCGGGACCGCCAGGAGTGCCCGATCTCGGGTCCGGAGTCGACCAGCAGGAAGTTCGCACCGCGGTGGGTGAGGTGATGGCCGAGGGCGAGTCCGGCCTGGCCGGCACCGATGACGAGCACGTCGAGGAGCTCGCGCTCACCGGCGGGCGAGGGCTGGGGCGTGGGCATGGGCACTCCGGAACGGGCGGGGACGGACGGGACGAGCGCGCGGAGGTCTCACCGGTCGGGCGAGCCCGAGGGTGCGCAGCACGCCGGCGAGCAGGCGGTCGGCGACCAGGCAGGTCCCGGGTGCATCCGGGCTGCGGTGGTGCCCTGACGCTAGGACCGGGCCGGTGTCGTCACGCCGGGAGAACCGCCGGGTTCACCGCAGGGGCGTGCCGGCGCGCGCGGCCCGGACGACGTCCTCGACCGCCTGGACCGAGCTCGCGGCGCCGCGCACCTCGTCCAGCAGAGCCGCGTGCACGGCGTCTGCGTACCGGTGGGCGCTGTTGGTCGAGAGCGCCGCCATGCGTTCCTGCGCGGCGAGCCACGCCGGATCGTCCTCGTTCCCGGCGGCGGTGAGCACCACCAGCGGCGTGGCGCCGAGGGTGGTCAGGGCACGCGCCTGCCGGATCAGGAGGGGCATGGTGGCGACCTCGTCGCGGACGTTGCGCCAGCCGCGGGAGCCGGCGGTGAACGTCTGCACCTGCCCGGCGGCCGGCTCCGGGAGCGCGGACCACGCCGAGGCGGGAAGCAGCCGCCCGACACCCAGGCGCGCGAGGCTGGGCAGGACCGCCACCGCACCGGGGGGACCGCCGCCGACGCGGTAGGGGTCGGTGGCGTCCAGCAGGACCATGCCGGCGACCTGCCCGGGGTAGCGGGCGGCGTAGGTCATCGCGTAGTCGCCGCCGATGGAGTGCCCGACGAGCACGTAGGGCCCCTCCTCACCGGCGCGCTCGAGCAGCGTGTGCAGGTCGGCGGCGGCCTGGTGACCGTCCTGCGGCTGCGGCGCGTCCTCGCTCCAGCCCTGCCCGGCACGGTCGTAGGCGCAGACCCGGCCGCTCCGCGCGACGGCCGGGGCGATGCGCGCCCAGTTGGCCGACGTCGCCTGCAGCCCGTTGAACAGCACCACGGTCGGTCCGCCGGAACCGGTGCAGTCCAGGTGCAACCGGTAGCCGCCGACGTCATAGGTCCGGCCGGGCATCGTGCGGCCCGGATCGTCGGAGGCCAGCGCGACGGTCTCCACGGCGCCGCCGACCGCCGCGGCGGCGATGACCGCGACGACGGGGTAGAGCAACCAGCGGCCGCTGCCGGCGGCCAGGGCACGGCGGATCCGGACGCCCATCCACACCGCCAGCGCCGAGAGCACCGGGGGCCACACCCATCCGGCGGCGGTCAGCCCGGGGTTGCCCGGGGCGAGGACCAGGAGCCCGAGCCCGGTCGCGCCGAGTGCGGCGGCCGGTACCAGGGCCCACCGCTGCGGCTGGCTGGTCATCCGCGCCGACAGCCCCGCCAGCAGCGCCCAGCCGGTGGCGAACCCGAGCAGGGCCGATCCGGTGATCACGTGCTCGGGCGCGCCGGCGAACACGACCACGGGGAGCACGGCGGCGAGCAGGGCCCCGGTCAGCAGGGCTCCGGCGATGATCCGGCGGATGGGGCCGGTGAGGCTCGGCGGCCCCACGGTGGCCCCGGGGGCTTCGGCCGTCGAGACGGAGGCGGGCATGGGGAGTCTCCTGGCTGCGGTCGGTCTCGGACGGCGGTCGGTCTCGGACGGCGGTCGACGGTGCTCGCGTCGGTGGAACCGGCATCGGGCCGGGTCCGTCGCCGCCGGGTCAGGTCGGGAGCAGCCCGGCGGTCAGCGCGACCGCGATCAGGGCGGCGGCGACCCAGTCGACGGTGGCGCAGAACGGCGGCCACCAGCGGGTGCCGGCCACGAAGCCGGTGCGGTGCTGCCACAGGTCCTTGCCGCCGTGTCCGGCCAGCCCGGCGACGACCAGCCAGGCCGAGCCGGGGTCCGCGGCGGCGGCAGCGGCAGCGACCACGAAGACCGACGCGACGACCGTCTCGACGACCAGCACGTGCCGGCGCCCGTCGGCCACGGCGAAGCCGACGTAGACCGCGGCGATGAGGGTGAGGCCGAGCGCGTAGACGGTGGCCGTGTCCAGCCAGGGGAACGCCAGCGGCGAGGCCGCCTGCACGACACCGAGGACGACGCCCCAGATCACCGGTGCCCGGAGGCGACGGAGAGCGGAGCCCGAGGAGCTGGCCGGTACAGCAGAGGGCACGGGGGCTCCCGGAGGTTCCCGGTGGGTGGGGAGCGCCGGGCGGAGACGTCCCTTCCCCATCCGGCCGGAGCGGGCGACCTGCGATTCGGGCACGGGACGACGATGGGTCCCGAGCTCCCACGGCGCCAGGACGCGGACTTGACGTTTCCGGACATGCCTCGCCGTACAGTCCGGGAGTGGCTGCCCTCGACGTCGCGGTCGTCACCTTCCCGTCGGCGCAGATCCTGGACGTGACCGGCCCGCTCGAGGTCTTCTCCAGCGCCACCCACCTGCTGCCGGCGGCGAGCTACCGCACGCAGGTGGTCAGCACGTCGGGCGGTCCGGTGATGGCCAGCTCGGGGCTGTCGTTCGGCACCACCGCGCTCTGCGACGTCGTGGCGCCGGTCGACACCCTCGTGGTCGCCGGCGGCCGGGACATGGACCTGGTGCGCACGGACGCGGACCTGCTGGCCCACGTCCGGCGGCTGGCGGCCAGCGCCCGGCGGGTCACCTCGGTCTGCTCCGGGGCCTTCGTCCTCGCGGCCGCCGGGTTGCTGGACGGGCGGCGGGCCACCACCCACTGGGCGGAGTGCCAGCTGCTCGCGACCGCGCACCCCGAGGTATCGGTCGACGGTGACGCGATCTACGTGCGCGACGGCGACGTCTGGACCTCCGCCGGCGTGACGGCGGGCATCGATCTGGCGCTGGCCCTCGTCGCCGACGACCACGGCGCTCGGGCAGCGGCGGCGGTCGCCCGCCACCTCGTGGTCTACCTGCGGCGGTCCGGTGGGCAGGCGCAGTTCTCCCGGCTGCTCGCCGCGCAGGCGACCGAGAGCGAACCGGTACGGGAGCTGCTGGCGTGGCTGCCCGACCACCTCACCGCGGACCTGTCGGTGCCCGCCCTGGCCCGCCGGGTGCACCTGTCCGAGCGACAGTTCAGCCGGGTGTTCACGGCCGAGGTAGGGGTGACGCCGAGCGAGCACGTGGAACGGTTGCGGCTCGAGGCGGCCTGCCAGCTCCTCGAGACCACCCGCCACCCCGTCGACCACATCGCCCGCCTCTGCGGGTTCCAGGCGCCGGAGACGATGAACCGCGCGTTCCGTCGTCGGCTGGACACCACCCCCGGAGACCACCGCCGGCACTTCGGCTCCGCCGCCGGGGCGTAGGCCCACCGCGCCGGCGACCGGCCTCCTCGCCATCGCCCACGCCGCGGTGAGCCGGATGGCCACCGGGACCCCGGACCACGGAGCCCGGGGACGTCACGCCGGGAGAACCGCCGGGTCGGAGGCGCGCGCAGGGGGTCGGCGCCGGCTGGGCGGGGTCAGTCGAGCGGCAGCGCGGTGAGCTCGGCGCGGGAGGCGACGCCGAGCTTGCTGAAGACGTTGCGCAGGTGGAAGTCGACGGTGCGGGGCGACACGAACAGCCGGGCGGCGACGTCCCGGTTCGACAGGCCCTGCCGGACCAGCCCGGCGACCTGGCGCTCCTGCGCCGTCAGCTCGGTGGTGGTGGTGACGTCGCGGCGGCGGGCGGTCTCCCCGGAGGCGCGCAGCTCCTGCGCGGCGCGTTCGGCGAGGCGGGCCGCGCCCAGCTCCTCGAAGACGGCGAGCGCGGCCCGCAGGTGATCGCGGGCGTCGACCCGCCGCCGGGAGCGACGCAGGTGCTCGCCGAAGGCCAGCTGGGTGCGGGCCCGGTCGGGCAGTCGCGGCGAGGCGGCGTGCGCGTCGAGTGCGGCCAGGAAGTGCTTCTCGGCGTCCGGGCCGTCGGCGAGCAGCGCGCGGCCGTGCTCGGTGACGGCGACCGCCGAGGCGGTGTGGGTCGCGGCGGCGAACTGCTCGACCTCGGCCAGCCACGTCCGGACGACGTCGGGCCGGTCGGCGCGGACGGCGATGTCGAAGACGTCCAGGGCGGACATGCGGCGCAGCATCGGGTTCTGCATCTGCTCGAGGTGGTGCAGCGCGGTCGTGGGCCGGTCGGCGACGCGCAGGGCCTGCGCCCAGTGCGCCAGGTCGGTGACGAGGCTGTCGGTGACGCCGACCGGATGCGCCGCGCGGATCGCGGCGACGTCGGAGAGGTGGCGGTCGGCGGCATCGTCCCCGCGCAGGGCCGCCACCACCGCCAGCTGCGCGGTGGGCAGAGCGGTGAGCCCCGTGGCGCCGGTGCTGGCGGTCAGCGGCAGCGCCTCGGCGGCGGCGCCGGCGGCCTCCGTCCACGCACCGGTCGCCAACTGGGCGTGGAACCCGCGGGTGAGGGCGTGCTCCACCATGGCGAGCGCACCGGCGCGCCGGGCGGCGGTCAGCTGCTCCTCGTGCAGCCGCAGACTGCGCTCGTCCTCGTCGATGAGCCAGGCGGCGATGCCCAGGTTGGGCTGCAGCACGTGGTCGCCGTCGAGCGGCTCGGCGTCGGTCAGGTCGAACGCGCGCCGGAACGACGCCGCCGCGGGCGCCCAGTCGCGGCGGCCGACGGCGGCGTACCCCTGCAGCAGCGCCCAGGCGGCCCGGCCGGTGGCCGGCGCGTCGGCGGGAGGCTCGCCGACCAGCGTGGCGGGATCGATCGGGCGCGGGGAACGCGCCCCGAAGGCCGACAGGGCCGCGGCCAGCATCGCCAGCGGCCGCGCGGTCGCCTCGTCGGCCCCGGCGGCGAGCTGGGCGGCCTGCAGGACGAGGTCGTAGCCCTCGTTGAGCGAGTGGGTGTTCCACTCGATCTGCCCCTGCAGCAGCAGCAGCAGGGCCCGCTGCACCGGGTCGGTGAGGTCGGCCGCGGCGGCGCCGGCCAGCCCGGCGGCCCGCGACGGCTGGCCGCCCAGCCAGGCCGAGGAGGCGGCGGAGAGCAGTCGCCGGCCGCGGCTCTCGCCGTCCACGGTCAGTTCGGCGGCGCGGGCCCAGGCGGCGGAGGCGGCCTCGTGTCCGCCCCGGGCGGCGGCGCGCTCGGCCACGCCGTCCAGCGCGGCGACCACCGACTCGTCGGGCCGGTCGGCCGCGGCGGCCAGGTGCCAGGCGCGCCGGTCGGGGTCGGCGTCGAGGACGTCGGCCAGCGCCCGGTGGGCAGCGCGGCGCTGGGCGCTGGTGGCCGCCCGGTACACCGCCGAGCGGACCAGTGGGTGGTACGGCGTCAGGGTGTCGCCGTCGACGCGGAGCAGCCCGACCCCCTCGGCCTCGTCGAGGGCGTCGTCGCCGATGTCGAGACGCGAGGCGGCATCGCGGACGACGGACAGCCGGCCGGTGTCGTCGGCGGCGGCCAGGAGCAGGAACCTCCGGGCCGGCGCGCTCAGGGGCCGGACCCGATCGAGGAACCCGCGCTCGACGCCGCCGGTCAGCGGCAGCGGGGTGGGCAGCGGCGCGCGGCCGGCCAGCTGGTCAGGAGTCAGGGCGGCGGCGAGTTCGCCCAGTGCGAGGGGGTTGCCGCCGGTCGCGGTCACCAGCCGGTCGCGCACCGCCGGGTCGACCGCACCGTCGGCGCGGGCGGTCAGCAGCTCGTCGGCGTCGGTCCCGGTCACGCCACCGAGCACGACGGTGGGCAGGTCGGGTGTCTCGAAGGCGTAGGCCTCGCCGTCTCGGGCGGCGAACAGCAGAGCGACGCGCTCGGCCTGCAGCCGGCGGGCGGCGAACAGCAACGCCGCGGCCGAGGCGTCGTCGAGCCAGTGCGCGTCGTCGACCACGACCAGCACCGGCGACTCCTCCGCGGCGTCGGCGAGCAGGCTCAGCGTGCCCAGGAAGGTCAGGAAGCGATCGCCGTCGCCGTCGGCCTCGCCCAGTGCCGCGCCCAGCGCAGCCGCCTGGCGCGCCGGCAGCGCGTCGAGGCGGCCGCGCACCGGCCACAGCAGCCGCTGCAGCGCGGCGAACGCCAGCGGGGACTCCGACTCCACGCCCGACGTGCGCAGCACCCGCATGCCGGTCGCGGCGCCGACCGCGTCGGCCAGCAGGGTCGACTTGCCCGACCCGGCCACGCCGCGGATCACCAGGGATCCGCCGGACCCGGCCCGCGCGGCCTCGAGCAGGGCAGCGATCGCCGCGCGTTCGCGGTTCCGTCCGGCCAGCACGAGCGGAACCGTACCGACCGCCGCGGACCGGGCCCGCGGTCACGAACCTGGTGGTTCTCCCGGCGTGAGGGCCCTCGGCGACGGCGAGCGTGGCAGCCAGATCCGCAGTTCCCGCCCCCGAGGAGATGCCATGTCCGCCCACCCGGTCACCGAACCCGCGGTCCCCGCTCCCGATCCACACGGCCACTACGGTGCGGCCGCGCACGCCCACGGTCACCGACCCCACCACGCGCCGGGTCACGCGGCACCGGCCGCGGACGAGCCGCGCCGGCCGTGGACGACGTTCGCCCTCATGATCGCCGCCCAGTTCATGGTCGTCCTGGACGTGTCGGTGGTGAACGTCGCGCTCCCGTCGATCAGCGAGTCCCTGAGCCTGTCGGCCGGGGACCACCAGTGGGCGGTGAGCGCCTACGTGCTGCTCTCCGGCGGTCTGCTGCTGCTCGGTGGCCGGATCTCCGACCTGCTCGACCGGCGCCGGGCGTTCCTCGCCGGCATCGTCCTGTTCACCGCCGCCTCACTGGTCAGCGGCCTGGCGCAGACCCCGCTCACGCTGATCCTGGCCCGCGCCGCGCAGGGCGCCGGCGCCGCGCTGCTCACCCCCGCCGCGCTGTCGATCGTCATGACCGCCTACGTCGGGAGGCAACGGCAGACCGCGCTGGCCGTGTGGGGCACCGTCGGCAGCCTCGGCATCGCCGCCGGCGTGCTCTTCGGCGGGGCGCTGACCAGCGCGCTGGGCTGGCGGGCCGTGTTCTTCATCAACGTGCCGATCGGCGCCCTCGTGGTGCTGGGCACCCTGCGGGCCGTGGCCCGCGGCGACTCCCGGCCCGGCGCGCTGCGTCGCCTGGACGCGCCCGGCGCGCTGACCCTGGTGGGCGGGCTGCTGGCGCTGGTGTCCGGCATCGAGGCCACCCGCTCGGCCGGGTGGGACGCGCCGCGCACCTGGCTGGCCCTGGCCGTCGCCGGGGTCCTGCTGGCCGCGTTCGCCCGGCTGGAGCGCCGGGCCGCCGACCCGCTGGTGCCCCCGGCGACCTGGCGCATCCGGTCGCTGATCTCGGCCTCGGCGGTGATGGCCGGCGTGACCGGCGTCGTCGTCGGCGCCATCTTCCTGACCTCGCTGTACCTGCAGGCCGTCCTGGGCTCCTCGCCGGTCGTCGCCGGGTTGCAGTTCCTGCCCCTGGCCGCCGCCATCACCCTCGCCGCCGCTGCCGCGTCGCGGGGCATCGGCCACCTCGGCGCGCGCACCCTGCTCCTCGGTGGGCTGGTGGTCATGGCCGCCGGGGTGCTGCTGCTGGCCGCGGGCGCCGGCGGCACCTCCTACGCCGCCGACGTGCTGCCCGGCTTCCTGCTGGTCGGCGCGGGCGTCGGCCCCATGTTCGTGGCGATCGCGGTCGCCGCGATGAGGGACGTGCCGGCCGAGCGCTCCGGGCTGGCGTCCGGGCTGATGATGACCGGCCACGAGATCGGCGCGGCCCTCGGCGTCGCCGCGCTCACCGCCGTCGCCGGGAACCTCGCCACGTCGGCAGGCCTCGTCGACGGCTACGGCCGGGCATTCACCGTCACCGCCGGCATCCTCGCCGCGCTCCTCGTGCTCACCGCACTCGCCGTCCCCGGCGGCAAGCCCCCGGCCGGCGCCGCCGGCCACGGCCACGGCCACGGCCACGGCCACGGTCACAGCCACGGCCACGGCCACGGCCACTGAGCAGGCCGGTTCCCGCGGATCCCGGCGATCTCCCCGGTGAGAGCCACCCATCCCGGCGCCGACGCTCGTCGCCGACCGACGCACCGTCCCCGCACCCAGGAGCTCCCCATGCTGTCCGGCACGCCGCGCACCTTCATCGGCTCGACCTCCTTCTCCGTCACCGGCATGACCTGCGAGCGCTGCCGGCAGGCGGTCACCGCGCGGATCGCCGCCGTCGACGGCGTCGGGTCGGTCACCGCCGACCTCGCGAGGGGCGTGGTCACCGTGACCGCGACCCGCCCGGTCGACCGCGCCGACATCGCCGCCGCGGTCGACGAGGCCGGCTACCGCGTCCTGTCCTGACCCTCCCCCGCCTACCGATCCCCGCCACGAAGGGACGTCCGCCGTGAACCTGCTCTACGAGGAGCTCTTCCGCGCCCGCCAGGCCGAGCTGCTCCGCGACGCCCGCGCCCACCGGCTCACCCGGCGCGCCCGGACCCGCTTCCCGCGCCGCCGCACCCGCTGACCACCGCTCGCACACCCCGAGGAGCCGCCATGTCCGCCCGCCCCTTCCTCCCGCCGCCCCCGCGGCCCGCCTCCGCAGGAGAGACCATGACCACCCCGGCACCGGGGCCCGCCGCGGCGTGTGCCGCTCGCGCGATCGACCTGGTGAAGACCTACGGCCGCGGCGCGGCCACCGTCCACGCCCTGGCCGGCGCCTCCGTCGCCATCCCGGCCGGTGAGTTCACCGCGGTCATGGGCCCCTCCGGGTCGGGCAAGTCGACCCTGGTGCACGCCCTCGCAGGCCTGGACGGTGTCGACTCCGGCCAGGTCCTGCTCGGCGACACCGACCTGACCGCGCTGTCCGAGCGCCATCGCACCCTGCTGCGCCGCGAGCGGCTCGGCTTCGTGTTCCAGGCGTTCAACCTCATCCCGTCGCTGACCGCCGCGGAGAACATCGCCCTGCCGCTGACCCTCGCCGGCCGCCGTCCCGACCCGGACTGGATGGCCGAGCTGGTCGAGATGCTCGGCCTGGGCGCCCGGCTCGACCACCGCCCCGCGCAGCTGTCCGGCGGACAGCAGCAGCGGGTCGCCGTCGGTCGCGCGCTGATCGCCCGGCCGGAACTGGTCTTCGCCGACGAGCCCACCGGCAACCTCGACTCCCGCTCCGGGGCGGCGCTGCTGGCCTTCCTCCGCGAGGCCACCCGCACCCTGGGCCAGACGATCGTCATGGTCACCCACGACCCCGTGGCCGCTGCCTCCGCCGACCGCGTCGTGTTCCTCGCCGACGGCCGCATCGTCGACGAGCTCGCCGCCCCGACCGCCGAGACCGTGCTCGCCCGCATGGCCGGCCTCGACGCGCGAGTGGGGGCGTGAGCCCCGATGTTCCGACTCGCCCTCGCCACCACGCTCGCGCACCGTTCCCGGCTCGCGCTGACCTGGCTGGCCGTCGCGCTCGGCGTCGCGTTCGCCGCCGGCAGCCTGGTCCTCACCGACACCAGCAGCCGCCTGCTCGACGAGCAGTTCCGCACCACGGCCGCCGGGGTGGACCTCACCGTCCGCGGTGCCGCCTCGTTCGACGCCGCGATGGGCGTCGAGGTCCAGCGGGACCCGCTGCCGGCCGACCTCGCCGACCGGATCGCGGCCACCCCCGGGGTCGACCGGGTCCGGCCGGTCGCGTCCGGACCGGCCCAGCTGCAGGTGGACGGGCAGACCGTGGCCCCGGCCGGGCCGACCCTGCTCGGCACCTGGGCCGAGGCCCCGTTCACCGCCTACTCGCTGCGCGCCGGCCGGGCCCCGGTCGGCGGCGGCGAGGTCGTGCTCGACGCCGCCACCGCCGCCGGGCACGACATCGCCCTCGGCGACACGGTCACCGTGTCGGCGACCGGGAGCCGGCAGCTGCGCGTCGTCGGCCTGACCGGCGTCGGCGAGGCCGACGGCCTGGCCAACAGCACCGTCGTGCTGGTGGACCTGCCCACCGCTCAGGCGCTGCTCGACCTCGGCACCGACCTCACCTCGGTCGAGGTGCTGGCGGCCGACCGCGTCGCCGTCGCCGACCTGCGCGGGGACCTGGCCGCGGCGCTGGGCCCCACCTACGCGGTCAGCAACGCCCAGGACGCCGCCGCCGCCAGCGCGGACGCGGCCAAGGAGAGCATCGGCTACCTGCGCATCGTGCTGCTGGCACTGGCCGCCGCCGGGCTGGTCGTGGGCGCGTTCCTCATCGCCAACACCTTCGGCATCGTGCTCACCCAGCGCGCCGGGGAGCTGGCGCTGCTGCGCGCGGCCGGCGCCACCGGCCGGCAGGTGTTCGCCTCCGTGCTCGGGGAGGCGCTGCTGGTCGGCGGAACCGGCGCGGCCGGGGGCACCGCCGTCGGCGTCGGGGCCGCCTACGCCCTGCGGGGCCTGGCCTCCGGTGCCGGCCTGGCACTGCCCGACGGCCCGCTGACCGTCACCGCCCGCACGATCGTCGTCGGCCTGGCCGCCGGCACGGTGATCACGCTGCTGGCCGTGCTCGGCCCGGCCCGCCGCGCCGCCCGCACCGCCCCGGTCGAGGCCATGCGGGCAGCCGCCCCGGCGCCCGCCGCACCGCGCCGGGCCCGGCTGGTCATCGGGTGGGCGACCCTCGCCCTCGGCGCGGCCGGGCTCGCCGTCACCGCGCTGCTGCGCGACATCACCGGCGTCGCCCTCGGCGCGGTGCTGCTGCTGGCCGGCCTGCTCGTGCTCGCTCCCATCCTGACGCCCCGGCTGGCGCAGGCGGTCGGCCGGCCGTTGACCGGCCTCGGCGTGCCCGGGCAGCTCGCGCGGGAGTCGACGGTGCGCAATCCGCGGCGCACCGCAGGCACCGCGATGGCCCTCGCCCTGGGGCTGGCCCTCATCGGCTTCGTCACCGTCCTCGGCAGCTCGGTCAAGGCGATGGGCGCCGCGGCCACCGAGGCGATCACCGCCGACCTGCTGGTCCAGAGCAGCCGCGACGAGATGCTGGGCGGGCTCTCCCCCGAGGTCGCCGCCCGCGTCGCGGCCCTGCCCGAGGTCGCCACGGTCTCCACGATCCGCTACGGCCACTGGCTCGACGGCGACACGACCAGCGCGCTGACCGCGGTCGATCCGGCCACGCTGCCGGACGTCGCCGACATCGACATGACCGCCGGCGACCTCGCCGCCCTCGACGTCGGCGGGATCGTCCTCGCCGACGGCGTCGCCGCCGAGCGGGGTCTGTCCGTCGGCGACACCCTCACCATGACCCTGCCGCGCGACGGGAACCAGCGGCTGCGGGTGGTCGGCCTGATGGCCGATGCCTCCGCCCGGGCACTGTCCACCAGCTACGTCGTCTCGCTGGACACCTACGCCGCCCACTTCAGCGAGAACGTCGACGCCACCGTCTACGTCGCCCTGGCCGACGACGCGGACCCGGCCGCGGCCCGGACGGCGCTGCAGGCGGCGGTGGCCGACTTCCCCAACGCGGAGGTCCTCGACCAGGCCGAGGCCGCCGCCGGGCGCGCCGCCGCCGTCGACCAGGTGCTCGGGCTGATCACCGTGCTGCTGGGCTTCGCCGTGCTCATCGCGCTGCTCGGCATCACCAACACCCTGGCGCTCTCCGTCGTCGAACGCACCCGCGAGATCGGGCTGCTGCGGGCGGTCGGCATGACCCGGGCCCAGCTGGCCGGGATGGTCCGCGCCGAGGCCGTGCTGATCGCCGCCGTCGCCGCGGTGATCGGCACCGGGCTCGGCCTCGGCCTGGCGGCGGCCACCCTCGCCGGCCTCGCCGACGCCGCACCGCTGCACATCCAGGTGCCGGTGCTCCCGTTGCTCGCCCTCATGGGCGCCGCGGTGCTCGCCGGCCTGGCCGCGGGGCTGCTGCCCGCCCGCCGCGCCGCCCGGCTCGACGTGCTCACCGCCATCGCCACCCGCTGATGCCGCTCGGCGGCTCGCACCCGACCGGAGGAACGATGACGCTGCACCTGCGCCCCGCCACGGCCGACGACCTGCCGGCCGCGGCCGGGGTCCTCGCCGACGCCTTCACCGACTACCCCTGGACCCGCTGGACGGTCGCCGCCGACGACCACGACCGTCGGCTGGACGCGCTGCAGCGTCTGTACCTCACCGCCGTCGCCCTGCCCTACGGGCGGATCGACCTCGGCCACACCGCCCTTGGCATGACCACGGTCGCCGTCTGGCTGCTCAGCACCGCCGTCCCGGACCACGTCTGGCACGACATCGGGCCGACGGCCGCCGACCTGGCCGGCGACCGTGCGGCTGCCGCGGCCGCCGCCGAGGCGGCACTCGCCCCGTACCGGCCCGGCAGCGAGCACCTCCTGCTGGCCGGCGTCGGCGTCGAACGGCGTCACCAGGGCCTGGGCCTGGGGGCCGCCACCCTCGCACCGGGACTGGCCCGCGCCGATCGACACGGTCTGGCGGTGCACCTGGAGACCAGCGCACCGCGCAACGTGGGCTTCTACCAGCGCCTCGGGTTCGCGGTGGCCGCGGTCGTCGACCTGCCCGGCGGCGGGCCCCGCACCTGGCTGATGCGCCGAGCGCCGCGCCCGGCCGGCCCGGTCTGAGTGGAGTGGGAGGGCGCGGAAAATGCGCCCCTCTCACTCCGCCTGGGCGAGCTGGGTGCTGTAGAGGCAGATCGCCGCGGCCGCGGCGAGGTTGAGGCTCTCCGCCCGGCCGCGCATCGGGATCCGGACCCGTGCGTCGGCCAGCGCCGCCAGCTCGGCCGGCACACCGCGGGCCTCGTTGCCGAACAGCCACAGCACCGGGCCGGACAGCCGGCCCTCCGCGACGAGGTCCGGCAGCGCCGCCTCGCCGCCGCCGTCGGCGGCCAGCACCGTCGCGCCGGCGGCGCGGGCGGCGGGCAGGAACTCCGCCAGCGGCGCCCCGCGGACGACGTCGACGTGGAACAGGCTGCCGGCGCTCGACCGCACCGCCTTGCCCCCGTAGGGGTCGGCCGAGCCGGACCCGAACACCACGGCCCCGGCGCCGCAGGCGTCCGCGGTGCGCAGCACGGTGCCGGCGTTCCCGGGGTCGGCGAGCTCGGCGAGCGCGACGGCCAGCCGCGGGGGTGCTGCGAGCACCTGCTCGGCGGGCACGTCGCGGAGGGCGCAGACGGCGACCAGCCCCTGGGGCGTCACGGTCTCCGACAGCCCCGCGGCGGCCTTCTCCGTCATCAGCCGCACCGGCACACCGGCGCCGCCGAGCAGGTCGGCGTGCGCCCGGGCGGCGGCCTCGGTGGCGAGGACCTCGCGGACGCCGCCCGGATCGGCCAGCGCCTCGGCGACGGCCTGCCGGCCCTCGGCCAGGAAGAGCCCGGCGGCGTCCCGCCCGGCCCGCCGGGTGAGCTTGCGCGCCGCGGCCACCCGGCCCGAGCGCTCGGTCAGCAGCTCGTCGGCCATGCCCTCTCCTCCCCCGTGCAGACGACGACGCCGCCGGTGCCGGTCCGTGCGGACCGGTCACCGACGGCGTCAGGTGTGGCGCTGCGTGCTTACGCGGCCTGGGCGCCGGTCGCCTCGGGGTTCGCGGCGAGCGCGGCCCGGGCGGACTCCACCAGCGCGGTGAAGGCAGCCGGCTCGTTGACCGCGAGCTCGGCGAGCACGCGGCGGTCGAGCTCGATGCCGGCGAGCTTGAGGCCCTGCATGAACCGGTTGTAGGTCATGTCGTTGAGCCGGGCCGCGGCGTTGATGCGGGTGATCCACAGCTTGCGGAAGTCACCCTTGCGCGCCTTGCGGTCGCGGTAGTTGTAGGTCGCGGAGTGGAGGATCTGCTCCTTGGCCTTGCGGTACAGCCGGGACCGCTGGCCGCGGTAGCCGCTGGCGGCCTCCAGGGTCGTCCGGCGCTTCTTCTGGGCGTTGACCGCCCGCTTCACGCGTGCCACGTGAGAGCTCCTGTCTTGTCGTTACGGGAGGGCGGTCAGATGCCCAGCAGCTTCTTGAGGTTCTTCGCGTCGGCCGGCGAGATGACCTGGTCGGCGTCGAGGCGGCGCTTGCGCTGGCCCGACTTGTGCTCGAACTTGTGCTGGTTGTTGGCCTGCTCGCGCATGAGCTTGCCGCTGCCGGTGACGCGCACCCGCTTGGCGGTGCCCTTGTGGGTCTTCTGCTTCGGCATGTTCCTCGGTCCTGTCCTGGTGTTGTCGGCGCGCGCCAGCCACGGCCGACGCGACGGCGCCGGCCGTCTCGGTGGTGCCGCCCTCCTGCGGGGCAGGAGGGCCGGTCGTCAGGCGCTGGGCGCCTGCTCCTCGCTCTGCTCGCCCTTCGCCGCCCGGCGCCCGCCCTGATGGGCCTGCGCCTGCTGGTTCCGGTGCGGGGCGATCACCATGACCATGTTCCGGCCGTCCTGCTTCGGGTTGGACTCCACGACGCCCAGTTCGGAGACGTCGGCGGCCAGCCGCTGCAGCAGCCGGTAGCCCATCTCCGGCCGGGACTGCTCGCGGCCGCGGAACATCACGGTGATCTTGACCTTGTCGCCGCCCTTGAGGAAGCGCTCGACGTGGCCCTTCTTGGTCTCGTAGTCGTGCGGGTCGATCTTCAGGCGCAGCCGCATCTCCTTGATGACGGTGAGCGCCTGGTTGCGCCGGGCCTCGCGGGCCTTCTGCGCCGACTCGTACTTGAACTTCCCGTAGTCCATGAGCTTGGCGACCGGCGGCCGCGCCATGGGCGCCACCTCGACCAGGTCGAGCTCGGCGTCCTGCGCCAGGCGCAGCGCCTCGCCGATCGGCACGATGCCGACCTGCTCGCCCTCGGGACCGACCAGGCGGACCTCGGGGACGCGGATACGGTCGTTGATACGGGGCTCGGTGATGGCCTCTCCTCTGCTGTCACACGGTGAGGAGCTCGCTCGCACGCCGACCACCGGACACCGGACGACAGAAGGCCCCGTGAGCGCTGCTCACGGGGCCCACTCGCCGGCGGCGCACACGCCCGGGTGGGCGGTGCGCCTCGCGGACCGGCCGGGTGGCCGGTCCTGCGAACCGGGGACCTGGGCGCCTCGACGGCGCCAGGTGGGAGCGGGCTCCTCTTGGTCAGCGGCCCGGGGCGGGGCCGCTGGGTGGTTCACGCGCCTCGTGTAGCGGGGAGGCACGCCCATGCTACAGCCTCGCCCAGGCTCCGGACATTCCCGGGTTCAGTCGCGGTAGAGCAGGGGCGGTTCCGGCGCCGGCGGCGGCTCCGCGGCCCGGGCGGCGGCCAGCAGCGCCCGCAGCCCCTCGACGGCGGCGACGGCCCGCTCCCCGTCGATCGACTGGACGGCGAGGACGGCGATCTCGTCGTCGTTGCCCAGCCGCAGCGTGGCCCACCACGACGACCGCTCGAAGCGGACGGCGCGCACCGCCGACCACGGCAGCTCCCGGCCACCCACCACGTTTCGGATCCGGATGCCCTCGGCGTCGGCGTCGACCCGGGCCCGGCCGAGCGCGACGATGCCGGCAGCCAGGAGCACGCCGATGCCGGCGACGGCGACCTGGTCGGCGGTCCCGAAGCTCACGCCGGTGTCCTGGGAGGGCAGCGACAGCGCCACGAACACGCCCACCACCACGACCACGGCCGCCAGCAGGGCGCAGAGCAGGCGGAGCCGGTGCGGAACGGCGGAGACGGCGGGCGGGCGTCCACTGGCTGACACGCGCTCCATGGTCCCAGGCGGGGGCTGGCAGAGTGCGGGACGTGGAGGTCACGGGCACGGCGCAGCACGAGGCGTGGCAACGCAGGGCGCTGCCACCGGTGGAACGGGTGGCCGAGGGGCTGTGGTCGGTGCCCGTCCCGATCCCGCACAACCCCCTCCGCTACGTCAGCGCCTACGCCTTCGCCCTGGACGGCGGCGGCCTCGGGCTGATCGACACCGGCTGGGACAGCGACGAGGGCTGGGACGCGCTGCGCTCCGGGCTCACCGCGATCGGCGGCGACGTCGGCGACGTCCGCGGGGTGCTGGTCACCCACTTCCACTTCGACCACCTGGGGCTGGCCAACCGCGTGCGGGAGGCCTCCGGCGCCTGGATGGCGATGCACCCGGCCGACGCCCGGCTGGTCGCCGCGTCCGGCGAGGGCGAGGCCGAGGCCTTCGTGGCCCGCCAGATCGAGTTCCTGGTCTCCCTCGGCGCCAGCCGCGAGGAGGCCGAGGGCGACGTCGGCCCCGCCGAGCACATGTCCGCCTTCACCGCGATCCGGCCGCCCGACCGCCACCTCGAGGACGGCGAGACCGCGGACTTCCCCGGCTGGTCGCTGCGCGCGGTCCACACGCCGGGGCACACGCCCGGCCACCTGTGCTTCGCCGAGGAGCGCACCGGGCTGTTCCTCTCCGGCGACCACGTGCTGCCCCGGATCAGCCCCAACATCTCCTCCTCGCCGGTCGGCCTGGCCGATCCGCTGCGCGACTACCTCGCCTCGCTGGAGCGGGTCTCGGGGATGGCCGACGGCGAGGTGCTGCCGGCGCACGAGTGGCGCTTCCGCGGGCTGGCCGAGCGGACCGCCGAGCTGACCGCCCACCACGAGCACCGGCTCGACGAGCTGCTGCGGGCCATCCGCGCGCACCCCGGCAGCACGCCGTGGGACCTCGCCGCGCACCTGTCGTGGTCGCGGCCGTGGGAGCAGTACACCCGCGGCATGCGGATCTTCGCCGTCACCGAGACCGACGCCCACCTGCGGCTGCTGGCCAGCCGCGGGCTGGTCGTCGGCGAGGGGGACGACGTCCACACCTGGACCGCTGCCGTCCGGTGACCGTGCCGGCCGGGGCGCCGGCCGGTGAGTGGACGTCCTGGCCGGCCACCGAGCGCGGCAGTCCGCCGCGGAGGGCACCCGCCGGCGCGCCGACGTCCGGGTGGACGGCGCCCCTGCCGGAGGGCGTGCCGGCCCTGCTGCCGTGATCCCGGCCACCGCCGCCGTCCCGGGACACACGCCCGCAACGGCGGTCCCGGAGGATGGGCACCGTGCGGCCCGACCGGGCCGGCGCAGCGAGGGGGAAGCGTGAGCGAGACCGGGGTCGCGCCGGGCCCGGAGCTGCCGCTGGCCGGCTACACGGTCGCGGTGACCGCCGCCCGCCGCAAGGAGGAGCTGGGCGCCCTGCTGGACCGCCGCGGAGCACGGGTCGTGCACGCGCCGGCGATCCGCATCGTGCCCCTGGCCGACGACGCCGAGCTGGTCGCCGCCACCCGCGCGGTGCTGGCCGCGCCGGTCGACCTGGTGATCGCCACGACCGGTGTCGGGTTCCGCGGCTGGCTGGAGGCCGCCGACGCCTGGGACCTGCCGCTGGTGCAGCACCTGTCCGGCGCCCGGGTGCTCGCCCGGGGCCCGAAGGCGCGGGGCGCGATCCGCGGCGGTGGGCTGGTCGACGCGTGGTCGCCGGAGTCGGAGAGCTCGGCGGAGGTGCTCGAGCACCTGCTGTCGGGCGCCGAGGGGCCGCTGGCCGGCCGGCGGATCGCCGTCCAGTTGCACGGTGACCCGCTGCCCGACCTGGTGTCGGGGTTGCGCACCACGGGCGCGGAGGTGCTGACCGTGCCGGTCTACCGCTGGGTGCCGCCCGAGGACGTCACCCCGGTGCACCGGCTGGTCCGCTCGGTCGTCGCCGGGGGCGTGGACGCCGTCACCTTCACCAGCGCCCCGGCCGCGGCCAGCCTGCTGCAGATCGCCGAGGAGCTGGGCGAGCGCGACCGGCTGGTCGCCGCGATGCGCGGCCGGGTGCTGGCGGTGGCCGTCGGACCGGTCACCGCCGCGCCGCTGGAGGCCGCCGGCATCCCGACCCGGCAGCCCGAGCGGGCCCGGCTGGGAGCGCTGGCCCGCGAGGTCGTCGCCCGGCTGCCGGAGCGGGACCCGGTGCTGTCGGTGGCCGGGGCGACGCTGCAGGTGCGCGGGCACGCCGCCGTCCTCGACGGCCGGGTCGTCGAGCTCGCGCCCGGGCCGATCGCGGTGCTGCGGGCGCTGGCCCGGCGTCCGGGAGCGGTGCTGTCGCGGACCGCGCTGGTCGGCTCGCTGCCCGGCGGCGGCGACGAGCACGCCGTGGAGATGGCGGTGACCCGGCTGCGCGCGGCGCTGGGCCGGCCGCTCGTGGAGACGGTCGTGAAGCGGGGCTACCGGCTGGCCGTGGCGGCGCCGGACCCGCGCGGGGCAGTCAGCGGAGGTCCCGGCGCATGAGCACCCGCGGAAAGCCGGCCAGCACCGAGCCGGTGACGGCGACCTCACTGAACCCGGCCCGCTCGAACAGCGCCCGGGTGCCCACGTAGGCCATGGTCAGTTCGACCTTCCGGCCCTGGTTGTCGACCGGGTAGCCCTCGACGGCCGGGGCGCCGTGCGCGCGGGCGAAGTCGACCGCGCCGGCCAGCAGCGCGTGGGAGATCCCCGCGCCCCGGTGGCCGGGCCGCACCCGGATGCACCAGACCGACCAGACGTCGAGGTCGTCGACGTGCGGGATCTTCCGGTTCCGCGCGAAGGTGGTGTCCGCTCGCGGGTGGACGCCGGCCCAGCCGACCACCTCGCCATCGTCGTAGGCCAGCACGCCGGGTGGGAGGTCCTCGCCCACCAGCTGCCGCACCCGCTCGCCCCGGGCCGGCCCCTGCAGCGCCAGGTGCTCCTTCGAGGGGATGCGGTAGGTCAGGCACCAGCAGGCGTTCGCGTCGGGCCGCTTCGGGCCGAGCATCGTCGCGACGTCGTCGAAGCTGATCGCCGGCCGGATCTCGATGGACATGCGCGCATGGTGGCACCGACCACCGACAGCGCTACACGCCGCGCATCGCCGCCCCGGGCCGCAGGTACACCGCCCAGGTGACGACGAAGCAGACGCCGTAGAAGGCGAGGAACGCCAGGTAGGCGGCCTCGCCGCTGCCGGTGTCGAGGAAGGACTGCCGGAAGGCCAGGTTCACCAGCACGCCGCCGGAGGCGCCGACGGCGCCGGCGATGCCGATCAGCGCGCCCGACCGGCGCAGCGCCTGCCGGTCGGCGACCGCCGGATCGGTGCCTGCGGCCACCGCCCGCCGGGCCTGGATGCGGAAGATCGCCGGGATCATCTTATAGGTCGAGCCGTTGCCGATCCCGCTGAACACGAACAGCAGCACGAAGCCGACGACGAACAGCGGCAGCGAGCCCACCCGCCCGGCGACGAGGACGACGCCGGCCCCCACCGCCATGGCGACGAAGTTCCAGAACGTGATGCGGGCGCCGCCGAACCGGTCGGCCAGCGAGCCGCCGACCGGGCGGACGAGGCTGCCCAGCAGCGGACCGAGCCAGGTCAGCGACGCCGCGGCCAGCGGGGTGGCGAAGGAGTCGGTGAACTGGTTCTGCAGCACCTGGCCGAAGGCGAAGCCGAAGCCGATGAACGAGCCGAACGTGCCGATGTACAGGAACGACATGATCCAGGTGTGCGGCTGGCGCAGCGCCTCGCGCATGGCCCGGGGCTGGTTGCGCGCCGTCGTCAGGTTGTCCATGAGCAGGGCGGCGCCGACCGCGGCCACCACGATCAGCGGGATGTAGACGACCAGGACGATCCGCGGGTGCTGCGCACCGGCCGCGGCCAGCACGAGCAGCCCGACCAGCTGCACCACCGGGACGCCGAGGTTGCCGCCGCCGGCGTTGAGGCCGAGGGCCCAGCCCTTGAGCCGGTCGGGGTAGAAGGCGTTGATGTTGGCCATCGAGCTGGCGAAGTTGCCGCCGCCCACGCCGGCCAGGCAGCTGACCCAGAGCAGCGTCGAGTAGGAGACGCCGGGCTCCAGCACCACCGCCGTGGCGACGGCCGGCACCAGCAGCAGCGCGGCGCTGACGACGGTCCAGTTCCGCCCGCCGAACCGCGCGACGGCGAAGGTGTAGGGCAGCCGGACGACGGCGCCGAGCGCGGTGGGGAGCGTGGTGAGCAGGAACTTGCCGGCCGGGTCGATGCCGTACACCGGCTCGGGCAGGAACAGCACCAGGACCGACCACAGGCTCCAGATCGAGAAGCCCACGTGCTCGGAGAAGACCGAGAAGAACAGGTTGCGCCGCGCGACCCGCCGGCCGGTCGTCTCCCAGAACTGCGGATCCTCCGGGCGCCAGTCGTCGATCCACCGGCCGGGTCGCGGCGGCGGGGGGACGGCGGCGGTCGCGGAGCTCGGCGGCGCGGTGCGCGTGGGGGCGGCCATGCCCGGAGACGGTGACGGGCGGGGGTTCCGCCGCCGTTGCCGCGCGGGGGGACTCGTGTTCCGTTGTGCTCACCGTCGCTGACCCGCTGTGGTGAGGGAGCGGCCGCCGGGCGTGCGGGCCCGGCGCGGTTGCGGGGAAGATCACCGCGTGACTGCGACCGAGGACTCCCCGGCCACCGGCCGTGCCCTGCTCGAGGCCGGTGCGGTGGTCGCCGGGTCGATGAGCCGGGCGGCCGCGTCGGTGGTCTTCGCCGCGGCCGACGGGCCGGCACCGGCGGTACGGCTGACCGAGCGCCTGGCCCGCTGCCTGCGCACCGCCGCCGACGAGGCGGCGGGGCTGCCCGAGGGCCGCGAGCGGGCCCGCGCCGGTGCGGTGCTGGCGTTCGCCGTGGAGCACAGCGCGTCGCTGGCCCGGTCGGGCCGGCGGGTGCGCGACGACGGCTTCTTCACCCCGCGGCTGGCCGGCCGCTCGGCCGCCGACGAGGTCGCCGAGGCCGTCGTCGCCGCCGCCCGGCGCTCGACCGACGAGCGCCGCGTGCGGCACCTGGGCTACCTGCTCGCCGAGGTCGCCGTCTCCCCCGACCTGGACGGTCCGCTGGTCGACCGGGCGCTGCGGCTGGCCGGCGCCCTGAGCTGGCGGCAGCTGGCGCTGCTGGCCGGGGTGGGCCGGCGCGACCGGTCGCCCCTGCCGATGACGCCGCTGGCCGACGACCCCCGCGGCTGGACCGCCTGGGGCGCCCGCGAGGACGTCGCCGAGCTGCAGCGCACCGGCCTGCTCGACCCGCCGCCGGCCCAGCCCCGGCCGGGCGGCGCCGCGCTCCCCCGGCTCCGCCCGGCCGACCTGCGGCTGACCCGCCGCGGGGTGCTGGTGCACCGGGTGCTCGCGCTCGGCTTCGTCCGGGACGACGACGTCGCCGCGGCGCTGGCCGAACTCGACGGCTAGCGGCGGCCGCCGATGCGGGCTCCGCTCCTGGCGTAGGCGCCCGGCGTCGTGGCGAGCATCCGGCGGAAGTGCCGGGTGAGGTGCGCCTGGTCGGCGAACCCCACGGCCGTCGCCACCTGCGCCGCGGGGAGGCCGTCGAGCAGCAGCCGGCGGGCGAGGTCGATCCGGCGGCCGGTCAGGTAGCGGTGCGGCGGGATGCCGTAGCGCCGGGTGAAGGCCCGCACGAGGTGCGTGGGGTGCCGGTCCAGCCGGGCCGCGGCGTCGGCCAGGGGCAGCCCCTCGGCCACGCGGTCGTCGAGCAGTGCGCGCAGTCGGGCCGCGACGGCGTCGTCCCGGACCACAGGGACCGGCCCGTCGTCGGCGTCCAGGTGCCGGCGGAGCCGCTCCACCACCAGCGCCAGCCGGCTCTCGGCCTCCAGCCGGTCGCCCTCCGGCCCGAGAGCGCCGTGCAGCGCCGAGACCCGGCGGCGCAGGACCTCGTCGCCGAACGCCGGCCGGTCGACCGCGGGTCCGATCCGGGACGCCCCCAGCGTGCCCGGCTCCAGGTACAGCACCCGCTTGCGGAAACCGCCGGGGAACTGGGAGCGCCCGTCGTGCGGCACGCCCGGCGGCAGCAGCGTGACCTCGCTGCGGGTGGCTCCGTGCGCGTGCCGGTCGAGGTCGTAGCGGACCGCGCCGGAGTCGACCAGGAGCAGCGTCCAGGTCTCGTGGGTGTGTGCCGGATACGCGTGGTCACCGAAGCGCGCGTGCAGCACCTCCGTCAGCCCCGGGACCCCCGGGTGCCACGCGACGACCTCGGCTCCACCCGCCATGGACCCGACCCTACGAGGGTCAGGAACGTACAAGACCCCGGCGGGAGCGCGGCCGACGCTGCTCCCATGACGACCGTGTCCCTCCAGGACGTCGAGCCGGCCGACGGCGGGCCGCGCCGGCCCTGGACCACCAAGATCGCCGTGGTGCTGCGCGAGGACCTGCTCCCCTGGCAGGAACTCAACGTGACCGCGTTCCTCGCCAGCGCGATCGCCGGTGCGGTGCCCGAGCTGATCGGTGGCCCCTACCGCGACGCCGACGGCACCGGCTACCTGGCGATGTTCCGGCAGCCGGTGCTCGTGCTGTCCGCCGACGTGGAGGTGCTGCAGCGGGCGCGGAGCCGAGCCCTGGACCGCGGCCTCCCCCTAGCCGTGTTCACCACCGACCTCTTCGCCACCGGCGGCGACGACGACAACCGCGCCGCCGTCGCCGCCGTGACCGGCAGCGCCCTGGACCTCGTCGGCATCGCGCTGCACGGGCCGCGCAACGCCGTCGACAAGGTGGTCAAGGGCGCCCGGATGCACCCCTGAGCCGCCGGGCCCGCAGCACCGCGTCGGTCACGTGCGCGGCGGCGTGCTGCTCGTGCTGCCGAGCCGCCCGCGGGCGGGCCTCGGCGACCTGCACCTCCCACTCCGCCGGGTCGAGCAGCGCGGCGAGCTCCGCGGCCGAGGCGAAGTAGTCGGGCCGGGCGTCCTGGCGGAGGCCGCGCGCGAGCTCGCTGGGGTCGTGCGCCACCACCAGCAGCGTGCCGCCCGGCGCCACCGCGGCGGCCAGCCGGCGCAGCACCGTGTCGCGCACCTCGGCCGCGGGGTGCAGGAAGGCGCTGGTGACCAGGTCGAACGCGGCCTCGGGCAGCTCCTCGGCGGTCAGGTCGGCCTGCCGCCACTCGATCCGGTCGGCCAGGCCCCGCTCGGCGGCCGCGCGGGCGGCGCGCTCCAGCGCCACCGCCGACAGGTCCAGCGCGGTGACCCGCCAGCCCTGCTCGGCCAGCCAGATCGCGTCGCCGCCCTCGCCGGCGCCGGCGTCCAGCGCGCGGCCGGCGGGCAGGCCGGTGACCTCCTCGACCAGCGCGTCGTTGGGCCGGCCGCTCCACAGACCGGGGGCCGAGCGGTAGCGCTCCTCCCACCACGCCCGGTCGTGCACGACGTCGTCCGCCCCGTGCTGGTGCCCGTGCCCGTGCCCGCCGGACCGGCGGGCCTCGACCGCCCGCCGCGTCTCCTCGGCGACCAGGTCGGCGTTGATGGCCGCGCCGGCCATGAGGCCCTGCCCCGCGGCCACGACCACCTGCGCGGCGAGGTCGGTGACGTTGCCGGCCACCCACACCCCGGGCACGTCGGTGGCCCCCATCGGCCCGGCGGGCACCCGCGACCCGATCACGGCCCCGAGCATCTCCATGTCCTCGGCGACCAGGCCGAGGGAGGCCAGCACCTCCGACCGGGCCTCCATCCGCGGCGGCGCGACCAGCGCCTGGCGGGCGACGACCGTGCCGTCGGCCAGGCAGACGCCGGTCAGCCGGTCGTCGCGCACCTCCAGGCCGGTGACCTCCCCGGGCACCAGGACGACGTCGCGCGCGGCCAGCTGCTCGGTCTGCTCGGCGGACAGCTCCACGGCCGCCGGCACGAACAGGACGACGTCGGCGCTCCACTGCCGCCACAGCAGCGCCTGGTGCACCGCCGGCCCGGGCGCGGTGGCCAGGATGCCGATCGCGCGGCCGCGCACCTCGTGCCCGTGGCAGTACGGGCAGTGCAGCACGTCGCGGCCCCAGCGGTCGGCCAGGCCGGGCACGTCGGGCAGCCGGTCGACCAGGCCGGTGGTCACCAGCAGCCGGCGGGCGTGCACCGCCCGGCCGCCGTCCAGCGCGACGGCGAAGCCGCGGCCGTCGGCGCGGGTGGCCGAGAGGACCCGGCCCTCCAGCACCGTGCCGCCGTAGCCGGTGACCTCCGCCCGCCCGATGCCGTAGAGCTCGGCCGGCGGGGTGCCCTCCCGGCCGAGGTAGTTGTGCACGTGCCCGGCCGGGGCGTTGCGGGGCTCGCCCGCGTCCACCACCAGCACCGAGCGGCCCGCCCGCGCGAGGGTCAGCGCCCCGCTGAGCCCGGCGGCACCGCCGCCGACCACCACCACGTCGTACTCGTCGATCGCCATGCCGGAACTGTCCGCCGCCGGGCCCTCGCTTGACAAACTTCTTTGCTGGAACGGCAAACTGGGCGCATGCCCGACGACCTCGACCCCGTGCTCACCGGCATCGGCCCGCGGCTGCGCGCCCTCCGCCAGCAGCGCGGCACCACCCTGGCCGAGCTGTCCGCCGTCACCGGCATCTCGGTCAGCACGCTGTCGCGGCTGGAGTCCGGCGACCGCCGCCCGACGCTGGAGCTGCTGCTCCCGCTGGCGCGGGAGCACCAGGTGCCGCTCGACGAGCTGGTCGACGCGCCGCCGACCGGCGATCCGCGGGTGCACCTGCGGCCGCGACCCTCGCACTCGGGCATCACCGTCGTCCCGCTGACCCGGCGGCCCGGCGGCATCCAGTCGTTCAAGATGGTCTACCCGCCGCGCTCCCCCGCCTTCGACGGCGAGCTCAAGGTGCACGAGGGCTACGACTGGATCTACGTGCTCGCCGGGCGGCTGCGCGTGGTGCTCGGGGCGCACGACGTCGTCCTGGGCCCGGGGGAGGTCGCCGAGTTCGACACCCGCACGCCGCACTGGATCGGCAACCCCTTCGACGAGCCGGCCGAGGTGCTCGGCCTGTTCGGGCCGCAGGGCGAGCGCATGCACGTGCGGGCCCGGCCGGCGGCGCGGGGTCAGGACGCATCGTGATCGGTCCGTGACCTGAGCGTGTGGGGCTCCCGGCGGGGTCGCCGCGTCTAGAGGGCAGGAACCGTCGAGGGGGGTCGTGCGTGCGGGACGAGGACAGCCGGGCCTTCGCGGACTTCGTGTCGCGGGAGCAGGCCGGCCTGCTGCGTCTCGCCGTCCTCCTGGCGGGTGACCGCGGACATGCGGAGGACCTCGTGCAGACGGCGTTGCTGAAGACCTACCGGCACTGGTCGCGGGTCGCTGCCGCGGACGCGCCGGCCGCCTACGTGCGCCGGGTGCTGGTGACCACCCACACCAGCTGGCGGCGCCGGCTGTCGAGCGGCGAGCAGGTGGTGGAGTCGCTGCCCGACCGGGCCGATCCGTCCGCCGGCGGCGGCGAGGTGGACGAGGAGCTGCGCACGGCGCTGCGCGCCCTGCCGCCGCGGATGCGCGCGGCGGTGGTGCTGCGCTACTTCGCCGACCTGTCCGAGGCACAGACCGCCGAGGCCATGGGCTGCTCGGCCAGCGCGGTGAGCACCCAGACCACCCGCGGCCTGGCGAGGCTGCGGGTGCTGCTGGCCGGCCGGGAGGCCACCACGACCGCTCCGGAGGGACGACGGTGATCGACGAGACCGACCTGCGCCGGCGGCTGTCCCGGCTGGCCGAGGGGACCGCTCCCCCGCCCCGGGGCGGGCTGGCCGGGACGGTGGCCGCCCGCGCCCGGGTGCAGCGGCGGCAGCGGATCGGGCTGGCCACGGTGGTGGCGGCCGTCGCCGCCGTGGTCGTGGCCGTGCCCGCCGTCCTCTCCGGCGGCTCGTCGCCGAACCGGCCGGCGGCGCCGGCGCCCGCGGCGCCGACCGCCGACGTGCTCGCCGGGCCGACCCGCGGATCGCTGGCCGGAGACGCGGAGTTCGTCGAGGGCGTCCGGCAGCTGTCCTGGGCGCAGCCGGGCATGCCCGGCGACCTCCCCGATCCGGACGTGTCCGCCCGGCGGGTGGTCTGGGCCGGGGACGTCGCCGGAGGCCGCTGGGCCCTGGTCGCCGGACCGAACACCGCCCGGCCCACGGGGGCGGCGGCCGAACCGGAACGCCAGACCGACCTGGGTGCGCTCAGCGACGTGGCCGCGATCTGGTTCGTCGGCCCGCCCGGCGCCCGGCCGGACCAGATGGTGGCGGGCAGCGTGCCGCGCGGGGTGGACGTGCAGCGGCCGCTGGCCCGTGCCGACCCCTCCACCGGCGCGCTGGTCGTCCTCACCGCCCCGGGGGACGCCGTCCAGGTGTCCCTCCGGCCGGAGGTCGCGGCCGACGCGCGGGTGAGCCGCGCCTGGGAGGCCGTCGCCGCGCCGGAGGGTGTGGCCGTCCTGACCCTGCCGGTGGCACCGGCCGAGTCGTCGCTGTCCGCGGTGGCCTACCGGGTGACGCGGGACGGCGCCGAGGTGAGCACGTCCGGCGTCGAGACCGGCACCCTCCTGGCCCCGACCGAGGAGACGTCGGGCGTGGCCGTCGACTGGCTGCGCGGCGCCCCGACGTCTCCGGAAGAGGTGGGCGCGGTCGACACGCAGGCGCGCCTCATGCTGTCCACGCTCGGCCTGACCCGGCAGCAGGTGCGCTTCTCCGTGGTCTGGTCCGGCGAGGTGCCCGCCCCGGCCGGGCCGGCGCGCGTCGTCCTGCTCGCCGCGACCCTGCCCTCGGGCGCCGTCTACGCCGAGGCCTCCCTCCGGTCGGGCGTGCCCGGCGGCGGCAGCGCCGGCACCGTGTGCGGCACCCAGCTCCGGCCGGCCGGCCCGCCGCTGGCCGAGCAGACGTTCGTGCTCGCCTGCGACGGCATCGACTTCACGGAGGACTCGGAGGTGGTGCCCAGCCTGGTCGTGATCGGCCCGCCGGCCGCCGCCTCGGCGCAGCTGGTCGACGGCACGGGCGCCGTGCTGGCCGAGGAACCGCTCCGCGACGGTGCGCTGGTCGTCGACCGGCCCGAGGCCCTCGCCACGGTGACCACCGTGGCGGCCGACGGGACCCCGCTGGAGTACCAGAAGCCGATGGGCTACGTCCTCTGGGGCGAGGTGGGGCTCGATGACTGAGGGCCCGCATTCCGAGCCGGCGTCGGTGGTCGCCGCCCGCCAGCTCGCCGAGGAGGCCCGCTCGCGCGCCACGGCCCCGCGCGCCGCGCGGCCGCGGGGCCGTCACACCTCGACGACCACCACGCCGTCCACCTCGCGCACCGGGTGGATCCGGACGGCGGGCGAGCCGCTGGCCGCCGCGCCGTCGACCCACCGGTAGGCGTACAGGTGCAGGGGGCAGACCAGCACGTCGGCGTCGGTCTGGCCGTCGGCCAGCGGCCCGCCGGCGTGCGGGCAGGACGCCTGGGTGGCGTGCAGCGAGCCGTCGCGCAGCCGGAACACCGCCACCTGGGTGCCGCCGGCGACGTAGGCCCGGCCCTCGCCCGGAGGGATGTCCTCGGCGCGCGCGACCGCGTGCGCCCGGACCTGCTGCCGCCCGGGCTCGCGCTCTGCCAGGACCTGCGGCGCGCTCATCGGACCGGCACCTTCGGCAGGTCGACCAGCGGCAGGGCGGGGCGGAACTGGCCGGGCGTGGCCGGCCGGCCGCCGTCCTGCTGCCACGGGTCGGTGTAGGCGTCGATGGAGCGCTGCAGGGCGGCGTCCAGGTCGGCGACGATGCCCTCGCTGTCCTCGAGCAGCACCGACCGGATCCGCTCCAGCCCGACCCGGGGCACGAAGTCGTAGGTGCGCTCCAGCCAGTTGGCGTTCTCGCGGTAGTACTGCAGGAACCGCCCGGCGAGGGTCAGCACCTCGTCACGGGAGTCGACGGTGGCCAGCAGGTCGCCCTTGCGCACGGTGGCCCCGGCGGCGCCGCCGACGTGGACCTCCCACCGGCCGTTGCCGACGGCGACGACGCCGACGTCCTTGACGTAGGCCTCGGCGCAGTTGCGCGGGCAGCCGACGACGGCGAGCTTCATCTTCGCCGGCCCCTCGATGCCCTGGAACCGGGTCTCGAGGTCGATGCCGAGCTGGGTGGAGTCGTCCAGGCCGAACCGGCAGAAGTCGCTGCCCACGCAGGTCTTCACCGTGCGGAAGCTCTTGCCGTAGGCGTAGCCGCTGGGCATGCCGAGGTCGACCCACATGGCCGGGAGGTCCTCCTTGCGGACGCCGAGCAGGTCGATCCGCTGGCCGCCGGTCACCTTGACCATCGGCACCTCGTACTTCTCGGCCACGTCGGCGATCCGGCGCAGCTGGGCGGGTGTGGTGACCCCGCCCTTCATCTGCGGCACGACCGAGAAGGTGCCGTCGCGCTGGATGTTGGCGTGCACGCGGTCGTTGATGAACTCGGCGTCCTTCTCGCGCACGTACTCGCGGCCCCAGATCATCTTGAGCAGGGAGGCCAGGCCCATCTTCGACCTGGCGTCCTCCGTGCCGCCGGGCGCCAGGGCGGCGAAGACGGCGCTGACGCTGCGCAGCTCCTGCGCGCGGATGGCGGCGGTGAGCTCGGGCTTGGCCATCGGGATGCCCGGCACGTACCAGGAGGCGGAGGCGTCCTCGGTCACCTCCCCGTCGGCGGCCCACTCGACGACCTGCTTCACCAGCGCCTTGCACGAGCCGCAGCCCTTGCCGGCGCGGGTGCGGTCCATGACCGCCCCGACGGTGCCGCAGCCGTCGGCCACCGCGCCGCAGATGTCGCCCTTGGACACGCCGTTGCAGTTGCACACCTGGGAGTCGGCGGGCATCTCGGCGACGCCCACCTCCGCGGCGCCGTCGGAGAGGTCGACCAGCAGCCGGATCCGCTCCTCGGGCAGCGGGCTGCCGCGGTCGAAGGCCTGGGTCAGGTAGGCCACCTTGCGGGTGTCGCCGAGCAGCGTGGCGCCCACCAGGACGTCGTCCCGGATGACGACGGACAGGTGCACGCCCCGCCGGGGCTCGGAGATGACGAGGAACTCGTCGTCGTCCCGCTCGGGGGTGCTCACGCCCATGGTGGCGACGTCGACGCCGGCGACCTTGAGCTTGGTCGCCGTCCGGCTGCCGGTGTAGGCGGCGTCGGGGTCGGTGCCGGTGAGGACGTCGGCGAGCACCTTCGCGTGCTCCCACGCGGGGGCGACCAGGCCGTAGACCGAGCCGCGGTGCTGCGCGCACTCGCCGATGGCGTAGACGTCGGGGTCGTCGGTGCGCAGCTGGTCGTCGACGACGACCGCGCGCTCGACCTCCAGCCCGGAGCGGACGGCGACGTCGGTGTGCGGGCGGACGCCGGCGGCGACGACGAGCAGGTCGCAGTCGAGCCGCCGGCCGTCGGCGAGGACCACGCCGCGCACCCGGTCGGGGCCCACCACCTCGGTGGCGAGGACGTCGAGGTGCACGGTGATGCCGAGGGACTCCACGCTGCGCTTGAGGATCGCGCCGGCCTCGGCGTCGAGCTGGGCGTTCATCAGCCACGGCGCGGCGTGCACCAGCTCGACCTGCAGGCCGTGGCCCTGCAGCGCCCGGGCGGCCTCCAGGCCGAGCAGCCCGCCGCCCATGACGACGGCGCGCGCACAGCTGCCGACGGCGGCGAGCATGGCGCGGGTCTCGTCGATGGTGCGGAAGCCGTGCACGCCGGGCAGCAGGCCGCCGTCGTCGTCCCGGACGCCGGTCATCGGCGGGATGAAGGAGTAGCTGCCGGTGGCCAGCACGAGGTGGTCGTAGGGGGCGACGCTGCCGTCGCCGGCGTACACGAGCTTGGCCGCGGTGTCGATGCGCTCCACGCGCACGCCGGCGCGCAGCGTGACGCCGTTGTCGGCGTACCAGTCGTGGCTGTTGAGGACGATCTCGTCCTCGCCGGTCTCCCCGGCCAGCACCGGGCTGAGCATGATCCGGTTGTAGTTGCCGTGCGGCTCGTCGCCGAAGACGGTGATCCGGAACTGGTCGCCCCCGCCGCGCTCGAGCACCTCCTCCACGAACCGGGCGCCGGCCATGCCGTTGCCGACGACCACGAGCCGGGCACGGGCGTCGAACCCGTCGTCCCCGAGGCTCAGCACGGTGAGGCCCTCCGGGCGGCCACCGAGGATCCCGCTCGCCGTGCGCCGGGCCATCAGACCTCCACCAGGCCCAGGTCGACGACGATCTCGCCGGTGACGCCCTCGGGCGCGGCGACGTGCAGCTCGACCACGCATCCGCCGGGGAGGTCCTCGACCACCCGGAGCGGCACGTGGGTGTCGCCCCGGGCGCCGATCGGGAACCAGCGCATCGGCTCGCCGTCGCGCAGCAGCAGCACGTAGACCAGCTCGCCGGTGGCGTTGCCGCCGCGGAAGTACAGCGCCTGGGCCGACTGACCCGACGGGACGGTGTACCGCAGCGCCGGGTCGACCGGGCCGGGCTTGGCCAGGCCCTCGCCGGTGATCGGGTAGACGCCCTGCAGGAAGCGGGGGGTGCTCTTCATGCCTGTGCTCCTCCTCCGGGTGGGCACCCGGGGCTCGGGGGTGGCGGTCGGGCGGTGCGGCCGGGGCCGTGGCTGGCCGGCGGCCGGCGGCGGATCGATGCGCTCGGCCGGCCCGCCGACGCGGGTGACGGCGACGGCGCAGACCTTGAAGGCCGGCATCCGGCTGGTGGGGTCGAGGGCGTCGGCGTCGGTGAGCGCGTTGGCGCTGGAGCCGCCGCCCCAGTGGAAGGGTGCGAACACGACGTCGGGGCGGATGTCGTCGGTGACCCGCGCGCTGAAGCGCGCCCGGCCGCGGCGGGTGGCGAGCTCGACGACGTCGTCCGCGGCGATGCCGAGCCGGCGGGCGAGGTCGGGGTGCAGCTCGGCCCGCGGCACGGGCGCCACCAGCTGGAGGCTGCGCGAGCGGCGGGTCTGGGTGCCCGACTGGTACTGGGCGAGCACCCGGCCGGTGGTGAGCACGTAGGGGTACTCGTCGTCGGGGCGCTCGTGCGCCTCGACGTGCTCGACGCGGACGAAGCGGGCGCGACCGTCGGGGGTGGCGAACCGCTCGGTGAACAGCCGCGGGGTACCGGGGTGCCCGGGCGACGGACACGGCCAGAACACGCCCTGCTCGTCGTCGATGCGCCGGTAGCTGATGCCGGAGTAGTCCGCCGCTCCCCCGGCGCTGGCGCGGCGCAGCTCGTCGAAGACCGCCTCGGGGTCGGCGCTGAACCGGTCGCCGGCACCCAGCCGGCCGGCGAGCTCGGCGAGCAGCTGCAGGTCGTCGCGGACGCCGTCCGGTGGGTCGAGGGCGCGCCGGCGGCGGATCACCCGCCCCTCGAGGTTGGTCATGGTGCCGTCCTCCTCCGCCCACATGGCGCTGGGCAGGACGACGTCGGCCAGCTCGGCGGTCTCGGAGAGGAAGAAGTCGCCGACCGCGAGGAAGTCCAGGTCACGCAGCCGGCTGATCACCCGGCGGGCGTCGGGCGCGGAGACCGCGACGTTGGAGGCGAGGACGAGGAGGGTGCGCACGCCCCCGTCGGTGCCGAGGGCGTCGAGCAGCTCGAACGCCGACCTCCCGGGGCGCGGCAGGTCGTCGGGGTCGACGCCCCAGACGGCGGCGACGTGCGCGCGGGCTGCGGGGTCGGCGAGGCTGCGGTAGCCGGGCAGCTGGTCGGCCTTCTGCCCGTGCTCCCGGCCGCCCTGGCCGTTGCCCTGGCCGGTGACGGTGCCCCAGCCGCTGCCGGGCCGGCCGGGGAGTCCGAGGGCGAGCGCGAGGTTGATCCACGCCTGCGCGGTGTCGGTGCCGCTGCGGTGCTGCTCGGCCCCGCGCGCCGTGAGCACGATGGCCCGCTCGGCCTGCGCCAGGGCGGAGACGGTCCGGCGCTGCTGCTCGACCGGGACGCCGGTGAGCCGCTCGACGCGGTCGGGCCAGTAGGCGGCCACCCCGGCGCGGACGGCGTCGAAGCCGGTGGTGCGCGCCGCGACGTAGGCCTCGTCGACCAGGCCCTCGGCGAGCGCGATGTGCAGCAGGCCGTTGGCCAGGGCGAGGTCGGTGCCGGGCAGCGGCTGCAGGTGCAGCGTGGCGTTCCGGGCGGTCCCCGTCCGGCGGGGGTCGACGACCACGTGCTGGGCGCCGCGCCGGCGACCGGCATCGAGGTACTGCATGGCCGGCGGCATGGTGTCGGCCGGGTTGCTGCCGACCAGCACCACGACGTCGGCCCCGGCGAGGTCGGCGAGCGGGAAGGGCATGCCGCGGTCCAGGCCGAAGGCGCGGTTGGCCGCGCCCGCGGCCGAGGACATGCAGAACCGGCCGTTGTAGTCGATGGCGCTGGTGCGCAGGGCCACCCGCGCGAACTTGCCGAACTGGTAGGCCTGCTCGTTGGTGAGGCCGCCCCCGCCGAAGCAGCCGACGGCATCGCGGCCGTGGGCGGCCTGGGTCCGCCGGATCGCCGTGACGACCCGGTCGAGCGCGTCGTCCCACGTGCTCTCGACCAGCGGGCTGGTGCGGTCGCCGGGCACGGCGCGGACCAGGGGGCGCAGCAGCCGCTCGGGGTGGTCGAGCAGCTCCGTCGACGACCAGCCCTTGGAGCACAGCCCGCCGCGGTTGGTCGGGAAGTCGGCCGGGACGAGGGTGGCCGGCCGGTCGCCGGCGGTGACCTCCATGCCGCACTGCAGCGAGCAGTAGGGGCAGTGCGTGGCCGTCGTCCGCACGCCGGCGGGCCGCCGCGTGGCGGCCTCGGAGCGGGCGGTCGGGGTCACGCACCGAGAGTCGGGGGCGCCGGTTTCCCCCCGTGGGCACCGGCGTCAACACCGGGTTCCGCTCCGCTCACAACCGGGCACTGCAGGGAGTGCGGACGGGCGGGCACGACCGACCAGCGAGGATGTCCCGGGGGGCCGACGAGCCAGGAGGTACCAGTGGGCGACCGCGAGGACGGCCGGGACGCGCCCGACGAGGAGCTCGGCACGGGCGCCGACGACCCCGACGCCCCGCCGGCGCGCGGCGGGGCGGCCGCCGTGCTGCCGGCCGGGCCGCCCACCACCGGCCGCCCGTCGCTGGACCGGCGGCGCATCCTCGGTGCCGCGGTGCAGTACATCGACGAGCACGGTCTGGCGGCGCTCACCATGCGGCGGCTGGGCCGCGCCCTCGGCGTGGAGGCGATGGCCCTCTACCGCTACGTCCCCAGCCGGGAGAACCTGCTGGACGGCGTCGTCGAGAGCGTCATCGACGAGCTGTACGGCGACCCCGACGTGCACCTGGAGGCCGCGCACGGCTGGCAGGACTACCTGCAGCGGCTCGCCCACGGCGTCCGGCGCATCGCCCTGGCGCACCCGGAGGTCTTCCCCCTCGTCGCGACCCGCCCCCCGGCCGCGCCGTGGATCCGCCCGCCGCTGCGCAGCCTCCGGTGGGTCGAGTCCTTCCTCGTCGCGCTGACCCGCAGCGGCTTCTCCGAGGACTCGGCCGTGGCGGCCTACCGCGCCTACAGCAGCTTCCTGCTGGGTCACCTGCTGCTGGAGGTCTCGCAGAAGGGCGTGCCGGTCAACCACGAGGACGCGGGCGTCGGCACGCCGGGCGTGGCACCCGACCTCAGCGGGTATCCCACCGTCGTCCGGCTGGAGTCGCTGCTGTCGCTCGACGAGTCGGCCGCGGAGTTCGAGGAGGCCCTGGAGAACCTGCTGGGCCGCCTCGAGGAGATGCGCCGCGAGGGCCGCAGCCCACGCCGTCCGGAGTCCTTCCGATGAACGTGGGACGACGCCCGTTTACAACGTAAACCCACCGGGCACGGAGCTGCCATGATCACTGAGCAGTCCATCAGCAGCCTCATCGGCAGCACCGCCGTCGGCCCCGAGGGCAAGATCGGCACGGTCGGCGAGGTGTACCTCGACGACTCGACCGGCCGCCCGGAGTGGGCCACCGTGCGCACCGGCCTGTTCGGCACCAAGGAGGCCTTCGTGCCCCTGGCCGACGCCGACCTCGCCGGCGGCGAGCTGCGCGTGCCCTACGACAAGAAAATGGTGGCCGGCGCGCCGCACCACGACGTCGAGGGCCACCTCTCCCCGTCGGAGGAGGCCGACCTGTACCGCTACTACGGCCTGGACGGCGGCCAGTCCGTGGCCGCCGCCGTCGGCACCGTCGACGGGCCGCCCGCCGCGGGCACGACCTCCGGGATCACCGCCGACACCACCCGCGACACCGGCACCCGCGGCGCGGTCGGCCACGACACCTCCGGCCCGACCACCGACAACGCCATGACCCGCTCCGAGGAGCGCCTCGCCGTCGGCACCCAGCGGGTCGAGTCGGGCGTGGCCCGGCTGCGCAAGTACGTGGTCACCGAGAACGTGACCGAGACCGTGCCGGTCTCCCGCGAGGAGGTCCGGGTCCAGCGCGAGCCCATCACCGACGCCAACATCGGCAACGCCCTCGACGGCCCGGCGATCTCCGAGGAGGAGCACGAGGTCACGCTGCACGCCGAGCGCCCCGTGGTCGCCAAGGAGGCCGTGCCGGTCGAGCGCGTGCGCCTGGACACCGAGACGGTGACCGACACCGAGACGGTCAACGACACCGTCCGCAAGGAGGAGATCGAGGTCGACACCGACGGCCGGACCGGGCCCACCGGGCGGGCCTGACGCCTCGCGGGGCGGGATCCGTCCGGGTCCCGCCCCCCGCTCGACCCGGTGGCCCCCGGCCACCGGCACCTCCGGAGGAAGGCACCCCGTGAGCACTCCCCTGTCCGACAGCGGCACCGGGTCCGCCGGCGCCCACCCCACCCGGGGCCCCGCCCGCGACGCGGTCGCCGCCCAGCACGAGCGGTTCGGCGGCATCAAGTGGGGCGCGGCCTTCTTCGGCTGGCTGTCGGCCAACGGCCTGGCGGTCATCCTCGTCGCCCTGCTGTCCGCGGCCGGCGTGGCCATCGGCCTGACCCAGGGCCTGCCGACCACCGGCGAGGCCACCGAGCAGGCCGGCACGATCGGGATCGTGGGCGGCATCGTGCTGCTGGTCGTCCTGTTCCTCGCCTACCTGGCCGGCGGCTACGTCGCCGGGCGGATGGCGCGCTTCGACGGCGTCCGCCAGGGCATCGCCGTGTGGGTCATCGGCCTGCTGGTCGTCGTGCTGCTGGCGGTGGCCGGCATCGTCTTCGGCGCGCAGTACAACGTGCTGCAGCGGCTGGACCTGCCGCGCATCCCGATCGACGAGGGCACCGCCACCACCGGCGGGATCATCGCGCTGGTCGCCGTCCTGCTGGCCACCCTGCTCGGCGCCGTCCTGGGCGGCCGGCTGGGCACCCGCTACCACCGGAAGGTCGACCGCGCCGGATTCGACGCCTGAACCGGCCCCCTCCCCGGCGAGGGTCGGCCCCGCGCACCGGGGCCGGCCCTCGTCGTGGTCTCATCGCCGGGTGGACGGCGACCCGACGACGGTGCAGATCGGGGTGCCCTCCGTGCGCCCGGCCGAGCAGCGGGACGTGCCGCGCATCGCGGCCACCCTGACCGTCGCCCTCGCCGACTCCCGGTGGACCCGCTGGGCGCTCCCCGAGGACGGCCGGGTGCAGCGACTGACCCGCCTGCACGAGCTCGACGCCGGCCACCGCGGCGTGGCCACCGGCACCGCGTGGGTCACCGAGGACGTCACCGCCGTCGCCACCTGGGAGCCGCCGCCGGGCGCACCGGGCACGCACCCGCTGCCGGCCGACGTCCGCGCCGCCCTCCAGCGCGAACTCCCCTACCTCGCCGCCTCCCGCGCCGACGCCGTCGCCCGCACCCGCGAGCTGGTCGACGCCGCGCGTCCCGCCGAGCCGCACTGGTGGCTGACCCACCTCGCCACCCGGCCGAGCGCCCGCCGCCGCGGGCTGGGCCGTGCGGTCCTCGCGCCCGTGCTCGCCCGCTGCGACGCCGACGGCGTGCCCGCGGCCGCGGCCTGCACCACCTGGGCGTCGGTGCGCTTCCTGCGCGGCTCCGGCTTCGAGGTCTCGCTGGCCACGCACACCGCCGACGACGAGCTGCCGCTGTGGATCGTCGTCCGGCCGCCGGGTGTCGAAACCGGCTGAGCCCGTTCGTACAGAGGGTGGACGGGCCGCAGCCGAGCGGCCCGCGACGGATGGGAGATCGCCATGCCGCACTACCTGCTGACCGTGGTCCAGCCCGGCGACGGGACGCCGCCGCCGCCCGAGGTGCTCGAGCCGATCATGCGCGACACCGACGCGGTGCACCGGGCGATGGTCGACGCCGGCTGCTGGGTGTTCGGCGGGGGGCTGCACCCGCCGGCCGCCGCCACGACCCTGCGCCCGCGCGGGGACGACGTCCTGGTCGTCGACGGGCCGTTCGTGGAGGCGAAGGAGCACGTCGGCGGGTTCTCGGTCATCGACGTCCCGGACCTGGACGCCGCGCTGGCCTGGGCCCGGCGGCTGGTGGCCGCCACGACCCTGCCGATCGAGGTCCGCCCCTTCCACGAGGGCTCCGGCCGCCCCTGACCGGCATGCCCACCGCCGACGTCGAGGGCGTCTTCCGCGAGGTGTACGGCCGCGCGGTCGCCACCCTGACCCGCCTCCTCGGCGACATCGACGCCGCCGAGGAGGCGGTGCAGGACGCCTTCGTCACCGCCCTGCAGCGCTGGCCGGCCGACGGCGTCCCGGCCAGTCCCGCCGGCTGGATCGTCACCACGGCCCGCAACCGGGCCGTCGACCGGCTGCGCCGGGAGGCCACCCGCGACGCGCGGCACGCCCGTGCCGCCGCCGAGGCCGCCCTGCTCACCGGCCCCGGCTCCCCGCCCGAGGAGGACCGTCGCGAAGGAGACGCGGTGCGCGACGACCGGCTGCGCATGCTGTTCACCTGCTGCCACCCCGCGCTGGCCCCGGCCGCCCGGGTCGCCCTCACGCTGCGGCTGGTCGGCGGGCTCACCACCGCCGAGATCGCGCACGCCTTCCTGGTGCCCGAGCCGACGATGGCCCAGCGGCTGGTCCGCGCCAAGGCCAAGATCCGCGACGCGCGCATCCCGTACCGGGTGCCGGCCGCCGCCGACCTGCCCGAGCGGCTGTCCGGGGTGCTCGCGGTGGTCTACCTGATCTCCACCGAGGGGCACACCGCCAGCTCGGGGGACCGGCTGCTGCGCACCGACCTCAGCGCGGAGGCCATCCGGCTGGCCCGTGCCCTGGCCGAGCTGATGCCCGACGAGCCCGAGGTGCTCGGCCTGCTCGCCCTGCTGCTGCTCACCGAGTCGCGGCGGGGGGCCCGCGTCACCCCGGACGGGGCGCTGGTGCCCCTGGCCGAGCAGGACCGCCGGCTCTGGGACCGGGCGCTGGTCGCCGAGGGCCAGGACCTCGTCCGCCGCTGCCTGCGCCGCGGTGCGCCCGGGCCGTACCAGGTGCAGGCGGCGATCCAGGCGGTGCACGCCGACGCGCCCACCGCGGCGGACACCGACTGGCGGCAGGTGGTCGCGCTCTACGACCACCTCATGGTCCTGACCCCCTCCCCCGTCGTCGCGCTCAACCGGGCAGTGGCCGTGGCCGAGGTGGCCGGCCCGGCGGCCGCGCTCGAGTCGCTGGAGGAGGTCGACCTGCCGCGGTCGCACCTGCTGCCCGCGGTCCGCGCCGACCTGCTGCGCCGGCTGGGCCGCCGCGACGAGGCCGTCGCCGCCTACGACCGCGCGCTCGAGCTGGTCGGCAACGGCGCCGAGCGGAACTTCCTGCGGCGGCGGAGGGACGAGCTCAGTCCCAGGACCGACGCCCGCGCTTGAGCTCGCCGCGCTGCTTCTTCGCCGCGATCCGGCGCTCCTGCGAGCCGCGGGTGGGCTTGGTGCGGCGCCGCGCCGGCGGCGGCGCGGCCAGCGCGGCCCGGAGGACGGCGGCCAGTCGCTCCCGGGCGGCCTGCCGGTTGCGCCGCTGCTGCCGGTGCTCGGACGCGGTGACGGTGAGGACGCCGTCCACCAGCCGGCCGCGCAGCCGCTCGGCCAGCCGGGCCCGCTGCCCCTCGGTCAGCCCGGGGATCTCCAGCGGCGCGACCGACAGCTCCACCCGCGAGTCGGCGGTGTTGACGCCCTGGCCGCCGGGGCCCGAGGAGCGCGAGAACCGCCAGCCCAGCGCGGCCGCGGGCACGACGACGGAGCCGGCGACCGGGAGGTCGGCGGTCGGGTCGTCGTCGGCGGGCACCGGAACAGTCTCCCCGGGCCCCGCAACCGGATTCCCCGAGCGGTCAGACGGCGGCGGGCACGGGATCGGCGCCGCGTGCGCCGCCCGGCCGGCAGCGCAGGAGCCGGCGCACGGTCAGCCAGGTGCCCCGGCCCGCGCCGTGCCGCTCGATCGCCTCGACGGCGTAGGCCGAGCAGGTCGGCGTGAAGTGGCAGCAGGGCGCCCGCTTCGGGCTGATCTCCCGCTGGTAGACCCGGACGGCGGCCACGAGCCGCTGGGCCAGCCGGGCACCGCGCTCGCCGGTGCCGGCGGCCGAGACGCGCCGGGCGGTCGCCGGCGCCAGGAGGACGGCGTCCATGCCGCAGCCGATGGCGTTGGCCAGGCAGCAGCCGGTGTTGAGGAACAGCAGGTCGCGCAGGCACGAGTCGTTGCCGCCGCGGTAGCGCGGGCCGTATCCGTAGCCGTACCCGGGCGGCGGACCGTAGCCGCCCCGGCCGTAGCGCGGGCCGTACCCCTGGCCGTAGCCGGGCCCGTACCCGGGGCCGCCGCGGTACCCGCCCCGGCGCCGTCCACGTCCGCCGAACCCGCTGCCCCAGATGAAGACCATGGTCCGATCCTGCGGGGCGGGCGCGGACGGCGCAGCGCGGGAGGATGGGCCGGTGACCGCCGAGACGCTCCCCGCCGCGCTGGCCGAGGGCGTCGTCGTCCTCGACGGCGGGCTGTCCACCGAGCTGGAGGCGCGCGGCGCCGACGTCTCCTCCGCGCTCTGGTCGGCCCGGTTGCTGCGCGACGACCCGGCGGCGGTCGTGGCCGCGCACGCCGCGTTCGCCGCGGCCGGCGCGCAGGTGGCGACGACGGCGAGCTACCAGGCCACCGTCGAGGGCTTCGCCACCGCCGGGCTGGACCGCGACGAGGCGCTGCGGCTGGTGGCCCGGTCGGTGGCGCTGGCCCGCGAGGGAGCGCCGGCGAGCTGGGTGGCCGGCTCGGTCGGCCCCTACGGCGCGATGCTGGCCGACGGCTCGGAGTACACCGGCGCCTACACCGCCCCCGACTGGCCGGGCCGCAGCGGTGGCGGGCTCACCGTCGCCGAGCTCCGGGCGTTCCACCGCCCGCGCATGGCGGCGCTCGCTGAGGCCGGCGCCGACGTGCTGGCCTGCGAGACGGTGCCCGCGGCCGCGGAGGCCGAGGCGCTGCTGGCCGAGGCGGCGTCGCTCGGCGTCCCGGTGTGGCTGTCCCTGACCACCGTCGTCGGATCCGACGGCGTCGCGCGCACCCGCCGCGGCGAGCCGGCGGCGGAGGTGTTCGCGCTGGCCCGCGGGCTGCCCGGCGTCGTCGCCGTGGGCGTCAACTGCACCGAGCCCGCCGGGGTCGCCCCGGCGCTGGCCGCGGCGCGGGCGGCGGGCACGCCGCTGGTCGCCTACCCCAACAGCGGGGAGGGCTGGGACGCCGCGGCCCGGCGGTGGACCGGCTCCGGCGCGAGCGCGGCCACCGAGGCGCCGGCCTGGGTGGCCGCCGGCGCCCGGCTGGTGGGCGGCTGCTGCCGGGTCGGCCCCGAGCAGCTCCGCGCGCTGGCCGCCGCCCTGCCACACGATCAGGGTCCCTGATCGTCCGGGGTCCTCCCCGGCGGTGCGCGCCCGGGGAGGACCCGAGATGGCCAGGGACCCTGATCGTGTGCGGCGGCCCCCCTAGAGGATGGGGTTGCCGCCCGTCACCGCGACGCGGGCGCCCGACACGTACGACGCCTGGTCACTGGCCAGCAGCACGTAGACCGGCGCCAGCTCGGCCGGCTGCCCGGCCCGCCCCAGCGGCACCTGCTGGCCGAAGCTGCCCACCTTCTCCGGCGGCATGGTCGAGGGGATCAGCGGCGTCCAGACCGGCCCGGGTGCGACGCTGTTGGCCCGGATGCCCTTGTCCGCGTACATCTGCGCGAGGCTGGCGGTGAAGTTGGCGATGCCGGCCTTGGTCATCGCGTAGGGCGCCAGGTTGGGGCTCGGCATGTCGGAGTTGACCGACGACGAGTTGATGATCGACCCGCCCGCGGGCATGTGCGGGATGACGTCCTTGCAGAGCACGAACATCGCGGTGAGGTTGGTGGCCACGGTGTGGTCCCACTCCTCGTCGGAGACCTCCTCCAGCGTGTCGTGGCTCATCTGGAACGCCGCGTTGTTCACCAGGACGTCGACCTTCCCGAACTCCTCGACGGCCCGGGGGATGATCGTCTTGGCGTGCGCGCGGTCGGAGAGGTCGCCGGGCACCAGCACGCACCTGCGGCCGGCCTGCTCGACGTGGCGGGCGGTGTCCTGCGCGTCCTCGTGCTCGCTGAGGTAGGAGATGAGGACGTCGGCGCCCTCCCGGGCGAAGGCGATGGCGACCGCGCGGCCGATGCCGCTGTCGCCGCCGGTGATGACCGCCGCCTTGCCGGTGAGCTTGCCCGACCCCTCGTAGGTCTCCTCGCCGTGGTCGGGCTTCGGGTCCATCTCGCCCAGCGTGCCGGGCGGGGTCTGCTGCTGCTCGGGCTGGGACTCGGGGCGGGGTGACGACACGGGTGCCTCCTGCGGCGTACGGGAGCGGCGGCGGGGTGCTGCTCCCCCGCTGTCCGCGGTCCCGCCTACCCGCGCGACCGCCCGGGAACCCCCCGGACAGCACGGAACCGGCCGGACGAGGCGTCCGGCCGGTTCCCGTGTGCGCTGCGGATCAGGCCGCGCGCGTGCCCTGCTGGTGCGCCGCCGTCGGCAGCTCCCAGCGCATCTCCATGTGCCGGTGCCCCGCCCTGTCGACGACCGGCACCCACCGCACCAGCGGTCGCTCCTCAACACGCATCGTCGCGCCACCTCTCGTTCACTTGTTGTTCACCTTCTGACCTTAGTCGGTTCACCGCACACATCGCGGGAGGTGATGTGACCGTTTCGTGACCGAACCGGTCCGCGCCGGTGCCTGCGCGGGAAGCGGAGGGACGTCGGGCACGCTGTCCCTCACGATGACCGCGACCGCTCCCCTCCCCCTGCTCGACGACCCGGGTGACCTGACCGCGCTGCGCACCCGCGGCACCGACCCCGACGAGCTGTTCACCGCCTTCGCCGGCTGGGCCGAGGCGGGCGGGACGACGCTGTACCCGCACCAGGAGGAGGCGCTGATCGAGCTGCTCAGCGGCGCGCACGTCGTCCTGGCGACGCCGACCGGCTCGGGCAAGTCACTGGTGGCCACCGGCGCCCAGTACGCGGCGCTGGCCGCCGGCCGGCGCAGCTACTACACCGCCCCGATCAAGGCGCTGGTCAGCGAGAAGTTCTTCGCCCTGTGCGGCGTCTTCGGCGCGGCGAACGTCGGCATGCTCACCGGTGACGCCGCGGTCAACCGCGACGCCCCCGTGATCGCCTGCACCGCCGAGGTGCTGGCCAACATCGCGCTGCGCGAGGGCGCCGACGGCATCGGCGACGCGCTCGTGGTCATGGACGAGTTCCACTTCTACGGCGACCCCGACCGCGGCTGGGCCTGGCAGGTGCCGCTGCTGGAACTGCCGAGGGCGCAGTTCCTGCTGATGAGCGCCACCCTGGGCGACGTCACGTTCCTGCGCGAGGACCTCACCCGCCGCACCGGCCGGCCGACGGCGCTGGTGGCCAGCGCGCAGCGCCCGGTGCCGCTGCACCACTACTACGCCACGACGCCGATGCACGAGACGATCCAGGAGCTGCTGGACACCCAGCAGGCGCCGGTCTACGTCGTCCACTTCACCCAGGCCTCGGCGCTGGAGCGCGCCCAGGCGCTGATGAGCGTCAACGTCGCCAGTAAGGAGCAGAAGGCGGCGATCGCCGACATGATCGGCGGCTTCCGCTTCTCCTCCGCGTTCGGGACGACGCTGTCGCGGCTGGTCCGCCACGGCATCGGCGTGCACCACGCCGGGATGCTGCCCAAGTACCGGCGACTGGTGGAGCAGCTCGCGCAGGCCGGGCTGCTCAAGGTCATCTGCGGCACCGACACCCTGGGCGTCGGCATCAACGTGCCGATCCGCACCGTCGTCTTCTCCGCGCTGTCCAAGTACGACGGCACCCGCATGCGGCTGCTCCAGGTGCGCGAGTTCCACCAGATCGCCGGCCGCGCCGGGCGGGCCGGGTACGACACCGCCGGCACCGTCGTCGTCCAGGCGCCGGAGCACGAGATCGAGAACCTCAAGCAGTTCGCCAAGGTCGCCGACGACCCGAAGAAGCGCCGCAAGCTGGTGCGCAAGAAGGTGCCCGAGGGCATGGTGCCCTGGAGCGAGTCGACGATGCGCCGGCTGATCGAGAGCGAGCCGGAGAAGCTGACCAGCCACATGCGGGTGTCGACGGCGATGCTCCTGGACGTCGTCGACCGGCCGGGCGACCCGTTCGCGGCCATGCGCCGGCTGCTCACCGACAACCACGAGCCGCGCAAGCGCCAGCTCAAGCTGATCCGCGAGGCCATCGGCATCGCGCGGTCGCTGCTGCAGGCCGGCGTCCTGGAGCGGCTCCCGGAGCCCGAGCCGGACGGCCGCCGCTACGACCTCACCCTCGACCTGCCCGAGGACTTCGCGCTCAACCAGCCGCTGTCGACCTTCGCGCTCGCGGCGATCGACCTGCTCGACGAGGACTCCGACACCTACGCCCTGGACGTCGTCAGCGTCATCGAGGCGACGCTGGACGACCCGCGGCAGATCCTCGCCGCCCAGCTGAACAAGGCCCGGGGCGAGGCGGTGGCCCAGATGAAGGCCGAGGGCATCGAGTACGACGAGCGGATGGAGCTGCTCGAGGAGATCAGCTACCCGAAGCCGCTGGACGAGCTGCTCACGCACGCGTACGACGTCTACCGGCAGACCAACCCGTGGGCGGCCGACGCGCAGCTGTCGCCGAAGTCCGTCGTCCGGGAGATGTGGGAGCGGGCGCTCACCTTCCGGGAGTTCGTCACCACCTACGGGCTGACCCGGTCCGAGGGCGCGGTGCTGCGCTACCTGTCCGACGCGTTCAAGGCGCTGCGCTCGGGCGTGCCCGCCTCGGCGCGCACCGAGGAGGTCACCGACCTGGTCGAGTGGCTGGGCGAGCTGGTGCGCCAGGTCGACTCCTCGCTGCTCGACGAGTGGGAGGCGCTCACCAACCCCGACGACGGCCCGGTCGCCGAGGTCGCCGTCCCCGCCCGGCCGCGGCCGCTCACCGGCAACGAGCGGGCGTTCACCGCGATGGTGCGCAACGCGCTGTTCCGGCGGGTCGAGCTGTGGGCCCGGCGGCGCTGGTACGACCTCGGCGAGCTGGACTCCGCCGCCGGATGGGACGCCGACCGGTGGGGCGAGGTGGTGCAGGCCTACTTCGCCGAGCACGCGGAGCTGGGCACCGGCGCCGACGCGCGCGGTCCGGCGCTGCTCATCTGGGACAAGGGCAAGCCCGGCGTCTGGCGGGTGCGGCAGATCCTCGACGACCCCGAGGGCAACCACGACTGGGGCATCGACGCCGAGGTCGACCTCGAGGCCAGCGACGAGGAGGGCGCGGTGGTGCTGCGGGTGGTCGACGCGGGCAGGAAGGACGCTTGACCCCCTGGGAGATGGTCGCGATCGCCGCCGCCGGGCTGGCGGCCGGCTCGATCAACGCCGTCGTCGGCTCGGGGACCCTGGTGACCTTCCCCGTCCTGCTCGCCGCCGGCCTGCCGCCGGTGACCGCCACGGTGTCCAACAGCCTGGGCCTGGTGCCCGGCAGCATCGCCGGCGCGATCGGCTACCGCCGCGAGCTGGCCGGCCAGCGCCGGCTGCTGCTCACCCTGCTGCCGGCCTCCGTGCTCGGCGCGCTCACCGGCGCCTTCCTGCTGCTGCACCTGCCGGCCGGAGCGTTCGAGACGGTGGTGCCCGCCCTGGTCGGCCTGGCCGTCGTGCTGGTGGCCACCCAGCCGCTGCTGCAGCGCGCGCTGCGCCGCCGGCAGGAGCGCGCCGGCACCGACCCCGGGACCCGCCTGGGCCCGGCCCGGCTGGCCGGGCTGGTCGTCGGCGCCTACGCCACCGGCAGCTACGGCGGCTACTTCGCCGCCAGCCAGGGCGTGCTGCAGATCGGCGTCTTCGGGCTGCTGCTGCGCGAGTCGCTGCAGCGGCTCAACGCCATCAAGAACGTGCTCACCTCGGCGGTGAACGCCGTCGCCGCGCTGGCCTACATCGTCGTGGCCACCGACCGCGTGCACTGGGCCGCGGCCGGCTGCGTGGCCGGCGGCTCGGTGGTCGGCGGCTGGCTCGGCGCCCGGTTCGGCCGCCGGCTGCCGCCCGCGGTGCTGCGGACGGCGATCGTCGTCCTCGGCATCGTGGCGATCGTCGTCCTGGTCACCCGGTGACCGTGCTGGAGGCGGCGCTGCTCGTCCTCGCCGGCGTCGGGGCCGGGCTGACCGGCAGCATCGCCGGCCTCGCGTCGCTGATCAGCTATCCCGCGCTGCTGGCCACCGGCATCCCGCCGGTCACGGCCAACGTCTCCAACACCGTGGCGCTGGTGCTGAACAGCGTGGGCTCGGTGAGCGCCTCGGGGCCGGAGCTGCGCGGCCAGGGCCGGCGGCTGCTGCCGCTGGGCGTGGCGGCGGTGCTCGGGGGCGCGGCCGGCGCGGTGCTGCTGCTGGCCACCCCGTCGGACGCCTTCGAGCGCATCGTGCCCTTCCTCATCGCCGCGGCCTCGGCAGCGATCCTGGTGCAGCGGCCGCCCCGCGAGCTGGCCGCCGAGGGGGCCCGCGCGCACGGCCGCGGGGCCCGCGACCCGCGCTGGCTGCCGGCCGCGGTCTTCGCCGTGGCGATCTACGGCGGCTACTTCGGCGCGGCCGCCGGCGTGCTGCTGCTGGCCACGTTCCTGCTCTCCACCGGGGAGGGCGTGCCGCGCAGCAACGCGCTGAAGAACGTCGTCCTCGGCATGGCCAACGGCGTGGCCGCGGTGGGCTACGTGCTGTTCAGCTCGGTGGCCTGGTCGGCGGTGCTGCCGCTGGCGGCCGGGCTGCTCGTCGGCGGGACCATCGGGCCCCGGATCGTGCGGCGCAGCCCGCCGGTGCTGCTCCGCCGGGTCATCGCCGTCGCCGGGCTCGGGCTCGCGGTCCACCTGGGCGTGCAGGCCTTCGGCTGAGGCCGCAGGCTGCCAGCCATGACGACCCAGGACCCGGCGGAGCGGTTCCTCGACCTGCTGCGGGACCCGGCACCGGAGGCGCTGTCGGGCCCGGAGATGGCGCCGACCCGGCTGGCCCGGGCGGTCGCCGCGGCGGTGCCGGTCGACGGCGCGGCGCTGAGCATCCACGAGGGCTCGGGCCTGCGCACCCCGATCGGCGCCAGCGACGCCACCGCCGCGCACGCCGAGCGGCTGCAGTTCACCGCCGGCGACGGCCCCTGCCTGCGGGCGCACGACACCGGGACGGCGATCGCCTTCGACCTCGACGACATCGCCCGCAACTGGCCGGAGCTGCACGCGGCCATGCACGGCGAGACGCCGTTCCGGGCGGTGTTCTCCCTGCCGCTCGCGCCCCCGCTGGGCCCGACGGTCGTCCTCGACCTCTACGGCCGGGCGCCGGACCGGCTCAGCGGCCTGGACCGGGACGACGTCGACGCGGTCGTCGACTGCCTCACCGAGGAGCTGGTGCGGATCTCGGCCGAGGACGGCCTGGCCCGGTGGTGGGAGACGCCCGACGCGGTCAGCCGGGCCCGCGTCTGGCAGGCGACCGGGATGCTGTCGGTGGTGCTGGGCACCGACGTGGTCGACGCCCTGGCGGTGCTGCGGGCGCACGCGTTCGCGGCCGGCCGGGTGGCCGACGACGTCGCCGCCGACCTGGTCGCCGGGCGGCTGGACCCGGCCGAGCTGCGCGACCCCGGCGTCAGCGGCTGACGTAGGCCGACAGGAAGAGCACGAAGGCGCTCGAGGCCAGCAGCAGGCGGGCCGGCGTCAGCCCGTTGAGCAGGCCGGCGGTCGCCTCCACCCACGCCGGGCGGACGGCGGCCTCCCGGGCGCCGCGGCGCACCAGCCGCACCTCGTCGGCCAGCAGCGCCCCGGCCGCCCCCAGCATGGTGAGCCCGACGACGAGGAAGACCAGGGACAGCCCCGCACCGAACCCGTCGGCGCGACCGGCCAGGACCGCGACGGTCACCAGCCCGGCCACCAGCCCGAGCAGCGCGCCGGCCACCGGCGCCCACGGGCCCATGCGGGTCAGCGGGTCGCGCCGGCGGGCACGGACCCGGGGCTGCCCGGTCACCGGCGCGGTCGGGTGCGGATCGGCGGGCGGCCCGGGCGGGTCGGTGAGCGCCCAGGCAGCCACCGGGCCGGCGGGCTCCGGCTCGGGCGCGGCCTCCGGCGCGGGACCGGGCGCCGGACCGGTCACCGGGGGCCCCGGCTCGCCGGGCGGCACCGGACCGCCGTCCCCCGCGGAGAGGGCCGGGACGCCGTCCTCCGGCGCAGGGGGCCGCGCCGCCGTGGCACCGTGCGGCTCGGCCCGGGAGCCGAGGCCGAAGTACGGCGGGATCGGGCCGGTGGGGACGTTGACGCCGGCCGGGACAGGGGCCGGGGCGCCGGGATTCTCGGACATCACGCGTCACGCTAGGGCGCACCCGCCCCGGTTCCGGGGAGCCCGGCGCGTGTGTCGACAGGTCGACTCGTCTACAGCAGCCGGCGGCTGTCCTCGGCGACCACGCGCAGCCAGCGGTACCCGTAGCCCTCCAGGGCCAGCTCGACGGCGCCGTCCTCCCCCACCGGGGTCGACCGGGTGATCAGCAGGTCCTCCAGCCGGTGCGAGGCGTCGCAGCCGGGGAGGGTGAGCGGCACCGTGCGCGGCTCGGCTCCCAGGTTGTGCACCGCGACCAGTGCCCCGTCGTCCCAGGAGCACAGGTGCGCCAGCACCGCCGAGTGCGGCTGCTCCAGCACGGTGAACGTGCCCCAGCCCAGCTCCGGGGACTCCCGGTAGCGGCGGATCAGCAGCTTCATGAACGACAGCAGCGAGTCCTCGTCGCGGCGCTGGTCGGCGACGTTGACGAACTCCGGCGCGAACCCGCCGGACACCACCGGCCCGGGCAGCCGGTCGGAATCGGCGTCGGAGAAGCCGCCGTTGCGCCCGGCGGTCCACTGCATCGGCGTCCGGACGGCGAGCCGGCCCTCGGCATCGAGGTCCTCCCCCATGCCGATCTCCTCGCCGTAGAACAGCACCGGGGTGCCGGGCAGCGAGAACAGCAGGCTGTAGACCATGCGGATCCGCCGGGGATCGCCGTCCAGCATCGGGGGCAGCCGGCGGCGCAGGCCGCGGCCGTAGACCTGCATGCGCTCCTCCGGGCCGAAGGCGGCGAAGACCTCCTGCCGCTCGTCGTCGGAGAGCTTGTCCAGGGTCAGCTCGTCGTGGTTGCGGACGAAGGTCGCCCACTGGCTGTCGGGGCCGACGGCGGGCCGGGCGGTGAGCGCCTCCGCCAGCGGCCCGGCGTCCCCGCGGGCCAGCGCGAGGTAGGTGGCCTGCATGCCGATGAAGTCGAACAGCATGGTCAGCTCGTCGCCGTCGCTGCCGCCGAAGAACTCCGCCTGCTGCTCGTGGGGCAGGTTCACCTCGCCGAGCAGGATGCCGTCGCCGGTGCGCCGGCCGAGGAACGAGCGCAGGGACCGCAGGTACTCGTGCGGATCGGGCAGGCTCTCGGCATCCGCGCCGCCCTGGGTCTCCAGGAAGAAGGGGACGGCGTCCACGCGGAAGCCCGACAGCCCGAGCTGCAGCCAGAAGCCCATGATCTTGGCGACCTCGTCGCGCACCCGCGGGTTGGTGACGTCGAGGTCGGGCTGCTCCTTGTAGAAGCGGTGCAGGTACCACTGGCCGGTGGGCTCGTTGTAGGTCCAGATGCTGTCCTCCTGGTCGGGGAAGACCACCTGGTCGCTGGTGTCCGGCGGCTCGTCGTCGCGCCAGACGTAGAAGTCGTGGAACGGCGCGTCCCGGCTCTGCCGGCCCTGCTGGAACCACGGGTGCTGGATCGAGGTGTGGTTGACCACCAGGTCGGCGATCACCCGCATGCCGCGGTCGTTGGCGGTGCGGATGACCTCGACCAGGTCGCCGTGGGTGCCCAGCCGCGGGTCCACGCCGTAGAAGTCGGTGATGTCGTAGCCGTCGTCGCGCTCGGCGGTCGGGTAGAAGGGCATCAGCCACAGGCAGGTGACGCCGAGGTCGGCGAGGTGGTCCAGCCGCTGCGCCAGGCCCGCGAAGTCGCCGCAGCCGTCGCCGTTCCAGTCCAGGTAGGTCTCGACGTCCAGGCAGTAGACGACGGCGGTCTTCCACCACAGGTCGGCCGTGTCGGTGATCTTCACGCCGGGGTGCTCCCCTCTCCTCGGGGCGGCCCGGCCAGCCGCTGGAACAGCACGTGGTCCTGCCACCGGCCGGCGATGCGCAGGTACTGCTCGGCCAGGCCGATGCGGGTGAACCCGTTGCGCGCGAGCACCCGCTGGGAGGCCAGGTTGTCCACCAGGGTGCCGGCCTGCAGGCGGTGCAGGCCGTACTCCCCGAACGCCAGGTCGATCATCGCCGCGGCCGCGGCGGTGGCCACGCCCCGGCCGCCCACGTGCCGGGCCACCCAGTAGCCCAGGTCGCCGGACTGGAACGGCCCGTGGACGACGTTGTTCACGTTGACCCGGCCGACCAGCTGCCCGTCCAGCAGGATGACGCCGGGGATGACGCCGCCGAGCCCGTGCAGCTCCAGCAGGCGGGCGGTGTCCCGGCGCTGGAACCCCTCGGTGTAGTAGTCGTCGCTGCGCTCGGGGTCGGTGGGCGCGAGGAACTCCCGGTTGGCCACCAGCAACCGGGTGAGCTCCGGGACGTCGTCCTCCCGGAGCACGCGGACGGTGACGGTCACGCCGGAGCCGGACGGCGCACCGGCTCCACGGCCACCGCCGGCGGCGGCGCGGTGACGCCGAGCTGCGGCAGCACCTTCGCTCCGAACGCGTCGAGGAACGGCCGCTGCTCCTTGCCGACGTGGTGCAGGTAGACGTGGTCGAACCCCAGCTCCACGTACTCGGCGATCCAGGCCGCGTGCTGCCCGAGGTCGGCCGACACCCGCACCGCCGAGGTGACGCCCTGCGGGGTCACGTGCGCCGAGGCCTGCTCGAAGGCCTCGGGGCTGTCGAGGTCCCAGCACAGCGGCGGGGGGAAGACGTTGCTGCGCCACTGCTCGTGCGCGATGGCCAGCGCGCGGTCCTCGTCGGGATCCCAGGACACGTGCACCTGGATCACCAGCGGCCCGCGGCCGCCGGCGTCCCGGTAGGCGGCGACCATCTCGCGGAGCGTGTCGTGCGGCTGGTTGATGGTGACCAGCCCGTCGGCCCAGTCCGCGCCGCGCCGCGCCGTCGCGACGCTGACGGCCGGGCAGATCAGCGCCGGCTGCTGCTCGGGGAGCGTGTAGACCTTCGCCCGGTCGACGGTGACCAGGCCCTCGTGGGTGACCTCCTCGCCGGCGAGCAGCGCGCGGATGACGTCGACGCACTCGCGCAGCCGCTGGTCGCGCAGCTCCTTGCGCGGCCACTTGTCACCGGTGACGTGCTCGTTCATCGCCTCGCCGCTGCCCAGCGCCACCCAGAAGCGGCCGGGGAACATCGCGCCGAGGGTGGCGATGGCCTGGGCGACGATCACCGGGTGGTAGCGCTGGCCGGGGGCGTTCACCGCGCCGAAGGGCAGCGACGTGGTGGCCAGCGCGGCGCCCAGCCACGACCAGGCGAAGCCGGACTGCCCCTGGTCGCGGTTCCACGGCGTCAGGTGGTCCGAGCACATCGCCGCGGTGAAGCCGACCTCCTCGGCGTGCCGGACCGCGGTCAGCAGGTCGGCGGGGTGGACCTGCTCGTGCGAGTTGTGGAACCCGATCACCGTCATGGGCCGATCCCACCGGAGAGCGCCGGTCCCGGCCACCGGACGAGGTGGTCTCGGAGCCGGGGCGTCAGGCGGGGGTCGCGTCCCGGTCCGACGGCGTGGCGCCCGGCTGGCCGAGCAGCAGCAGCTCGGCGTCGGTGTGCTCCAGCGGCGCGGCGAACAGGAAGCCCTGGGCCAGGCCCACGCGGCCGTCGCGCAGGTGGGTGCGCTCGCGCTCCAGCTCGATGCCCTCGGCGACGATCTCCAGGTCGAGGGTGTGGCCGAGGTTGATCAGCCCGCGCAGGATCGCCGGCATCGCCTCGGCGTCGTCGATGGTGCTGACGAACGACCGGTCGATCTTGAGGATGTCGACGGCGAACTGGCGCAGGTGCGACAGCGACGAGTAGCCGGTGCCGAAGTCGTCGAGGGCCAGCTTCACGCCGAGCGCGCGGAGCTGGGCCAGCCGCTCGGCGGCGAGCACCGGGTCGCGGACCAGCACGGACTCGGTGAGCTCCAGCACCAGCGCCTCCGGGGGCAGCCCGCTGGCGGCCAGCGCCTCGCGGACGGCGTCCACCAGGCCGGCCGAGGCCAGCTGCGACGGCGACACGTTGACCGCCATCGACAGCTCGCTGCTGCCCGGGTGGTCCCGCCGCCAGGCCGCCGCGGAGGTGGCCGCCTCCCGCAGCACCCAGCGGCCGATGTCGACGATCAGGCCGATGTCCTCGGCGACCGGCAGGAACCGCTCGGGGAGGACGACGCCGAGCGTGGGGTGGTCCCAGCGCAGCAGCGCCTCGAAGCCGACCACGCGCTCGCTGCCGAGGTCGACCACCGGCTGGTAGACCAGCCGGAACTGCTCGCCCGGCAGCGCGGCCAGCAGGTCCTGCTCCAGCTGCAGCCGCTCGGCGGCGGCCGAGCGCATCTGCGGGTTGAACACGACGTAGCGGCCGCGGCCGGCGCCCTTGGCCCAGTACATGGCGTTGTCGGCGTCGCGCAGCAGCGAGCTGGCGGTGGCCGCGACGTCGCCGGTGGCGATGCCGATGCTGGCCGACACGCTCACCCGCTGGCCGCCGAGGTCGATCTGCTGCTCGAGGGCCGACAGCACCCGCTCGGCGATCCGCGTCGCCTCGGCGACGCTCTGGCCGGGTGCGTGCTCGACGAGGATGGCGAACTCGTCGCCGCCGAGGCGGGCGAGGGTGTCCTCGGTGCGCACCGCACCCTGCAGGATCGCCGCGACCTCGCAGATGAGCCGGTCGCCGGCCGAGTGGCCGAGGGTGTCGTTGACGTTCTTGAAGCCGTCCAGGTCGAGGAAGACGACGGCGACCTCGCCGGCGCTGCGGGCGGTGCGGCGCAGCGCCAGCTCCAGCCGGTCGGTGAACAGCGCGCGGTTGGCCAGTCCGGTGAGCACGTCGGAGAAGGCCAGCGCGGCGAGGTCGGCGGCGGCCCGCCGCTCCCGGCAGCGGGCCGAGCGGAACGCCGCCGAGGCGACGGCGGCCACGGTGCCCACCGCCAGCGCCAGCTGGGAGAGGACGGCCGGCGGACCGCCGGTCCAGCCCGCTGCCGCGACCTGGGCGGTGACCAGCACCGCGGCGGCGGCCCAGGCGGCGGGTACGCCGGGATCGCGGCCGCCGGGTGCGTGCGGATGGTCCTGCGGTCGAGCGTCGGGGTCCACGGGAGCGGCCTTCCTCGGGGAGGGTTCGCCCTCGGCTACGGCAGCCCGGCGCCCCGACCGGAGCCGGACCGGCGGCGGCTCACCCGGCCGGGTGAGGCCCCGCCGCCCGCAGCGCCGCGATCCACCAGTCGACCGCCGGCACCGACGGCTCGAACGCCGGCCACCCGTTGAGCACGCCGAGCAGCTGCCAGTAGCGCTCGACCCGGGCATCGGTGAACGTCGCCAGCCGCTCGGCCAGCCGGGCGCGGCGCCCCGGGTCGGCGGGCCGGCCGTCGTCGAGCAGCTCCGCGACCAGCGCCTCGGCCGCCGGCGAGCCGGGCGCGACGCCGTCGGCCAGCGCCTGCCGGCCGAGCGCCTGCAGCCGGCCGGCGTCGGCGCCGAGGGTGTCGGGCTCCTCGGGGGTGGCCCCCGCGCCGGCGAGGGCCATCTCCCGCACCCGGCCGGCGAACTCCGGGTCGGTCACCAGCCGGGCCAGCTCCAGCCACGCGGCGACCTGCTCGGCCGACGGCTGCTCGGGCAGCTCGGCGGGCAGGCTGCGCATGCCGGCGGCGATGCCGGCGCCCGGCGCGTCGTCGGGGACGCCGTCGAACGCGCGGGTGACGAAGTCGTCGATCAGCTGCTGCCGCTCGCGGGCGGACAGCGTGGCCAGCTCGTGCACGAGCCCCAGCTCCTCGGTCGGTGGATCGGTGGTGGCGAGGACGCGCAGCAGCGTCCGGCGCAGCCGCAGCAACCGGATCTCGGCGTCCAGGGCGCGGACGTGCTCGGCGGCGACCTCGGCGATCCCCCGCCGCCGGGCCAGCAGCTCCCGGATGGCCGCCAGGCCCAGCCCCAGCTCGCGCAGGGTGCGCACGAGGTCCAGCCGGGCCAGGGACGCGGCGTCGTAGAGCCGGTAGCCGCCGGCCGAGCGGGCCGGCGGGTCGACCAGCCCCTCGTCGGACCAGAAGCGGACGGTGCGCACCGGCACGCCGAGCCGGCCCGCGACCTGCCCCACCGTGAGCCCGGGCGGCACCGCCGGTCCTGCGCTCGTCCCCATGGCCCGACAGTGCACCTTCCAGCCGGTGGAGGGTCCAGCGAGACCGGCACCACTGTCGGCTTGCACTGCGCGCAGCCGGACCGCTGGGGAGTATCGAGGGGTGACACGCACCCCGACGACCGACGAGTGGGGCATCGACGCCAGCTGGCTCGACGCCTTCGACGAGGAGCACGAGGTCGCCTCGACCACGATCGAGAAGCTGCGGGAGGTGATCGGGACGCCGCCGGCCGACCTCGAGGACCGCGCGCCGATCGTGGCCCGCCCCGGCGACGTGCTGGAGGTCGACGAGGCCGAGGTGCAGCTGGAGGAGGGCGGCACGCGGCACGTGGACGGCGAGCTGCCCGAGGACTTCCCGCTCGGCTACCACTGGCTGCAGGTCCCGGGTGGTCCCCGCCGGCGGCTGGTGGTCACCCCGGGCCGGTGCTGGCTGCCCGAGCGCACCTGGGGCTGGGCGGTGCAGCTGTACGCCGCCCGCAGCCGGCAGAGCTGGGGCATCGGCGACCTCGGCGACCTGCGCGCGATCCGCGAGATGGCCGCCGACCAGGGCGCGGGCTTCGTGCTGATCAACCCGCTGCACGCCGTCGCCCCGACGCCCGGGCAGGAGGCCAGCCCCTACCTGCCGGCCACCCGGCGGTTCCGCAACCCGATCTACCTGCGGGTGCCCGAGGTGCCCGGCGCCGGTGCCGTCGACCTCGAGGCCGACGCCGGCCGCGCGCTCAACGACGGCGAGCTGATCGACCGCGACGCGATCTGGGCGCGCAAGCGCGCGGTGCTGCGCCGCGTCTTCGACGCCACCGGCCGCGACGACCCGGCCTTCCCCGACTGGTGGTGGCACCAGGGGCAGCCGCTGCAGGACTGGGCCACCTGGTGCGCCCTCGCCGACGAGCACGGCCCCGACTGGCACACCTGGCCCGAGGAGCTGCGCGACCCGCGCAGCGAGGCCGTCGGCCGGTTCGTCGCCGAGCGCGAGCGGGACGTCGCCTTCCACGCCTGGCTGCAGTGGGCCATGCACCTGCAGCTGGGCGCCGCCACCGAGGGCATGACCGTCATCCAGGACCTGCCGATCGGCGTCGCCGGCGGCGGCGCGGACGCCTGGACCTGGCAGGACGTGCTCGCCTCGGGCGTGAGCGTCGGCGCCCCGCCGGACGAGTTCAACACCCAGGGCCAGGACTGGGGCTCGCCGCCCCTGGTCCCCTGGCGGCTGCGGGCGGCCGACTACGAGCCGTTCGTCCAGTCGATCCGCGCCACGATGGCCGGCGCCGGCGGGCTGCGCATCGACCACGTCATGGGCCTGTTCCGGCTGTGGTGGGTGCCCTCGGACGGCAGCGCCGCGGACGGCGCCTACGTGCGCTACCCCGCCGAGGACCTGCTCGGCATCGTCGCGCTGGAGAGCCACCGGGCGCAGGCCCTGGTGGTCGGCGAGGACCTCGGCACCGTCGAGGAGGGCGTGCGCGAGGCCATGGCCGAGCACGGCGTCCTGTCCTACCGCCTGCTGTGGTTCGAGGACGACGCCCCGGCGGAGTGGCCGACCGAGGCGATGGCCGCGGTCAGCACCCACGACCTGCCCACCGTCGCGGGCCTGTGGACCGGCGCGGACGTCGCCGAGCAGCGGGACCGCGGCCTGGGTTCCGACGAGGAGCTCGAGCGCGGCCGGGAGTCGCTGCTGGGCCGGCTGCGCGGGGTGCGGAAGAACGCCCGGCCGGAGACGGCGGTGCGCAAGGCCTACGAGTCGCTGGCCACGGCGCCGTCGCTGCTGCTGTCGGCCACGCTGGAGGACGCCGTCGCCGACGAGCGCCGGCCCAACATGCCCGGCACCACCGACCGGCCCAACTGGTCGCTGCCGCTGCCGGTGCCGGTCGAGGACCTGCCCGGGCACGACCTGGTGACGGCGGTGGCCCGGACCCTGGCCGAGGGCGCGGCGCGCGGCACCGGCTGACCGTCCACGGCCCGCGGCCCGGGTCCGCCCGCGAGGGCGGCCCGGGCC